>CANRFB010000002.1 GCA_947629785.1 uncultured Clostridia bacterium | reverse complement strand
AGTCCCGAAACTTCCGCAGGGCATGATGTATAAGGCTATACGGAACAAGCGGATAAAGATAAACGGCAGGCGGGGGGGAATTTCAACCAGACTTGCCGAGGGGGATATTGTGCAGATGTACATAAACGACGAGTTTTTCGGTACATTCTCCGAAAATGAGTTTATGAACGTTCCATCACAGCTTGTCATAATTTACGAGGACGAAAATATAATTTTAATAGACAAGAAAAACGGCATGGTAGTCCACGAGGACAACGACAACACAGCCGATACCGTCATAAACCGCCTGAAACGCTATCTTTACGAAAAGGGCGAGTATTCCCCCGAAAGCGAAAACAGCTTTGCCCCCGCGCTCTGCAACCGCCTTGACAGGAACACGGGCGGAATTGTAATTGCCGCCAAAAATGCCGAGTCTTTGCGTATTCTTAACCAAAAAATAAAGGACAGGGAGATAGAAAAGACCTACCTTTGCATTGTGGTGGGGAAACCGCCCAAGAACCACGACATTCTCACGGCTTATCTTGAAAAGGACTCCGCTTCAAATACCGTAAAGGTCAGCGGCAGGAAAACCCCCGAAAACAAGACTATCATTACCGAATATACCGTTCTGAAATCGGACGGGAAACTTTCTCTGCTGGAAGTGAAACTCCACACGGGGCGTACCCATCAGATACGGGCGCACCTTGCCTATATCGGCTGTCCGCTTCTGGGCGATGGGAAATACGGCATCAACAGGGTAAACAGGGAGTTCGGCATAAAAACACAGGCGCTGTATTCCTATAAGCTGAAATTTGATTTCACTTCCGAAAGCGGTTGCCTTTCCTACCTGAACGGCAGGGAGTTCCGCGCGGAAAATGTATGGTTCATGGGGAAATTTCTGTAATTTGGTGTTTGTTTAGATATATTTCATAAAAACACTTGCAATATTTTATAGTTTTATGGTATAATTAAAAAGCAGTGTATCCTTATCATCATAAATTTCGTTGTTGTTCTTTATATTATACCCTGAATTTTCCAAAATCTCCGATAAATTTTCCCGTCTTGCGGATACATTAATATGAAATTTATTGCAAAAGGAGCTGAAGATATGGTTGGCGATCTTCACTGTCACACCAAGCTTTCCGACGGTTCTCTGGGAATAGAGGATATTATCGTTCAGGCGAAAAGAACGGGCATTGAGTTCATATCCATTACAGACCATGACACCATGTCGTCAATTTCCCGCTCGAAGATTCTGGGAGATAGATACGGCGTTAAAGTCCTGCCCGGGGTGGAACTTTCCGCTTGGGACAAGTCCCGCGGACGTAAGGTACATATTCTTTGCTACGCTCCGCAGAAACCCGACAGGTTAGAGGGCGTTTGTATAAAAGCCTGCGAGATACGCAAGGCGTGCGCCCGCGAAATGGTCGAGAACGTTATGAAAATTTACCCCATAACTGCCGAAAGCGTTATGAAATACGCCACAGGCTCGAAGAGCATTTTCAAACAGCACATAATGCACGCGCTTATTGATTACGGATATACCACCGAATTCTACGGCAAACTAAGTGATGAACTCTTTGACCTGAAAACGGGTTCCTGTATAGTTGAAAGGGAATATCCCGACGTGAATTTCGTGCTTGACCTTATACATTCCGCAAGGGGAGTTGCCGTTATGGCGCACCCTGTGTATTACGATTCGCTGGAACTGCTGGAGGAACTTTCCGCAAAGGGCAAACTTGACGGCGTGGAAGTTTACCACTATTCCGCAAATGAGGAGCAGCGCGGGAAACTTCTGGAAATTGCCGAAAAGTACGACCTTATCGTGACCGGCGGCTCGGATTTCCACGGATTGTATAACGCTTATCCTACATATATAGGAAGTTCCACCACCGACAAGAAGAACATTGACAGAATTGTCAAGCTTGCAAACAAAAAAGAAAAATAAAAGGAAGTATCAATATGGACATTATGCAGTCGTCTTTGGAAAAGCATTACCAATGGAAAGGCAAGATAGAGGTAATTTCCCGATGTGAGGTAAACGACCGCCAACAGCTTTCAAACGCTTATACCCCCGGCGTTGCCCAGCCCTGTCTGGAAATTGCCAAGAATCCCGACCTTTCCTATGACCTTACAAGACGGGCGAACCTTGTGGCAGTAATTACCGACGGAACGGCAGTCCTTGGTCTCGGGGATATAGGCCCGAGGGCTTCAATGCCTGTAATGGAGGGCAAATGTGCGCTTTTCAAGGAATTTGCGGGAGTGGACGCTTTCCCCATATGCGTTGCTTCAAAGGACGTTGACGAAATTGTCCGCACCGTTGAACTCATTGCTTACAGCTTCGGCGGGATAAATCTTGAAGATATTTCCGCCCCCAGATGTTTTGAAATAGAACGCCGCCTGAAAGAAAAGCTGGATATACCCGTTTTCCATGACGACCAGCACGGAACGGCTATCGTTGCTTCGGCGGCTATGCTGAACGCCGCAAAAGTTGCGGGGAAAACTCTCAAAGACATGACCCTTGTTATAAACGGCGCGGGAGCGGCTGGCTGCGCAATTGCAAAGCAGTTTATTTCCCTTGGCATAGACGATATTATAATGGTGGATATAAAAGGCATCATCTGTGACGGCGACGAGTTTGAAAATCCCTCGCATTACGAAATGGCTAAAATCACCAATAAAAACCATATCCGCGGCGGACTTGCGGAGGCTCTGAAAGGCGCGGACGCATTTATAGGAGTCTCGAAGCCGAACCTTGTTTCGCAGGAAATGGTGCGTTCAATGGGGGAGAAGCCCATAATTTTCGCAATGGCAAATCCCACGCCCGAAATAATGCCCGAGGACGCGAAAGCCGCAGGGGCGTTCGTGGTGGGAACGGGACGTTCCGATTATCCCAATCAGATAAACAATGTTATTGCTTTCCCGGGGGTTTTCAAGGGCGCCCTTGCAGTCCGCGCAAGCGATATAAACGAGGAAATGAAACGCGCGGCGGCATACGCTATCGCTTCGGCGGTAAAGCCCGAAGAACTTTGTGCGGAATACATACTTCCGGACGCGTTCAATAAGAATTTAGCGAACATCATCGCCGACGCCGTTGCGGACGCGGCGGTAAAGTCGGGAGTAGCAAGGATAAAAAAATAAGGAGGATATTAAAATGACCATAAACTACACACCAACAGGAGTTTGCTCCAGAAATATCCAGATAGAAATTGACGGGGATATTATAAAGAGCGTTAAATTTACAGGCGGCTGCAACGGAAATACCCAAGGCATTTCCGCTCTTGTAAAGGGAATGAAAGTAAAGGACGCCGTTGAACGTCTCCAAGGCATTGACTGTGGCGGCAAGGGAACTTCCTGCCCCGACCAGCTTGCCAACGCTTTGAAAGAAGCTCTCTGATGGCATTTGTTCCCATATGCCTTGAAATAATATTCATCTGCGGGTTTTTAGTGTTCTTCGCGCCTGTCACCGCGGGGATAATCAACTTCGGAAATATTTCCGGAATGGCGTTATTTGCTGTATTATTACTGATTGTAATATTCAGAAGCAGGATATTTGCGCTTTTTCGGGAGAATGTATTTTTCCGCGGGGTGCTGCTGTTTTTTGCCGCGCTGTTTCTGGCGTTTCTTGTGATAACGGCGGTGATTTCTGCGAAGATGACAGCGGCGGCGGGGAATTCCCCGCCGAGCGGCAGAACTGTAGTTATCGTTCTTGGGTGCAGGGTAAAGGGAGAAGCCCCGAGCCTTATGCTTAACAAGCGTATAACGGCAGCCTGTGATTTTCTGAAAGAAAATCCCGAAGCGGTCTGTATTGCTTCGGGCGGGCAGGGCGCTGACGAGGATATTTCCGAAGCGGAATGTATCAGGCGCGTTCTTGCGGAAAAGGGCATTTCCCCCGACAGGATAATTCTCGAGGACGGGTCCACAAGCACCGATGAGAATATACGGTTTTCCAAAGAGAAAATGACCGAAAACGGTCTTGACGGGAATGTGACGATAGTGACGGACATTTATCATCAGTTCCGCGCTTCACTGATAGCGGAAAAGTACGGAATGGAAGCATATGCCATTCCCGTGAAAACATCGCTGTGGCTGCTTCCTACATACTGGCTGCGGGAGATATTCGGAACAGTTTATCAATTTATATTCGGGTAAAAAATATCCCTGTATCGTGTGATACAGGGATATTCAGCTTGTCGAGAAAGTTTGCAATTTTGCGCGAAGCGCAAAATTCATAAAAAGTTCGCCAGCCTTTCAAGGCTGCGGGGTCGAGGGGCGGAGCCCCCGCCGCCGTCCGCAGACGGCGGAACTCCCCTATACGTTAAAAGCTCCGCAAGGGGTGAATTGCCGCCGCAGGCGGCAAGAGGGGGCTGCCCTACGTAGAGGGCGCCCCCTTGGAATAAACAAGTTGTTTATCTTTTTGCCTTTTGAAACAGTCCGGTGGACTGTTTCAAAACAAATTTAACATATGTTTGTTTTAAATATGTTTTTCGGCAGACTGAATATCCCTGTATCAAGTGATAAATTCGCTTGATACAGGGAATTTTTGTTATTCTGCGTTTTGTTCGTTTTCGGCTTCCTCGTGCAGGGAGAGGGCGTCGTCGGGGTCGGGAATATCACCGTGTTCCGCGCCGTCAACATTTTCAATGTCCTCCGTGACCGCTTCCGCGGCAGCCTGCCTTTCTTCCATTTCAAGGAAGCTTACACCGTATACCGATTTATAGAACGAATTGGATATGTGTTCAAGAAGCACTTCCGGATATCTGTCCCTGAATCGGAGAATATCGTCCAGAACAGGACCGTAAAGCAGGGGATCGCGTTTCCCGTCAAGTCCCAGACCGAACTTGTGGTTGGCTTCTTTCCAAGTGCGGTTTATCATAGCCTCGATGTACTTGTTCATCTTTTCGTTTATCATGTTCTTGAACACCGAGGGTACGGGGTTTTTGAACTCGTGGTAGGGTTCTATAAGTATAAGCTCGTCCAGATTCTGCATCATAATATCGTAATATGCGAAGAAGTGTCTGGGAGTTTTGGTGGAAACAAGCCCTGAATTCATTTTGTTGACGGTTTTCATTCTTTTTGAGGCATAATTTACCGCCATATTGTGGAGAAATTCGGGAGTTACCATTAATTTCTTTTCGTTTGTATTGAAAAGAATATTCTGAAGCTCGATCTGCTTCTGCTTAGCAGGATTAGGTGAAAAAAATCCCATAAAGACCTATCCTTTCATAAAGTTATTCATCACCCGAGGAATGTGAATATCTGCCTTTTACGATATTGTTGTAAAACGTCTGCACGATTTGCAGAACGAATATTATTATGGGTATGAAGAAAATAAGTTCGATACCTGTTTTTACAATGCGCGTAATGAATTGTTCCATAGTCCTTGACATGAACCCGTAGTACATCAGCACTGAAGTATTCATCAGTATGGAAATTACCAGCGAGTCGGTGAGCCTTGCAATTACCGAAAATGCCGTAAGCGCGCGGGAATGTTTCCCATAAAGCAGAACGCCGTATATCAGCCCCTCCGACATGGCGGTAAGTGAAAGCAGCGGCAGCGGAGTTTGTCCGCTTACAAAGCAGCCTACGAAATCGCCCGCCAGAGCCGCCAGCATTGCGGGAACGGGTCCGAATAACATTCCCACCGACGCGAGAGGGAGAAACGCAAGATTTATCTTGATGAAATCTCCGATCCTTATGGAATACATATCCAGTATCACGAACAGGGCAACAAGTATTCCCGTGACGGTAAGACAGCGGATGTTTTTCAGTTCGCCTGCGGAGCGCCTGAAAATTGAAAAAAAGCTTTTCATAAATATATACCTCCTTATAATTATGCTAAACTGCATAATCGGGAGGATACCAATGAAAAGCTCCTGTTATGCATTTCAGCGGGATGCGGCAAACGCACCGCAAACATACCTGAGTATGTTTTTCGTCAAGGCGGCAACTCCCCGTCCGCCAAGCACTGTACGCGCGTTTGCCTACTCTGTAAATGCCGGTTATTTTAGAACGAAATTTTGTCAGCGATGTTGTAGAGATTTACGTCAAAGGGCTTTTTCATTTCAAGAGCTTCCTTGATGTCAAAGTCAACTATCTTGTGGTTCTGCATGGCAACAACGCGGTTGCCGATGCCCTGATCCAGAAGATCAACGGCATAGTAGCCCATTTCGCTGGCAACAACTCTGTCGCGGAGGGTGGGGTTTCCGCCTCTCTGAACGTGACCGAGAATGGTTGCTCTGGACTCGATACCTGTTTTTTCCTTGATCTCTTGGGCAATTTCTTCGGAATGACCTATTCCCTCCGAAACAACTATTATAAAGTGCTGCTTCATGGTCTTTTTGGAATTTTCCATTTTGGAAATTATATCGTCAAGCTTGCGGGGAACTTCCGGAGCAAGAACGCCTACGGCACCAACGGCAAGACCGACGTTAAGAGCGATCCAGCCTGCATTTCTGCCCATTACCTCAACTACCGAGCAACGGTCGTGGGACATAGCGGTGTCGCGGAGCTTATCTATCATTTCCATAGCGGTATTCATAGCCGTATCATAGCCTATTGTATATTCCGTGCAGGCAATGTCGTTGTCGATAGTTCCGGGCAGACCTATGCAGGGAACGCCTGCTTTGGAAAGATCCGCAGCGCCTCTGAACGAGCCGTCGCCGCCGATAACTACTATACCCACAAGGTTGAGTTCGTCACATTTTTCTTTGGCTTTGAGAACGTATTCCCATTCTTTGAATTCAAGGCAGCGCGCCGTATACAGAACGGTGCCGCCGCGCTGGATAATATTTGAAACATCACGCACGCCAAGCTGAACTATTTCGCCGTGAAGCAGACCGTTATAACCTCTTTTGATACCGATCACTTCGTAGCCCTTAGCGATAGCGGCTCTTGTAACGGCTCTTACAGCCGCGTTCATTCCGGGGGCATCGCCGCCGCTTGTCAAAACGCCTATTCTTTTCATACTTTTTATCCTCCAAATTTTTTATTGCAGCCGATCTTTGGGTTTATGCAAAAGACGGCAGATAATAAACATTTAAACACTTTAAATTATACACTTTTCCTTTAGTTTTGTCAAGTATTTGGATATATAATTTGCAGTTTTTGTTTTGGGCGTTTTGCATATATCCCGTCGCTCTGACGTATCGGAAAGGCAGCTGAGGGACAGATTTTTGCGCTTTTTGAGATTTTTTTATAAAATTTTCTTGACTTTTCTGAAAATTATGGTATAATTATATGTAAGCTGTGGTAAAATATACTTTCTCACAAACGCTGCAAATGTTTGCACAGCTTAGTTGTATCATTTTGTTTAGAAAGCTGTTCCCGAGTCTGCATAGGGAGCGGCTTTTCTATTTTTAATCGGAAATGCTTTTTATTTCGGAGATCATGCTGCAGCAGAGTCTGTTTATGCCGTCAAAGTCCACGGCGGGGGTGTAAAAGCTTTCCAGTACGTCGTGTTCGGCTTTGGCGTTTTTCAGGGAAAGCACCGCTTCTTCGCGGAGATCCTTTGCCGCAGAATTGTTGAACCTGATCCGCAGTTTCTTGGCGGAAATGATATTTTTATCGTAGAATCTTCTGAAATTTACCGGCTGCTTCGCAATAACGGAAAGTTCGTTCAGCGGGTCGGCGGTGAAGAACGCCGTTTTCAGTTCGGGAATAAGCATATGTTCAAAGCTGTCGTTCCCGTAAACGGTGCAGATGCTTACGCTGACGTCATAACCCTTTCTGACTGCCGCGTCGGAAAACTTCCGCAGGAACTTTTCCGAACCCGCATAGAAACTGTCATTTAACAGGTAAATACTGTAATCTTCGGGAATATTTGTTATATATCCCTCGGGTGTAAGAGCGGACAGCTGACGGAATTCAAGCTTTCCCTCGTGGGAATGTTCCTTTTTGGAGAGTAATTTTTTGGAAAGGCGTTCTGTAAAACCGTCAAGTTTGCGCTCGTTAAGGGCGGAAGTTCCTATCTGGCAGGTGTCGCTTATGACGGCTGCAAGGGCGGTGATATATCTCCGGCAGCGGGCGTGCTGCTGTAAGTATGCCGAATTTGCGGCGATAATGGCGTCTTTGGAATTTTTCAGCCTGTTGATGTTCCAGTAAACGCCGAGGTCGAGTATCTGCTGAACGGCGCCGGGGTATTCGGGTTCAAAAACATGGGGAGGCGTGCCGTCCACGAGTATGACTTTGCGCTTTGTGAATATCAGCGCGTCAAGCGAGGACGGGTCGCTTGAACAGCAGTAAATTTCCTTGTCGTCGTCGGGGAATGCTTCCGCAAGGCGCTTCATAAGCGAGGATTTTCCGGTTCCGGGACCGCCTTTTATTATGTAAGTATGGAAACCGGTATCGGCTGTCATTCTGTCGAAATGTGTGCGGAAACCGTTCGGCGAGCTTCCGCCGAGAAAGCAGGTCAGGCATTTCATAAAATACATCAGCTCCAAAAAATATTTTTAATTTATATTATGAAATGCGTAAATTTTTGTGCAGCCGTACCATAAATAAAGATCTCAGGCTCAACAGAACCTAAGATCCCGAAAAACATAATAAAAAGGCGGAATAGCCGATATTCTGAGGAATAACGCCGCCTGCGAAAAAATAACGCCGCATGAGGGATATGTTAAAAAAATAAATTTGAAAAATCTGAAAAAAGTCCTTGACAAGTATTGCTTAATATGGTATAATAATATACTGTATCATAATGTGATTTTATGCCGTTTTGAAGTTGCTTTTTAAATAGTATACCATACTTCCGGCAGAATTGCAACAGTTCCGATAAAATTTTTCGGAAAAATTCCCGCAATATTATAAGGAGGGACCCGAACTATGGTGAATGTCAAGCCGGTACAGCTCGGTAAGACCACGCGAATGAGCTTCGGAAAGATAAACGAGGCTCTTGAAATGCCTAATCTTATCGAGGTGCAGAAGAAATCTTATGAATGGTTTCTTAATGAGGGGCTTAAAGAAGTGTTCCGCGATGTATCCGCTATTACCGACTATAACGGAAATCTTGTGCTCAACTTCATTGACTATTCCATTGACGATACGCCTAAGTATTCCGTGGCGGAATGTAAGGAGCGTGACGTTACCTACGCCGCGCCTCTGAGAGTAAAAGCCACTCTCTGGAACAAGGAAACAGGCGTTGTAAAGGAAAATGAAGTTTTTATGGGCGAATTCCCGCTTATGACGGACAGCGGCACATTCGTTATAAACGGCGCGGAGCGTGTAATCGTCTCTCAGCTGGTTCGTTCTCCGGGCGTTTACTATGCTTTTGAAAAGGATAAGACCGGTAAGGATCTTTTCAAAGCTACCGTTATCCCTAACAGAGGCGCATGGCTTGAGTACGAAATGGACTCCAACGACGTCTCCTATGTAAGGATAGATAAGAACAGAAAGATCCCTCTTACTACTTTTATACGCGCTCTCGGCTGCGGTACTGACGTTGAGATCGAGGAATTCTTCGGCTCGGACGAACGCCTTACCCAGACGATCCTCCAGAAAGACAGCACAAAGAACAGGGAAGAAGCACTTCTTGAAGTTTACAAGAAGCTTCGCCCCGGCGAGCCTCCCACGGTGGAAAGCGCGGAGAGTCACCTGAGCGGCTTGTTCTTTGACGCTAAAAGATACGACCTTGCGCGTTTCGGACGTTATAAATATAACAAGAAGCTGGGAGTAAGTTCCAGAATAAGCGGTCATATACTTTCAAGACCCGTGGCAAACCCCATGACGGGCGAAGTAATGGCTGATGAGGGCGAACTTATCACCTACGCAAAGGCTGTGGAGATCGAACAGGCAGGCGTCGGCGAAGTATGGCTCAGAGTGGAGCATAAGGAAACATTTACCACTCCTACAGGTGAGACAACTCACAGCGTTGAGGAGCGTGAAGTAAAGGTAATAGGCAGCCGCATGGTGGATATTGCTCCTTATGTAAAGTTCGATGCGGCTAAGCTGGGCATCAACGAAAAGGTGCATTTCCCCGTTCTTAAAGAAATACTCGATTCCGCCGCAAACGACGAGGAGATCGAGGAAATGGTAAAAGCCCGCGTTGACGAGCTTGTTCCAAAACACATCATTCTTGATGATATATATGCTTCAATAAGCTATTTTATAAATCTTTGCGAAGGCGTAGGTCAGGTGGACGACATCGACCATCTGGGAAACAGGCGTATACGTTCGGTAGGCGAACTGCTCCAGAATCAGTTCAGGATCGGTTTTTCCAGAATGGAACGCGTTATCCGCGAGAGAATGAACATTCAGACTCAGGATATGGATACGATAACTCCGCAGGCGCTTATAAACATTCGCCCGATAACGGCGGCTATAAAGGAATTTTTCGGTTCGTCCCCGCTGTCACAGTTCATGGATCAGACCAACCCTCTTGCGGAACTTACCCACAAGAGACGTCTTTCCGCGCTGGGACCGGGCGGTCTTTCCCGTGACCGTGCGGGATTTGAAGTCCGCGATGTTCACTATTCCCACTACGGAAGAATGTGTCCTATCGAAACTCCTGAAGGTCCTAACATCGGTCTTATCTCCTATCTGGCGTCTTTTGCCCGTATAAATGAGTACGGATTTATCGAAGCGCCTTACAGAAAGGTAGACAAGGCTACAGGCGTTGTCACCAACGAAGTGGTTTACATGACCGCCGATGTTGAGGACAATTACACCGTTGCACAGGCTAACGAACCTCTTACCGAGGACGGAAAATTTGCCCGTCCTATCGTAAACGCCCGCTGCCGCGAGCAGATCCTTGAATGTGAACGTGAACGCATAGACTATATGGACGTTTCCCCGAAGATGGTAGTTTCCATAGCAACCGCTATGATACCGTTCCTCGAAAACGACGACGCGAACCGTGCGCTTATGGGCGCGAATATGCAGCGTCAGGCTGTTCCGCTTCTTAAAACGGAAGCTCCTATCGTCGGAACGGGTATGGAATACAAATCCGCCGTTGACTCGGGCGTGTGCGTTATTTCCAAACATGACGGCGTTGTGGAAAGAGTTTCCGCGGACGAAGTAGTTATCAAAGAGGGAACCGGCGCGCTCCACACCTACAAGCTTATAAAATTCAAGCGTTCCAACCAAGGAACCTGCATAAATCAGCGTCCTATCGTTGATAAGGGCGAAAGAGTCACCGTAGGTCAGGTACTGGCGGACGGTCCTGCAACAAGCAACGGAGAAATTTCAATTGGTAAAAATGCCCTTATCGGCTTCATGACATGGGAGGGCTACAACTACGAGGACGCCGTTCTTCTTAACGAACGCGTTGTCCGTGAAGATATATACACTTCCGTGCATATCGAAGAATATGAAATAGAATCACGTGACACCAAGCTGGGACCGGAAGAGATCACAAGAGATATTCCGAACGTGGGCGAGGACGCTCTCAAAGACCTTGACGACAGGGGAATTATCCGCATAGGCGCGGAAGTGCGCGCGGGCGACATTCTCGTGGGAAAAGTTACGCCCAAGGGCGAGACCGAACTCACCGCCGAGGAAAGACTTCTCCGCGCCATATTCGGCGAAAAGGCAAGGGAAGTAAGGGACAACTCCCTGAAAGTTCCCCACGGCGAAGCAGGCGTTATCATTGACGTAAAGGTATTTACAAGAGAAAATTCCGAGGAACTTGCTCCGGGAGTAAATATGCTCGTTCGCTGCTATATAGCGCAGAAGCGTAAAATTTCCGTGGGCGACAAGATGGCGGGACGTCACGGAAACAAGGGTGTTGTTTCCAGAATACTCAAATCCGAGGATATGCCGTTCCTGCCTGACGGAACACCTCTGGACATCGTTCTTAACCCGCTGGGCGTTCCGTCCCGTATGAACATCGGTCAGGTACTTGAAGTTCATCTGGGAATGGCTGCCAAGAAATTGGGCTGGAAGATCATGACGCCGGTATTTGACGGCGCTCACGAGGACGACATAAGAGAGTGCTTCAAGGAAGCAGGCATGAGTGAGGACGGAAAGACCATTCTTTATGACGGACGTACAGGCGATAAGTTCGACAACCCTGTTACCGTCGGATATATGTACTATCTTAAACTTCACCACCTTGTTGACGATAAGATCCACGCGCGTTCGGTAGGACCGTATTCACTGGTAACTCAACAGCCTCTGGGCGGTAAAGCGCAGTTCGGCGGTCAGCGTTTCGGTGAAATGGAAGTATGGGCTCTTGAAGCCTACGGCGCGGCTTATACTTTACAGGAAATTCTTACCGTTAAATCGGACGACACGGTAGGACGTGTCAAGACTTACGAAGCTATCGTAAAGGGACAGAACGTTCCTAAGCCGGGTATTCCCGAATCCTTTAAGGTTCTTGTCAAGGAACTCCAGTCTCTCGGTCTGGACGTCAAAGTTCTTGACGGAAATAACGAGGAGATCGACCTTAAACAAAGCTTCGAGGACGAGGACGATATTATTCCGCCTCCCGTTGCAGACGCCGAGGATATGGACAGCTATATTGACGAAAGAGACTTTGACGAGGATTTCTCCATCAGGGACGGCGACGATGACGATGATGATTTTGACGATTTCGGAGACGATGATGATGACGAGGACGATGATGATTTCGGAGACGACGATGACGACGAAGAGGATAAATTTTCTTTCAATGACGACAGTGACGATCTGATCTGAGGCTAAACGGTTTCGCCCCGCGGGAATGCGGGGCGGGACTTCACTTCTGAATGAAACGATGAACCTTTTAAAAAGGAGTGTTATATTTGGAATTCAATACCTTTGAATCTATAAAGATAGGGCTTGCTTCCCCCGAACAGATAAAAGAATGGTCTCACGGCGAGGTAACAAGACCCGAAACCATCAACTACAGGACTCAGAAGCCTGAGCGGGACGGTCTTTTCTGCGAAAGGATCTTCGGACCGCAGAAGGACTGGGAATGTCACTGCGGAAAGTATAAGAAAATACGCTTCAAGGGCAAGATATGCGATCGCTGCGGCGTTGAAGTAACCCGTTCCAAAGTCCGCCGCGAACGTATGGGACATATCGAACTTGCGGCTCCCGCTTCCCATATCTGGTATTTCAAGGGTACGCCGTCAAGGATCGGTCAGGTCATTGAAGTTGCTCAGAAACGCTTGGAAGAAGTGCTGTATTTTACAAAATATATAGTTACCGATCCGGGAAATACCGAGCTTCAGAAGAAGCAGCTGCTTTCCGAAAAGGAATATGCCGATATGCGCGAAAAGTACGAGGACGATTTCGTTGCAGAAATGGGCGCGGAGGCTATTTTTGAACTCCTTGAAGAATACAGTCACGACAGGTATGATAATTTTATCTGTCAGCATATTGCGGAATTTGAAAAGGTAACCGGCATTGACGAGGACAAGATAAAGGATTTCCTTGCCAAGAGATACTATGAAATAGTTCCCGGCGACGAGGAGGGCGTTGACAGCTACGAAGTCCGCGCCGGCATGGAAATGGTAACTTATCATGTGGGTGACGTGGTTTCCAGAGTTCAGTATAAAGAGGAGATCCTCCCCTATAACAGACGTCAGGACGAAGAAAAAGGGCCTGTCATAAAGGTGGAAACAGGTTCTTACTATATTGAAAGAAAATTCTTTGAGAATGTCGCAGCCGCCAATACCAACGGCGAATTTGACGGACTTGCAAACAAGGAAAACTGGATAAACAACCTTGTCTGGGCTTCAAATGAACTGAAATCGGAACTTAACGATCTCCCTCCCGGACAGAAGAAGATCAAGCTCCTGAAAAGACTGGAGATCATTGAAGCGTTCCGCCTTTCGGGAAATAAGCCCGAGTGGATGATCATAAAGACGCTTCCCGTAATTCCGCCGGATATCCGTCCTATGATAATGCTGGACGGCGGCAGATACGGAACTTCCGACCTTAACGATCTTTACAGACGTGTTATCAACAGAAATAACCGCCTCAAGAAAATGCTTGAACTGGAAGCTCCCGACATCATTATCCGCAACGAAAAGAGAATGCTTCAGGAAGCGGTAGACGCCCTTATCGACAACGGCAGACACGGCAGACCCGTTACGGGACCCAATAACCGTGCGCTCAAATCCCTTTCCGATATGCTGAAAGGTAAGCAGGGACGTTTCCGTCAGAATCTTCTGGGTAAACGTGTTGACTATTCCGGACGTTCGGTTATCGTTGTAGGACCCGAGCTCAAGATGTTCCAGTGCGGTCTGCCGAAAGAAATGGCTCTGGAACTGTTCAAGCCCTTTGTTATGAAACGCCTTGTGGACACTCAGAAGTCCAACAATATAAAATCCGCCCGCAAAAAGGTGGACAGAGCGGAGAACGACGTCTGGGACGCTCTTGAAAATGTTATCAAGGATCACCCCGTTCTCCTGAACCGTGCGCCTACGCTTCACAGACTGGGTATTCAGGCATTTGAGCCTATACTTGTAGAGGGTCGTGCGCTGAAACTTCACCCGCTGGTTTGTACCGCTTACAATGCGGACTTCGACGGCGACCAGATGGCGGTTCACCTGCCCCTTTCGGCGGAAGCACAGGCTGAGGCAAGATTCCTTATGCTTGCGGCAAATAACCTGCTGAAACCCTCCGACGGACGTCCTGTTGCTGTTCCGTCACAGGATATGGTCCTTGGTTCTTACTACCTTACCATGAAAAAGGACGACAAGGACGAAAACGGCAACTATATCGAAAAGGGCGCAGGCAAGGTTTTCCGCGACGTGAACGAAGCGCTTATGGCTTACAGTGAGGGCGCAGTCTCCATTCATGCGCCTATCAAGGTAAGAATTTCCAAGGACATAGGCGGAAAGACCGTTTCCAAGCTTATCGACTGCACGGTGGGAAGAATCATCTTCAACGAAAATATTCCCCAGAATCTGGGATATGTTGACAGAACTAATTCCGACAAGCAGTTTGATCTTGAAATAGACTTCCTTGTAAAGAAAGGACAGCTTTCGGACATTATCGAAAGATGTATACGGATCCACGGAACGGCTACCACTTCCGAAGTTCTGGATAAAGTAAAGGCTCTGGGATTCAAATTCTCCACAAGAGCGGCAATAACTGTTGCGGTATGCGATGCGGAAATTCCTGCCGCAAAGAAAGATATTCTCGCTGATGCCGATTCACAGGTCGAGAAGATAAACAAGCTTTACAAGAGAGGTTTTATTTCCTCGGCTGAAAAGTCCAAGAGGTTCATCGACATCTGGAACAAGGCAACGGACGAAGTTACGGACGCGCTGAAAAACGGTCTTGACAAGTACAATCCTATCTTTATGATGGCGGATTCCGGTGCACGCGGCAGTATCAACCAGATCCGTCAGCTGGCGGGAATGCGCGGACTTATCGCAAATACTTCCGGTTCTACCATTGAAATGCCTATCCGTGCAAATTACCGTGAGGGTCTGAACATTCTGGAATACTTCATTTCCTCCCGTGGTGCAAGAAAGGGTCTTGCGGATACCGCTCTGCGTACCGCCGACTCGGGTTACCTTACAAGACGTCTTGTAGACGTTTCGCAGGACGTCATTATCCGTGAGGAGGACTGCGGTTCTACCGAGGGTATCGAAGTTTACACAATTACAAACGGAAATCAGGTTATTGAGTCGCTGAAAACCCGTCTTATCGGACGTTACCTTATTGACGATCTCCGCGATCCCAATACCGGCGACCTTATAATGAGCCACACCAAGCTCATTACCGAATCGGACGCGCAGAAGATCGTTGAAAGCGGCGTGGAAAGAGTAAAGATACGCTCCGTTCTGAACTGCAAGGCAAAACACGGAGTCTGCGCAAAGTGCTACGGTGCGAACCTTACAAACAACAACCTTGTTGCTGTGGGTGAAGCTGTAGGCGTTATCGCGGCGCAGTCCATCGGTGAACCGGGCACACAGCTTACAATGAGAACGTTCCACACCGGCGGTATCGCTTCTGCGGAAGATATTACACAGGGTCTGCCCCGTGTTGAGGAACTTTTCGAGAGCAGACGTCCCAAGAACTGCGCTATTATTTCCAGAATAAGCGGAACTGTCCGCATAGAGGAAATAAAGAAGATAAGGAACGTTATCATAACCGAAGCCGAAACAGGCACGGAGGAATATTACCCCGTTCCTTACGGCTACAAGATAAAAGTCCATGAGGGCGACACCGTTGAAAAGGGCGCGCCTCTTACCGAGGGTTCGCTGAATCCGGGGGACATTCTGGCGGTAAACGGTCAGCAGGCTGTTCAGAATTATATCATTACCGAAGTTCAGAAAGTTTACGGCTTGCAGGGTGTTGACATCAACGACAAGCACATTGAAGTTATCGTTCGTCAGATGCTTAGAAAGGTCAAGATAGACGAAAGCGGTTCAAGCTACCTGCTCCCCGGTTCGCTTATCGACAAGCGCGAGATAGACGAGATAAATGCCGAGATTCAGAAGCGCATTGACGCGGGCGAGGAGGGACTTACCCTTGCGACCACCGTTCCGGTGCTTCAGGGTATCACAAAGGCGTCCTCCAATTCCGACAGCTTCCTGTCGGCGGCGTCTTTCCAAGAGACTACAAGGGCGCTTACGGACGCGGCTATCAAGGGCAAGAGCGACCATCTCCAAGGACTTAAAGAGAACGTTATTATCGGTAAGCTTATTCCTGCGGGAACAGGAATGGACGTTTACAACAACATTCAGCTTATCAAGAATGAAACGGCTTCCGAACACAGCGTAACACCTGCCGCAACGGTAGTGTGATTCAGGCTGTAATGGAATGATTTCTAACGAGCCATTTTGTGCGAAAAGTGCAGAATGGTTCGTTTTTTCTGCCAAATACAGGCGGATTTTTTGTGCATATTTTTAAAAATATTTGTATAATACAAGCAGTAAATTGGTTTTCCACACCCAAAAATTGCCCAAAACCACCTGAAACCCTGCTTTTTTAAACCTTTTCCACCGATTTTTCAACACTGTTTTTGAAAAAAAAGGATTTCCACAAAGTTTTCCACATTTTTATAATTACATATGGTATAGAATACCTTAAAAACGGCTATAATACTAAGGATAACGGCTTTCGGGGAAATGTTGAAGAACGGTGGAAAACCGTTAAATTTCCCGTGAAAAAGGCTGTTTTATCGTGAAAATTCCCGAATTTTCGTGTTTAATACGGTTTGTGGAAGAATTTTCGTAAACGAAAGGAGCAGGTTTATGATAAAGGGTATCAACAGGCGGGTGGTGGAGATCACCAGCACGGACAGTGAATATTTTGAAAAGGCAGTGCTTTACGTCAAAGCGGACAAGCGGGACGTCCCTGCGGTGAGATTGGAGGAGGAAGCGCGGGAATATATGGGCAGGCTTGCGCCCTCCGAAAAGCCTTCGCCCGTTCCGTTGGCGCTGAAACTGGGAACTGCGGCGGCTTCCGCAGTGGCGCTTACACTGCTTATATATCTTCTGATATGTTTGTAATAAGGTTTTGGAAAATTTCCGTAATGGCTATTGATTTTTCGGGGAAAATGTTGTATAATTATTATAATTGTTTAATCGTGTAATAATTTTACAAAGGATCGATGAAGAATGAAGATTGGTTTTTCAACTATTGCCTGTCCCGATTTTTCATGGCAGGAAATATACTCAATGGCAAAGGATTTCGGATTCCACGGTATCGAGATCCGCGGTCTGGGAAGCGATATTTTCTCGGTAAACGCCCAGCCGTTCAAGGAACAGAATATCGGGGAAACTATTAAAAAACTCAAATCTCTTGATCTGGAAATCCCTTGTCTTACTTCCGGCGCTTGCCTTAAATTTGCGGACAAGCAGGAAGAAGCTTTTGCGGAGATAACAGCTTATGCAAAGCTTGCACAAAAGCTGGGAACGCCATATATCCGCGTTCTGGGCGACCTGAAAGCCGCCCCCGAGGGCGAAGTGGACGATTCCGTTGTGGAAAACGCTCTGAAAAAGCTTGTTCCTGTTGCGGAAGAATATAACGTTACTCTCCTTGTGGAAACAAACGGCGTTTACAGCGATACAAAACGCCTTGCCGCGCTTCTTGACAGGGTGGACAGCCGCAAAGTTGCCGCTCTCTGGGATATGCACCACCCGTTCAGATTCGGCGGTGAAGCCCCCGAAACCACCGTTGCCAACCTCGGCGAATACATCAAGTACATTCAGGTCAAGGACAGCGTTATGGGCGCGGACGGCAAGGTAATTTACAAAATAATGGGAAGCGGAGATATTCCCATAAGAGAAATGATAGAGGCTCTCAAGACCATCAACTATACGGGATATATTTCCCTTGAATGGCTGAAACGCTGGGCGCCCGACCTCAGCGACGCGGGAATTGTAATTCCTCAGTTTGCGGAGTTCATGGCTCCTTACAAGACAAAGTATAAACATTCTCTCCAGACAAGCATTGACGGAAAGGGTCAGTATCCGTGGCCCAAGGAACGCATTATAAACTACACTTTCCCCGACGTGCTTGACAGGATCTGCGAACAGTTCCCCAATCAGTACGCTTTCAGATATACCGAACTTGACTACACCCGCACATATCCCGAATTCCGCGATGATGTGGACACTTTTGCCCGCGCGCTTATGGCTATGGGCGTTAAGAAAGGCGACCACGTTGCTATCTGGGCAACCAACGTTCCCCAGTGGTATATTACTTTCTGGGCTACCACAAAGATAGGCGCGGTGCTTGTTACGGTTAACACGGAGTATAAAATTCACGAGGCGGAATATCTTCTCAAACAGTCCGACACGAATACTCTCGTTATGATAGACGGCATCAAGAACATAAGCTACATCAACATTATCAAGGAACTTTGCCCCGAACTTGAAAACTGCCAGCCCGGCAAGCTTGTTTCCGAAAAACTGCCGTTCCTGAAAAACGTCATAACCGTTGATTCGGAAAACAAGGGTTGCTTCACTTGGGAATCCGCCCTTGCACTGGCAAAGGAAGTTCCTTACAGCAAGGTGGAGGAAGTAAGACGAACCATCAACGTTCACGATGTGTGCAATATGCAGTACACTTCCGGAACTACGGGTTTCCCAAAAGGCGTTATGCTTACCCATTACAACGTTGTAAATAACGGAAAGGCTATCGGCGACTGCATGGACCTTTCCACAGCCGACAGAATGATGATACAGGTGCCTATGTTCCACTGTTTCGGAATGGTTCTGGCTATGACGGCTTCCATGACCCACGGAACCACCATGTCGCCTATAACGAGATTTTCACCGAGGAAAGGACTTGCCTGCATAAACAAGGAGAAGATAACCTGCTTCCACGGCGTTCCCACAATGTTTATTGCAATGCTCGGGCATGAGGATTTCCCGAAAACCGATTTTTCAAGCATGAGAACGGGAATTATGGCGGGTTCGCCCTGTCCTATAAAGACCATGGAAGAAGTTATCGACAAAATGCACATGACGCAGATATGTATTACTTACGGTCAGACCGAAGCTTCCCCCGCAACGACTATGAGCAAGACCACCGATTCCATAGAACAGCGTGTAAATACCGTGGGCGGACCGATTTTCGGCGTTGAATGTCGTATTGTTGACCCCGAAACAAATCAGGAACTTCCCGACGACGTGGACGGCGAATTCGTTGCCCGCGGCTACAACATCATGAAAGGCTACTACAAAATGCCCGAAGCTACCGCGGCGGCAATTGATCCGGACGGCTGGCTGCACACGGGCGACCTTGCAAGACGGCGTTCCGAGGACGGCTATTACAAGATAACAGGACGTATAAAAGATATGATAATCCGCGGCGGCGAAAATATTTACCCCAAGGAGATAGAGGACTTCCTCTATACCTATCCGAAAGTAAAGGACGTTCAGGTAATAGGCGTTCCCGACGAGGACTACGGCGAGGAAATAATGGCTTGCATCGTTCTTCAGGACGGCGTTACCGCCACGGAACAGGAAATAAAGGATTTCTGCCTTGACAGAATGGCTAAGCACAAGTGCCCCAGATATGTGGACTTTGTGGACGGTTTCCCCATGAACGCGGCGGGAAAGATCCTCAAATATAAAATGCGTGAACAGGCTGTTGAAAAGCTTGGTCTGCACAAGGCAAACAGCATAGAAACGGCGTGATTTATAAAAAATAAAGACTTGGCACGGAAAAATGTGCCAAGTCATTTTTTATGCCTGCGTTTCAATTACCCATTTGCCGCCGTCACGGACAAGTATCCGTGAAACGTCTTTCAGGGTCTCCTTTTCGGAATCGTTGTAGACCACTATGTCAAAAGTTACGGAATATCTTCCGTTTTCAAGTTTTTTACGTCCTTTGAATGACGCGTCCGCGCGGAAATCTTCCGTATCTTCAAGAACTTCCGCAATAAGCCGAGCAGCTTCAATGTCTGCTTCGGTGAGAGTTTCCGCATCGGCTTTGGAAAAGCAGGTCTTGTAGGAATTGAAGTCGTTCCTTTCAACGGCGGTGAAAAACTTGTTTATTGTTTTCATCTGTCCGCTGTAGTAGCCGTTCAGGGATATCAGTATTACGGTGCAGACAAGGGCAAGACCGCAGAAGATAATTCCCGCAAGCTTTCCTGCCGTAAGTTTCTTATTCATGGAAATTCTCCTTTAGTCTTTCAGGATAGCTCCTTGCGCGCCCGAAGTTACAAGCTTTGCGTAGCGTTTAAGATAGCCGCGGAGTTCCTTTGTCTTGGGCGTGAAATTCGCAAGACGGCGGTCGATTTCCTCCTGCGGAACTTCCAAGGTAATGGTATTTTCGGGGATATTTATGGAAATTATGTCCCCCTCGTTTACAACGCCGATAACGCCGCCTACTGCCGCTTCGGGGGAAATGTGTCCTATTGCCGCGCCGCGGGTCGCACCGCTGAAACGTCCGTCGGTGATAAGTGCAACTTTGCTGCCGAGTCCCATTCCCATAATTGCGGAAGTGGGGTTAAGCATCTCTCTCATTCCCGGACCGCCCTTGGGACCCTCGTAGCGGATAACTACTACATCGCCCTCGTTTATCTTTCCGCCTGTGATGGCAGCCATGGCATCTTCCTCACAGTCGAAAACTCTTGCAGGACCGCTGTGAACAAGCATTTCTTCACAAACCGCACTGCGCTTTACAACGCAGCTGTCGGGTGCAAGATTTCCGCGGAGAACAGCTATACCGCCTGTTGTGCTGTATGGATTTTCAACCGGACGAATAACTTCGGGATTCTTGTTTACACAATTTGCAATATTTTCGCCTACGGTCTTTCCGGTAACGGTCATGCAGTCGAGGTTCAGCAGATTTTTCTTGGAAAGCTCGTTCATTACCGCGTAAACGCCGCCCGCTTCGTCAAGGTCTTCCATGTAGGTGCCGCCTGCGGGTGCAAGATGGCAGAGATTGGGAGTCTTTGCGCTTATTTCGTTGGCAACATCAAGATTTATGTCGATTCCGCATTCATGGGCGATGGCGGGAAGATGAAGCATACTGTTTGTGGAACAGCCCAGAGCCATGTCCACGGTAAGAGCGTTCATGAACGCCTTTTCGGTCATTATGTCAAGGGGCTTGATGTCGTTTTTCACAAGTTCCATTATCTGCATACCCGCGCGCTTTGCAAGTTCTATTCTGCGGGAATAGACAGCGGGAATGGTTCCGTTGCCTTTAAGACCCATGCCGAGGACTTCGGTAAGGCAGTTCATGGAATTGGCGGTGTACATTCCCGAACATGAGCCGCAGGTGGGACAGCCCTTTACTTCGTATTCTTCAAGCTTGTTTTCATCAATAGTACCCGCCGCAAATTTACCCACGGCTTCGGAAATGCTGGAGAAACTCGTTTTTGCGCCGTCAACACGTCCTGCAAGCATAGGTCCTCCGCTTACGAAAATGGTGGGGATATTCAGCCTTGCAGCCGCCATAAGCAGTCCGGGAACGTTCTTGTCACAGTTGGGAACCATAACAAGGGCGTCAAAACCGTGGGCAAGCGCCATGGCTTCGGTGGAATCCGCAATAAGGTCGCGGGTAACGAGGGAATATTTCATTCCCCGATGTCCCATGGCGATACCGTCACAAACGGCAATTGCAGGGAAAACGATAGGTGTTCCGCCCGCCATGGCAACGCCTAATTTTACCGCGTCGACTATCTTGTCGATATTCATGTGCCCGGGAACAATTTCGTTGTAGGAACTTACAATTCCCACAAGAGGACGGTTTATTTCCTCGTTTGTAAGACCAAGCGCGTGGTAAAGCGCGCGGTGCGGCGCGTTGTTTGCGCCTTTTTTGATAGAATCACTGAACATTTTTTATCTGTCCTTTCGTAAATTATTCTTCGCCGAAATATTTTTTATATTTCAGAATGTATTGCTTTGCAAGTGTGCCGAAAGCGTTTTCGTCAAAGGCTTCGGAAAATTCCTCGTCAAGTGCGGAATACTCGCTGTTTTCCGAAAGGGCAAGGAAATCTTCTATGCCGTGTCCCGAAGAACTTTTTCCGCTGTCAAAATTTATCTTCAAAGCCTTTTCTATAATGTCGGCAATCTCGGGAAAGCCCACTGCGCGGAAACCCTCCGCCGCCGCGCCGATGTAATCCCGCGACGTGTTGAAAAATGCCTGTGCGAAACCGCCGTTCAGCACTTCCTTTGTAACGTAATCCGCGCAGTAGATATTCAGACAAGGCGTGGGAAGCGAGTTTATCACCTCGCACATATTCCGCCAGTCCTCGTCGAATTTTCCCTCTATCCACGAAGTTACCGCGTGGACTATTTCGGTTTCCGGAACAGAGTCAAGGCTTTCCCTTTTAAGGAAAGCGTGTTCTTTCTGCTTTTGCATGAAAGCTTCCGCGTCCTGCTGTTCCGAAAAATTCAGAAAGTCAAATTTGCTCATACAAATTCCTTTTCAAATGTAAGTTTCTTTGTAAGTTACCGCCGCATGGTCAAGAGCGGCTTTCAGTTTCTTTTCAAGCGCAGTGCCTTTCAGCGCGATGGGATATTGCAGGAACAGCGCTTCATTTTCCCGCGTCGGCTCGTCGGAAAAGGCATATGCGTAATGTATGATTTTCCCGTTGCTGAAACTTGCGGAAAACAGGAAATTTTCACCCTTGAACTTTTTTATCTTTCGGTGTGAAACGCGCCCGTTTTCCCTGAATTCCATAACGGCATCATAAACCGCGTCATGGGGTCCTATTGCAATAACGGGGAGTGCATTTGTAAGTTTGCTTAATCCGTAATTTTCCTTTGGTTCATAGCAGAATGACGGGTCAAATTCGGTGCTGCTGTCAAACTTTACAAAGTCTTTTGGAAGCTCAAAAAGGTATTTTTTCCCGCCGTATTCATCGCTTGCCGTGAAATACGGTTTGAACGGCTTTTTTCCGGAATCTTTCAGATCCTTTATCACCTGTTGGTCGATAACGTTCATCGTTTCTTTTCCGTCAGCGGCGGAATTATCGGAAATTTCCTGCTTTTTCTGCCTGCGCTTTCGTATGCCCCATAAGAATACAGCCCATGCAATAATGACCTGTATGATCTTACCGGCGGTTTTCAGGTCTATGAGCGCTTCTATCTTTTCCTGCTCGTCCATTACTGCGCATTTCCGAGGAACGCCGCGCCGATTATTCCCGCGTCGTTTCCGAGTTCCGCAACGGTGATCTTGGTGTTCTTTGTCAGCATTTTGGTATAGATCTCTTTTGCCACAAGTTCTTTCATGGGAACAAGGAGCGGATCGCCCTCGTTGCAGACTCCGCCGCCTATGCAGAGAATGTCGGGCTGGAAAATATTGATAACATTTGTAATTCCCGCCGCAAGGTATCTGATGTATTTGTCCACAACTTCCTTGCCTGCCTTGTCTCCTGCACGCATAGCGTCAAAAGCGTGACGGGCGGAGGTGTGACCGTCCTTTTCGGCATATTCTTTGAGAATACTGTCGGGGTGAGCGGAAATTGCTTCTTTTGTCATGTTCACAAGTCCCGTTGCGGAGGAGAAAACTTCAAAACAGCCCTTTCTTCCGCAGGTACATTGAGGACCGTCAACTTCGATTACCATGTGACCTATTTCCGTTCCCGCAAGATTCCGTCCCGTGATTATCTTTCCGTCAATGATAACGCCCGCGCCGACGCCCGTTCCGAGGGTAATGCAGACAGCGTCCGTTGCGCCTCTTGCCGCGCCTGCTACAAATTCTCCGTAAGCGGCGGCATTGGCGTCATTTGCAACGTAAACTGGCTTGTTTATGTGTTCCTGAATGTATTTTCTTATGGGAACGTCCTTGAATCCCAGATTGTTGGAATAGGGGATAGTTCCGTTGATGTTGTCGGCAATTCCCGGAGTGCCTATGCCTATCCATTCAACATCATTAACGGAAATTCCCGCGTCCTTGCAGGCTTCAATGCCCACTTTTGCCATGTCGTCCGCAATTTCCTTTGCGGGACGGGGACAAAGTGTCTTTGTCTTAGCCTTTCCGATTATCTCGAAATTTTCGTTTACTACTCCCGCCTTGATGTTTGTTCCGCCAAGGTCGATACCGATGTAGTACTTCATGGTTATTACCAGCCTTTCATTTAATTTTCCGCATTTTGGGCGGAAACAATGTTCCGCAGCCATATGCCTTTCTTTACAAGTATTATGCCAACGGTAATTTTTATTATGTCGATAGCCTGACAGATAAAGAATATCATCAGGATATCAAGTGATGTGAATTTAACCAGCGCTAATGCAAGCGGAACGGTTATCGTCCATGTGTAAACGCTGTCAAACAGGAATGTAATGAACGTTCTTCCGCCCGAACGTATGGTGAAATACACCGCGTTCAGCACCGACTGAACGGGAATGAACGAGCCTGAAATTATTATCAGGCTTGCCGCAAGATGTTTCACTTCCGGCGTTGTAACGTAAAGATTCGGGAAAACTCCCGACAGCGAAACCATTATTCCGCCTGTTAAAACTCCCGTGAACGCGCTGAAAATTATCAGCTTTGAAGCGGTGGAGTTTGCTTTTTTCATGTCCCCCGAACCGAGAGTCTGCCCCACGATTATGCCGACGGCATTTCCAAGAGCTATGAAAACCACCGAGAACAGGTTGAAAAGCGTGGATTCTATGTTTTTTGCAGCCACAACGTCCAGACCCCGCCGCGAATAGCATTGTGTAAGGAACGCCATTCCCGCCGCCCAGAGGGATTCGTTGAAAGCAAGGGGAAGCCCGCCGATAAAGATTTTCTTTGCCAGTTCTGCGGGAATTTTCATACTCCGGAAAGCGCCCTTGATGAACTGATGTTTTCCGCTTCTGACGTGAGTGTATATCATCACAATGGCACATTCCGCAAGTCTTGCAGTGACCGTTGCAAGAGCCGCGCCCTTTACCCCCATTTCCGGAAAACCGAAATTCCCGAAAATAAGCAGCCAGTCAAGGACAAGATTTATCAGCACGGAAATTATCCCCGCCGTCATGGGCAGAACAGTGCAGTTAGTTTCACGAAGCGTTGAAGCGTAAGCCTGAGTTATTGCGAATGGTATAAGTCCCCACAGCATTATGCGGAGGTAGTCATGCCCCGAAGCAAGGATAAGTTCCCTGTTTCCCTCCGCGCCGTTTCCCGTAAGATACAGCGAGATAAGCCTGTCGCCGAAAAGTGAAAGAACGGTCATTCCCGCTAAAAGTATAATTGTAGTTATCACGATTTTAAAGCGGAAAACGTTCCTTACGCCCTCGCTGCTGCCGCTGCCGAAGAACTGCGCGCCGAATATCCCGGGACCCGAAAGCACTCCGAAAATACACAGATTGAAAACGAAAATAAGCTGATTTACCACCGAAGTTCCCGACATGAACTCCGTTCCCAGACGTCCTACCATGATGTTGTCAAGCAGCGAAACGAAGTTTGTTATGCCGTTCTGTATCATTATCGGCAGCGCAACGGCAAATATAGTTTTGTAGAAATTCTTGTCAAATTTATTGTTCAAGTTCATAATATCCGCAAAAGGAATTTTAATCTATTCTTGTAAAAACTCCTTTAAAAGCTCCCGTCAGGGAATATTTTCCGCAGCCTGCGGGAACAAAAACGCTGTCTCCTTTCTGTAGATCAAGTGAAGTTTCTCCGCATTTCAGGACTGCATTTCCCTCAAGCAGAAGCAGGTTGTGGAACGAAGTTCCGTCCGCGTTGAATGTCGCTTCCTTGTCCGTTTCCACCGAATAAACGGTGAAATATTCGCACTTGGAAAGCAGCCGTTTTTCCGCGCCGTCCTCGGAGAAAGGTTTCGTAACGGGGTAAGGCTTTGCAGGGCAGAGGTTGGTGACTTCCACAGCCTTGTCGATGTGAAGCTGTCTGGGTTTGCCGTCCGCGCCTACTCTGCCGTAGTCGTAAATTCTGTATGTGGTGTTGGAATTCTGCTGAATTTCGGCAATAAGAATTCCCTTGCCGATAGCGTGGAGAGTTCCCGCTTCGATGAAGAAAACGTCGCCTTTCTTGACGGGAACGGACTGCGTAATTTCAAGGAGGGTATTATTCTTTATCCTTTCGGCGAATTCCTCCTTTGAAACTTCCTTTTTGAAACCGTAGAGAAGCTCCGCGCCGGGGGCGCAGTCCACTATATACCACATTTCCGTTTTGCCGTATTCGCCCTCCACGCGCTGCGCATATTCGTTGTCAGGGTGAACCTGCACTGAAAGGTTATCCTTTGCGTCAATAAGTTTTATAAGTATAGGGAACTGTTCAAATCTTTGGCAGTTCGTTCCGAGAGCGGACTTGTTTCCGTCCACAAATTCCGCTAATGTTTTTCCTGCAAATTCGCCGTTTGCGATTACCGACGCGCCGTCCTTATGGCAGGAAAGTTCCCAGCTTTCGGCGATCTTCTCGTAATCGCATTTCTTTCCGAAATCGTCGCGCAGGCGTGTTCCGCCCCACAGATAGTCTTTGAACGCGGGGGTCAATTTCATTGGGTACATTGTTTATTCCTCCTTATTATATGTAGAGTTGAGAGTTGAGAGCAGGCTGAGCCTGCACCCAGTCAGGCTTTATTCAGTGATTTTCCGCCTAAGTATACCGTGCATTAAGCAAGGTTAAATCTACAAAAGATTTAAGCAAGAGATTTAAGCGTTACTGCAATATCTTAACTCTTAACTCTTAACTCTCAACTCTTAGTCAAGCTTAGCCTGCTCTTAACTCTCAACTTTAAGAAAGGCTTGTTCAAGGTCGGCGATTATGTCGTCTATGTTTTCCAACCCTACGGAGAAACGTATAAGTCCGCCGTCAATTCCCGCGGCAACAAGCTGTTCGTCGGTAAGCTGACGGTGTGTCGCGGAAGCAGGGTGCAGTACGCAGGTACGTATATCCGCAACGTGAACTTCATTTGACGCAAGTTTCAGACTGTCCATGAACTTCACCGCCGTATCGCGTCCGCCTTTTATGGAGAACGAAATTACTCCGCTTGCGCCCTTGGGAAGATATTTCTGCGCTAAGTCGTAATACTTGCTTCCCTCAAGAGACGGGTAGGAAACAAAGTTCGCTTTGCCCGTTGACTCTATGAACTTCGCCGCCTTGATGGCGTTTTCACAGTAACGCTCCATTCTTACCGCAAGAGTTTCAAGCCCAAGATTGAGCAGGAAAGAACTGTTTGCGGCGGGATAGCAGCCGAAATCACGCATAAGCTGCATTCTTGCCTTTACGATGTACGGCGCGAACGAGTATTTCTCCGTGTAAACAAGCCCGTGATAGCTTTCGTCCGGTTCGGTCATGCAGGGGAACTTGCCGTTTGTCCAGTCAAATTTTCCCGAATCAACAATTACTCCGCCGACTTGGACAGCATGACCGTCCATGTATTTTGACGTGGAATGTACCACTATGTCAGCTCCCCATTCAAAAGGACGGCAAAGCACGGGCGTTGCAAAAGTGTTGTCAACGATAAGGGGAACACCGTGTGAATGTGCGGCTTTCGCCCATTTTTCAATGTCAAGGACCGTAAGCGCGGGGTTTGCAATGGTTTCCCCGAAAACCGCCTTGGTGTTGGGCTTGAACGCGGCGTTCAGTTCCTCCTCGGAAGCGTCCACGTCCACGAAAATACACTCAATGCCCATTCTTTTAAGGGTAACGGCAAAAAGATTTATCGTTCCGCCGTAAATGGACGAGGAGGCTATGAAACTGTCCCCAGCCTCGCAGATATTCAGAATGGAAATAAGCGACGCCGCCTGTCCGCTGGAAGTACACATGGCGGCAACGCCGCCCTCAAGAGCGGCTATCTTCTTTTCCACGGCGTCGGTGGTGGGATTTGCGAACCGCGAGTAAATAAGGCTCTTGGTGGGGTCGTCAAAAACAGCCGCCACATCGTCGGTGGAGTCGTAAACGTAGGTCGTACTCTGAACTATGGGCACAACTCTCGGCTCGCCGTTCTTGGGAGTATATCCCGCGTGGAGACATTTGGTCTCGATTTTTGCATTTTCGCTTATCTGCTTCATTTTAAAAGTTTCCTTTCAAATATATTTTGGGAAAATTCCCTTATTTTACATTTCAATATGGCTATATCGCCTTTCGTGAAGCCGCTTTTTCATGGGCGTAAAAATTATCCCGTCGCTTATTGTCTGCATATCGGCGGGGGCAAAACCCATGGCTTTGTAGAACGGTATGCCGTAATCGCTGGCGTTGACGGTCATTTCAATAACACCGCGGGAAATGGCGTGTTTTTCCGCTTCGGCATAAAGTTTTCTGCCTATGCCGCGGCGGTGGAATTCCCCGTCCACAAATGCAAGGCTGATGTGTTCGCCGTCCCGCAAAGCAAGCATTCCCACCAATAAGGAATTTTGGAAACAGCCCCAGACTGACATTCCGCCGCTTTTCAGCATATCCCGCATACGTTTCCCGCGGAGGAAATTCAGGAAGCTGTCAGTTCCCCTTTTGCTGAAATAAGGCGCTTCAAACTCCATGAATACCGTTTCCGCAAGATCCAGAGCGGCGTTCATTTCATCGGCTTCCGAAAGCATTTTTACTGTGAAATTTTCAGATATGTGTTCCATGTCAGTTCTGTCCGTAATATGCGTTTGCGCCGTGTTTCCGCAGGTAGTGCCTGTCAAGAAGTTCCCGCTGCATGGGGTTTATCTGCGGGTTTATCCCCATGGCGTGGTAATTCATGAACGCGGCTTCTTCAAGAACTACGGCGTTGTGAACGGCTTCCGCGGCGGTCTTTCCCCATGTGAAAGGTCCGTGGCTCTTTACCAGAACGGCGGGTATGGTCAGCGGGTCAATGCCTTTGAACGCTTCAATAATTACCGTTCCCGTTTCCTTTTCGTATTCGCCTTGGATTTCGGCGGGGGTCATGGCGCGGGTGCAGGGAATTTCCCCGTAAAAATAGTCCGCGTGGGTAGTTCCGAGAGGGGCTATGCCTTTTCCCGCCTGCGCAAAGGAAGTCGCCCAGCGGCTGTGGGTGTGGACTATGCCGCCGACGTTTTCAAAAGCGCGGTAAAGTTCAAGGTGTGTGGGAGTGTCGCTGGAGGGCTTGTATTTCCCCTCGGCGACCTTTCCAGTGGAAAGATCCACCACCACCATGTCCTCGGCTTTCATGCCGTCATATTCCACGCCGGAGGGCTTTATTACCATCATTCCGCTTTCACGGTCAACGGCGGAAACATTTCCCCATGTGAACGTCACAAGCCCGTATTTAGGAAGAAGCAGGTTTGCTTCCAAAACCTCTTTTTTCAGACTTTCAAGCATCTTTTTCCGCTCCTTTTAAAATTTTTTCCGCGGGCAGTGCGGTTTTGTAGCGTTTCATAAATTCCGCAAAACCCTTTGCGCCGCTTGGGTCGGGGGAGAGGGTAACTTTTTTGCTTTCCGCAAAGACCTTTGTGTCAAGCCAATCCGCAAGGGAAAGCCCCCCGCCGTCCGTCATGTAAGCCGCAAGGAGAGCGATTCCCCATGCGCCGCCCTCGCCCGCTGTTTCCATTACCGAAACGTCAGTTCCCAGCGCGTCCGCAAGGACTTGCTGTGCGGCGTTCTTCACTTTGAAAAGCCCGCCGTGGGCGGTGAGATTTTTCAGGGAAATATTCTCTTTCTCAAAGAGAATGTCCATACCTGTTTTCAGCGCCGCCACCGTGGAATAAAGCTGGGCGCGGAAGAAATTTCCGAGAGTGGGTTCGCTGTCGGGAGTCCTGAAATACATCGGTCTGCCCTCTGTGACCCCCGTAACCGGTTCGCCCGAAAGGAAGTTGTATGCCGTTATCCCGCCGCAGTTGGGGGAAGCTTTCATGGCGTTTGTATATAACATTTCGTAAAGCGCGGACTTGTCGACGGGTTTTCCAGAAAGTTCCGCAAATTCCCCGAACATCTTCACCCATACGTCTATTTCGGAACAGCAGTTGTTGCAGTGAACCATTGCCGCGGGCGCGCCGTCGGGAGTGGTGACAACGTCTATTTCGGGATAAACGCCGTTAAGGGGCTTTTCAAGCACGGGCATGGCGAACACCGAAGTTCCCGCCGAAACATTTCCCGTGCCGGGGCGGACGGAATTTGTGGCGGTCATTCCCGTTCCCGCGTCCCCCTCCGGCGGGCAAAGAGGTATTCCCGCCTTTAAATTTCCGCTTACATCAAGGAACGCCGAGCCGCTTTCCGTCAGGAACGAACCGCTTTCTCCCGCGTCCGAAACGGCGGGGAGAACTTCACGGAGGGGGCGTTCAAAGCCGTGCTTACGGAAAAGTTCCACGGTCTTTTCCAGCATATTCCGGTCGTAATCCTTTCCGCTCACGGGGAAAATCCCCGAGGCTTCTCCGACGCCGACAACGCGCTTTCCCGTAAGCAGGAAGTGTACATATCCCGCTAAAGTGGAGATATACGCTATCTGCGGAACGTGACTTTCTTTGTTAAGAATTGCCTGATAAAGGTGTGAAATGCTCCACCTCTGGGGAATGTTGAAGCCAAGCAGTTCCGTAAGTTCCGAAGCGGCTTGCTCGGTGGTGGTACACCGCCATGTTCTGAAAGGCACAAGCAGTTTCCCGTCCTTGTCAAATGCCATGTACCCGTGCATCATTGCGGAAATTCCCATAGCCTTTACCGCGGTAAGGGGAACGCCGTATTTTTCCTTAACGTCCGCCGCAAGGCTTGCAAAACAGCTTTTCAAGCCGCTGTGAATATCTTCAAGGGAATACGTCCAGAACCCGTTCTCAAAGCGGTTTTCCCAGTCCGCCGCCCCGCTTGCAACAGGAACGTAATTATCGTCCGTCAGAACGGCTTTTATTCTTGTAGAACCAAGTTCAATTCCAAGAAAAGTCTGCCCGTTCGCGATTTTTTCAGTCATAGTGAGCCCCCTCAATTATCATTCAGAATATCGTTAATAACTGTCATAAGTTTGTCAAGGTCGATAGGCTTTGCAACGTGGGCGTTCATGCCGCTGTCAAAAGCCTTTTGCTTGTCCTCGTCAAAAGCGTTTGCGGTCATGGCAACGATAGGGATCGAAGCAAGTTCCTTGTCGTCCAGAGCGCGGATAGCTCTTGCGGCGTCATAGCCGTTCATTATGGGCATTTGTATATCCATAAGTATCAGCGAATAGTAACCGTGAGCGGAATTTTTTACCATTTCAACGCCGATGCTTCCGTCCTCAGCTTTTTCTATTACAAAGCCCTTTGCGGAAAGGAGTTCCTCGGCAATTTCGCGGTTGAGTTCGTTGTCCTCAACAAGCAGGAGACGTTTCCCCGAAAGCTTTTTCCGTGTTTCCGATTCGGTGTCTTTTTCCTTTTGGGGAATATAGTCCACCGCCGCAGAAATGAGTATATCCCTGAGTTCCGAAAGGAATATAGGCTTGCTGCAGAATGCCGTAACGCCCGCGGCCCTTGCTTCTTCCTCAAAATCCGTCCAGTCGTAGGCGGTGACGATTATTATCGGTGTGGAATCGCCTACTATGCCGCGTATCTGCCGCACTACTTCCAGACCGTTCAGGTCGGGCAGGAACCAGTCTATTATGTAAGCGTGGTAATCTTCGCCCATTTCGTGCGCCTGTTTTGCGTGGAGAACGGCTTCTTTTCCGTGGAGGACCCAGTCGGCGGACATTCCTATCTGGCGGAGCATTTTTGAAACGCTGTCGCAGGTCACAAAGCTGTCGTCGGCAATAAGCGCGCGGAGTCCGTGAAGTTCCTCGATATTTTCGGGGCGTTTCGGTTCGGACTGGAGTCGGAATTCAAGTTCGAGGGTAAATTCCGTGCCTTTGCCCTGTTCGCTTTCAACGGTGATGGTCCCGCCCATGGCGTCAACGATATTCTTTGTGATAGCCATGCCCAGACCCGTTCCCTGAATACCGCTGGCGGTGGTGTTCCGTTCCCGCTCAAAGGGTTCAAAGATATGCTCGATAAAGTCCTTGCCCATTCCTATCCCCGTGTCCTTGACGCGTATTTCATATGCGCCGTAACCTGTGGGAGCGTTGGGTTTCTGGCGAATGGTAAGCGCCACCGTTCCATCGGGCGGAGTGAATTTTATGGCGTTTGAAAGAAGATTGAGAAGCACCTGATTTACATGGAGCTTGTCGCAGAAAATATCCTCGTCGGTAACGTCAATGGTGTCCATGTAGAAATTAAGCTGTTTTGACTGCATCTGCGTCTGGATAATATTCCGCATATCCTTGAAAATATCCGAAATGGAACATTCCTTTTCCTCGATGTTCAGCTTGCCCGATTCGATACGGCTCATGTCAAGAATATCATTCACCAGCGAAAGCATATGATTTCCCGAAGAAAGTATCTTGCTCAGGTATTCTTCGGTTTTTTCGCGGTTGTCGAGATTTGCCTGAACGAGCGTGGTGTAGCCGATAATGGCGTTCATAGGCGTTCTTATGTCGTGGGACATATTTGAAAGGAACAGGCTTTTGGCTTTGTCTGCGGCTTCGGCTTTACGGAGTTTTTCGGTAAGTACAGCCTGTTCAACCGCCTGTTTGGTCGTCTGCTTTGAATTTTCCCGTACCCAGAGGTAGTAGACGACAATTACGGCTGCCATGATGATTCCCAGAATAAAGCATATTTCCCGAACGAGGAAAACGCTTTCAAAGGCTACTTTTTCGGGAATTTCAACGGCAATAGCCCAGTCGTTTATGCCCATGGGACTGTAATACATATAGTCCCAGCCGTCAGTAATTCCCGTGCGGAAAACCACATACCCTGTTTTAAGGGCAAGCACCTCGTCGGTGTAAGTTTCCCAACTGCGGTTTCCTTTGGTCTCGCGGGGATAAATGCTTGAATCGTAGTCGCTGATATTTCCGAGCTGTTTATGCGTGGGGTAGGTGTCAAGGAGAAAATCTCCGTTTCGGGTGTCTATTATATAAACGCTTGCCGAAGCGTCATAAATTACCTGATTGTTAAGGCTGTCGGGAAGTTCTTCCAGATCTATGATACCGTAAAGCATGGCGACCGTTTCCCCGTCGCGGACGATAGGCACGAAATACCTTAGAATTTCAGCGCCCGTGAAAATCTGCTTTGACCTTTCGGAAATATGCTCTCCCAGCGCGGCTTCCGTTTCAAATGACAATGCTTCGAGGGGAACTTTTGCCGTATTCCCGTCAGGAGTAATAAGCGTGTTATCGGGCAGAAGAACGCGCGCCTGTATGGTTTCCATTAGCAGGTCGTTGGTTTTCAGCACCTGAGAAGCGGTATCTATATTAAAATTATCAATCTGTGAAAGCATTTCGGCGGTGGCGTTAAGTATCTGACTGTCGCGTTTCAGCTTCACTTCCACTTCCTCGGTAATGGTCTTTACGCATTCTTCCATGCGGCTTATGGCGCGTCTGCGCAGGGTAATATCAATGCCGATATACGCCGTTACAAGCAGCGCAACTATTATGATTATGACAATTCCGGTAGCCGTCAGGCTTTTATCCGCAATAATGCTTTTCTTTGAAATTTTTGACATATGCTGAGCCCCTTTTTGATATAATAACCCAATATAGATTATAATATATTTTTCCTCCGATTGCAATAGGTTTTGTAAATTAATTGTACAGCCCGATATACATATTGTTAATATTGCACAAAAAGGTTGTAAATATTTTTTAGGTGAATTAACATAATTTTCTGGACATTTTTTTGAAAATATTGTATAATGTAAACAGATTAATGCTTGTATTTGCGGAGGGAAACGGTTTATGAACGAACAGGAAATAAAAGAGCAGATGTGCGACGTCTGCCATAAGATGTGGCAGCTGGGCTGGGTGGCAGCCAATGACGGGAACGTTTCCGTAAGGCTGGGAGACGGAACTTTCCTTGCCACGCCTACCGGAATAAGCAAAAGTTTTATCACTCCCGAAAAAATCGTAAAAATCGACTCCGAGGGGAATGTCCTTGAAGCCAAGGACGGCTACAGACCCTCCTCCGAAATCAAAATGCACCTGCGCTGCTATAAGGAGCGCGAGGACGTTGGCGGAGTCGTTCACGCGCACCCGCCTACCGCAACGGGATATGCCGTTGCAAATATCGCGTTGGACGGGTATACTATGATAGAAGCCGTAATTGCCGTGGGTTCGGTTCCCGTTACCCCTTACGGAACGCCGTCAACTTACGAAGTTCCCGAAGCTATCGCCCCGTATTTACAGGAACATGACGTAATGCTTCTGCAAAATCACGGCGCCCTTACCGTGGGAGCGGACTTGCTTACCGCTTACTACAGAATGGAGACCCTCGAACTCTGGGCAAAGATAAGCCTTACGGCGCATCTGCTGGGCGGGGAAAAGGAAATTTCCCGCGAGAATATCGACCGCCTCTGCAAAATGCGTGAACAGTACGGCGTTACGGGAAAACACCCCGGCTATAAGAAATATCCAAACGGTTCAGATTAAGGCAATTTTAAAAATTATATAAAGGAGTTTGATGAACATGAACAGATTTATCCTCAATGAAACGTCCTATCACGGCAGCGGCGCAATCTCCGCTATCAAGGACGAAGCTATGGGCAGAGCTTTCAAGAAAGCATTCCTTTGCTCCGACCCCGACCTGCTGAAATTCGGCGTTACGAAGAAAGTCACCGACATTCTTGACGGCGCAGGCATGAAGTATGAAATTTACTCCGAGATCAAGCCTAACCCCACCATTGAGAACGTTCAGCACGGCGTTGCGGCGTATAAGGCTTCAGGAGCGGACTATATCATCGCCGTTGGCGGCGGTTCTTCAATGGACACCGCAAAGGCTATCGGAATCATTATCAACAACCCCGAATTTGCTGACGTAAGAAGCCTTGAGGGCGTTGCGGACACTAAGAACAAGTGCGTTCCTATATTTGCAGTTCCCACAACAGCAGGAACAGCCGCGGAAGTTACCATTAACTACGTTATTACTGACGTTGAGAAGAACCGCAAGATGGTCTGCGTTGACCCCCACGACATTCCCGTGGTTGCTTTCGTTGACCCCGATATGATGGAATCCATGCCCAAGGGTCTTACAGCCGCAACAGGCATGGACGCTCTTACCCACGCTATCGAGGGTTACATTACCAAGGGCGCATGGGAACTTTCGGATATGTTCCACCTGAAAGCTATCGAGATAATTTCAAGAAGTCTCCGCGGCGCAGTTGCAAATACCAAAGAGGGACGTCTTGACATGGCTCTCGGTCAGTATGTGGCAGGCATGGGCTTCTCAAATGTAGGTCTGGGAATAGTTCACTCAATGGCACACCCTCTGGGCGCGCTGTATGATACTCCCCACGGCGTTGCAAACGCTATAATTCTTCCTACAGTCATGGAATACAACGCTCCCGCAACAGGCGAGAAATACCGCGAAATTGCAAGGGCTATGGGCGTTAAGGGCGTTGACGGTATGTCACAGGAAGAATACAGAAAAGCCGCAATTGACGCTGTAAAACAGCTTTCCAAGGACGTTGGAATTCCCGAAAATCTTAAAGACATCGTTAAGACAGAGGATATTCCGTTCCTTGCACAGTCTGCATATGACGACGCCTGCCGCCCGGGAAATCCCCGCGATACCTCCGTTGAGGAAATTACCGAACTTTACAAGTCACTTATGTGATTAATTCGGCATAATGGCAAAAGATTACAAATATTGTCCTTTTGCCGCGCATCTGCACGAAAATCTTTGTGCGGTTTGCTTAAACGATTTGCGCAGTATCCTCCGGCTGTCCTCCGGAAGCGGAGGATACTGCTTATTTTTTACGGAATTGAGGAATTTGAAATGTTAAAGAATATCCCGAAAATAATTTCGCCTGAGCTTATGAAGATACTTATGGAAATGGGACACGGCGATGAAATAGTATTTGCGGACGGGAATTTTCCCGCCGAGACTATGGGCAAACGTGTCGTGCGCTGTGACGGTCACGGCGTTCCCGACCTTTTAGACGCGATAATGCAGTTCTTTCCCCTTGACACCTATGTGGAAAAGCCCGTCGTACTTATGGAAGTGGTAAAGGGCGACGATACTCCCGACATATGGTACACCTATGAGGAAATAATAAACCGCTATGAACCCGACAACTGCAAGATAGAAATGCTGGAACGCTTTGATTTCTACGAAAGAGCAAAAACAGCATATGCCGTTGTTTCAACAGGCGAGGAAGCCTTGTACGCGAATATAATTCTCAAAAAGGGTGTTGTTAAATGATAAAGACCGCTCTTGCCATTGACCTCGGCGCGTCAAGCGGGCGCGCCATGCTTGGGCGTTTCGACGGCGAAAGGATAACTCTTGAAGAAGTCCACCGCTTTGAAAATATCCCCGTGAAAATGAACGGCACGCTTTACTGGGACGTTTACCGACTGTTTCATGAGATAAAGCAGGGCATTTCCAAAGCCGTGCAGAAAGGCGGTTTTGACAGTATCGGCGTGGACACATGGGGCGTGGATTTCGGCTTGATAGGAAAGGACGGCGCGCTTCTTGAAGCCCCCGTTCACTACCGTGACGGACGTTCGGAGGGAATGTCCGAAGCGGCGTTAAAAATTTTCCCGCGTGAACCGTTCTACAAGATAACGGGAAACCAGTTCATGGATATAAACACCGTTTTTCAGCTGATGGCGTTAAAAGCAAAGCGCCCCCACATTCTGAAAAACGCGGAAACGCTTCTGCTTATGCCCGACCTGTTCAACTACCTTTTAACGGGCGTGAAAAAAAGCGAAGTCTCTATTGCTTCAACAACGCAGATGATGAACGCCGTCAACAAACAGTGGTCGGAGACTGTTCTGGACAGGTTCGGAATTCCGAAACGGCTTTTTACCGGAATAGTTCCCTCGGGAACTGCCGTGGGAAAACTGCGGAAAGACATCTGCGGCGAACTGAACGCTCCCGAAGCGGAAGTTATAGCCGTCTGCGGACATGATACCCAATGCGCCGCCGCTGCCGTTCCCACCGAAGAGGAAGATTTTATATTCATTTCCTGCGGAACGTGGTCGCTTTTCGGCACGGAACTGAAAGAACCGCTTATAAACCCCGTTTCCGAGGCTATGAATATTACAAACGAAACAGGTTACGGCGGAACGACGACTTTCCTGAAAAACATAATCGGCTTGTGGCTTATTCAGGAATCCCGCAGACAGTTCAGGCGCGAGGGGAAAGACCTTTCCTTTGCGGAACTGGAAAAACAGGCGCTTGAAGCTGAACCTTTCAAGTGTTTCATTGACCCCGACGCGGCGGAATTTGTTCCCGAGGGTGATATTCCGTCAAGAGTGAAATATTTCTGCGACAGGACGAATCAGCCTGTTCCGCAGACCATAGGCGAGGTAATGCGCTGTATTTACGAAAGTATCGCTCTCAAATACCGCCTTGCTTTTGAGGAGATAAAGACCTGCACGGGGAAAAATTACCGCTCGGTTGATCTTATGGGCGGCGGCGCAAAGGACGGACTTCTCTGCGGAATGACTGCAAACGCCTGCAATTGCCCCGTTACCGCAGGACCCGTTGAAGCCACCGCTTACGGAAATATTGCAATTCAGCTTATAGCAGGCGGGGCAATTCCCGACATAAAGACCGCGCGGAAAATTATTGCAGTTTCGGACAGTGTGAAAACTTTCCTGCCCGACAATTCCCGCGAGTGGGATACGGCATTTTTAAGGTACATGGAAATTATCGGACAATAATTTTTTAAATTCTGAAAAAGGAGAAGATGAATCATGAATCCAAAAATCGGTATAAGACCGGTAATCGACGGCAGACAGTTCGGCATAAGGGAATCCCTTGAAGTCCAGACCATGAATATGGCAAAAGCCGCCAAGGAACTTATTGAAGCAAACTGCCGCTATGCGGACGGAACGCCCGTTGAGTGCGTTATAGGTCCCTGCACTATCGGCGGCGGCGCGGAGGCTTACAGAACGGAAGAATTTTTCAGCACGCAGAACGTCTGCGCAACTCTTTCCGTGACCCCCTGCTGGTGTTACGGCTCGGAGACTATGGACATGAACCCTCTTACCATAAAAGCGGTATGGGGCTTCAACGGAACGGAACGCCCCGGCGCGGTGTATCTTGCGGCGGTAATGGCTGCCCATGCCCAGAACGGACTTCCCGCATTTGCGATTTACGGCAGAGATGTCAAGGACATGACCGATACTTCCATTCCCGATGATGTGGCGGAAAAGATCCTCCGCTTTGCACGCTGCGCCGTTGCAGTAGGACAGATCCGCAACAAGGCTTACGTTGGTCTTGGCGCGGTGGCAATGGGAATTGCAGGTTCGTACTGCAACGCGTCATTTATGCAGAAATATCTGGGCATACGTCCCGAATGGGTGGATATGACCGAAATTCTCCGCCGCGTAAAGCTGGAAATTTACGACCATGACGAATATAAAAAAGCCCTTGCATGGGCAAAGGAAAACTGCCCCGAGGGCATGGACGTGAACACCGAGGTCAACCCCGGAAACAAGGGCGTTATGTCCCATGAGGAACAGTGGGAATTCTGCGTAAAGATGACTCTTATTATCCGCGACATAATGCTTGGAAATCCCAAGCTTGCGGACATGGGCTGGTATGAGGAATCCCGCGGCAGGAATGCTATTTACGGCGGTTTCCAAGGACAGAGAATGTGGACTGACTGGCTTCCCAATGCGGATTTTGCGGAAAGCATACTCAATTCCACATTTGACTGGAACGGCAAAAAGCGCCCCGTTCTCCTTGCAACGGAAAATGACGGTTTGAACGGCACCGCCATGCTTTTCGGGAATATGCTGACGGGGCGTGCGTCTGTTTTTGCGGACGTTCGCACATACTGGAGCCCGGAAGCCGTTGAACGCGTTACAGGAAAGAAGCCCACGGGAATTGCGGCAAACGGGTTCATTCACCTGATAAATTCGGGTGCGGCGGCAGTGGACGCGACTGGCGTTTCCAAGGACGAAAACGGCAATAATCTTATGAAACAGTGGTGGGACGTTACCGACGAGGACATAAAAGCAATGCTGAAAGCAACCGACTGGTGTCCTGCAAATCTGGGATATTTCCGCGGCGGCGGGTTCTCGTCGCATTTCAGAACGCAGGCGGAAATGCCCGTTACAATGATCCGCGTAAATATTGTGGAGGGCGTCGGACCTACACTGCAAATTGCGGAGGGTCACACGGCTGTTCTTCCCGAAGAAATTCACAAGCCCCTTGACGAACGCACCGACAAGACGTGGCCTACCACATGGTTCGTGCCGAATCTTACGGGCAAGGGCGCGTTTGCGGACGTTTACTCGGTAATGGCGAACTGGGGCGCAAATCACGGTTCGCTGACATACGGACACATCGGCGCGGACCTGATAACTCTTGCGTCAATGCTGAGAATTCCTGTTTCCATGCACAACGTTCCCGAAGAAAAAATTTACCGTCCGCACTGCTGGTCGGGCTTCGGAACGGCAGACCCCGAAAGCGCGGATTACAGAGCCTGCGCCCATTACGGTTCGCTGTACTAAGCAGGCTGAGGCGGGGAAGCCCCCGCGGGCAGTCAGGCTTTATTTAGTAATTTCCCGCTTTGTGCCTGCCGTGAGGTAAAGAAAAATTAAATCTATAAAAACTGTTGCAAGGCTCAGCCTGCCTTGGAATTTTTGCTATGAAGTCTTGATTTCAGATGCTGCTTGTGGTATAATGAAATCAGTGAAAGGAGTTGGACTCAGGTGGCGGAAGTTTCCAGTTACGAAGCGGACACTATAAGAAAAATTTCTAACGGCAGGACAGATCCGAAAAGCGACAAGGCTTGCAAAATGTTCCTTTCATTGAAACAGATAACAGCGCGTATTCTAAAAGCCGTTGCGAAAGAGTACAAGGATATGCCTGTTGACGAAATAATTTCGCTGATGTCCGAACCACGGGTAAATGAAGATACACTTGACCCGAACGTTGAGCCGCCTGTAATACATTCTGATAACAGTGAGGACATTTCCATTGACGAGGGAACACGGTTCTATGATATTCGTTTTACTGCGAAAGTTCCAAAGAACGGAAAAATCGTTCAACTTATCATAAATATCGAAGCGCAAAACGAGTTTGACACCGAATATTCCTTGATAAAACGCGGAATATATTACTGTTCAAGGTTGATTTCGGGACAATACGGAACAGTTTTTGAACATATGGATTACGACAAGATACAAAAAGTTTATTCCATTTGGATATGCACCACGCCTACGGAAGAGTTTGCCGACAGCATAAGAACATATTCCTTGAAAAAAGAACTGCTTTACGGCAGCGATGCGGACGGCGGGAACGCAGTAAAAGAAGCGGAAAAATTTGACCTTATGACACTTGTTCTTGTGTGTCTGAAAAGATATGACGAAAACGATCGTTCGGCGAACGAACTTATAGATATGTTGACAATGATGCTTTCGCCGAAAGTATCTTCCGATGACAAAATAAAAACTTTGGGTAATGATTATGGTATTCCCATGACAAGAGAAATTTCAGAAAGGGTGAATAGTATGTGTAATATAAGTGCAGGATTTTTCAGGGACGGAAAAGATGAAAAAGAAGCTGAGATCATTAGAACAATGCTTGGAAAAAAACTTACGGTTCAAGAAATTACAAAATTAACCGACATTCCAATTGAAAAAGTGGAAAAAGTCAAAAAAACAGTTCTTTCGCAATGATTTTTAACAAGGGTGAATAGTATGTGTAATATAAGCGCAGGATTTTTCAGGGACGGAAAAGATGAAAAAGAAGCTGAGATCATTAGAACAATGCTTAGTGACAACAGGACTGTTCAGGAAATTGCGACAATATTACATCTTCCTGCTGAAAAAGTGGAAAAAGTCAAAAAAACAGTTCTTTCGCAGTGATTTTTAGAAAGGGTGAATAGTATGTGTGATATAAGCGCAGGATTTTTCAGTGACGGCTTTGTAAAAGGATTTATAGAAGGCTATACAGAAGGTTATAATGAATCCAGTAATGATTGTATAACTACAGCTCAGGCGGCTTGTATGATATACCATGATGATGAATTAATTTCTGAAATTGCAGAATATTTGTGTGCCGCCGTTTATAGCATAAAACAAAAAGTTGCAACGTATATGACTGCGGAGGATAAATGTAAAATAAAGTAATTGCCACATTAATAACAAAATAAATAGGGATTCTCCGTATTTATATATCGTGTAAAATTAAATCTATAAAAAATTGAGAGTTGAGATATAAGCGTTTTTTGCAATATCTCAACTCTTTACTCTTAACTCTAAAAACTAACCTAAAAGTTTTTCCGCGGAGGCAAGCTTTACGCTTACGCAGAAAATTTTCATAGCGGCTTCAAGTTCGCTTACGGGCGGATATGTAGGCGCTATTCTTATGTTCCTGTCACGGGGGTCTATTCCGTAGGGGAACGTTGCGCCCGCGGAGGTGAGAACTACTCCCGCTTCCTTGCAAAGCTTTACAACGCGCTTCGCACAGCCGTCAAGAGTGTTCACCGAAACGAAATACCCGCCGTTGGGCTTGTTCCATTCAAGAATACCCAGTTCGCTGAAATTCTCGTTGAGCATATCCAGAACCATGTTGAACTTGGGCGCGATTATAGCTTTGTGCTTTTCCATGTGCGCCATGATGCCGTCAACGTTCTTGAAGAATTTCACATGGCGGAGCTGATTTATCTTATCATAGCTTATGCACTGGATTCCCATAAGCTTGGTTATCTGCTTCACGTTTGCCGCAGAACCTGCCATTATTGCAACGCCTGCGCCGGGGAATGATATTTTTGAGGTGGAAGCAAAGATAAATACCATGTTTTCCTTGCCTGTTTTCTTGCACTCGTCAAGAATATTCAGAATGTGGTCGGGTGTGTCGGTCAGGTGGTGAACGCAGTATGCGTTATCCCAGAATATGCGGAAATCTTCGGCTTTCGGGGAAAGATCTGCAAATCTTCTTACCACTTCGTCCGAATATGCTATTCCGTCAGGATTGGAATAGAGCGGAACGCACCATATTCCCTTGATAGTCTCGTCCTCGGCAACAAGCTTTTCTATCATGTCCATGTCGGGACCGTCGGAGTGCATGGGAATGGGTATCATTTCTATTCCGAAATGCTCACATATCGCAAAATGCCTGTCATAGCCGGGGGCAGGGCAGAGGAACTTTATCTTTTCATACTTGTTCCAAGGCTGCTTGCTTCCGTAAACGCCGTGGGAAAGCGCCCTTGAAACGGTATCGTACATCATGGCAAGACTGGAATTTCCGCCGATGATGATTTCGTCCTTGGCAACCCCCAGAAGTTCGCCGAAAAGCCGCTTTGCATCGGCAATTCCCGTAAGTTCGCCGTAATTTCGGCAGTCAATGCCGTCCTCAGTTATCATGCTTGCCGAATTGGTGAACACGTCAAACATCGGCATACAAATATCAAGCTGGTCGGCACCGGGCTTTCCTCTGGACATATCAAGCTTCATGCCCTTTGCCTTATATCCCTCATATTCGCGGGAACATTCCTCCGCAAACTTTTCAAGCTGGCTTCTGCTCATTTCTGTGAGCTTCATAACTATTCTTCCTTTCAGTTGTCTGAATATTTCAGTCCGCATACCGCGGACAGATGTTTTCCGTTCACATACCATTATTAATGATAATACTTTTCGCGGGAGTTTGCAAGCGTTTTCCGAAAATCCTGCAAATATTTTACTTTTTATACATATTGAGCCGCTTTTTGCAAGAAAATACTGTGGAAAATTCCTTTTACAGTATGCCGCTTCCCGAAAATATCCATACGGTCTCGAATCTGTCACTGCCGTCAAGGTCTGTTTTTAAAATCTGGAGTATCATGTTTGAACCGTCGCTTTTTTCGTAATTCATGTATACGAAGCCCTTGCCTTTCAGCTTTTCGGATAAAACGGCGTCGTCGGTAAGTTCCACCACCGCGTCATAGTATTCGGAATTTACGTATTTTTTGGCGTAGAGCCGCATGGCTTTCTTGAAAGAGAACCCGCAGTATTCCAGAAGGGACTTGAAATAGTCGGGAATATATATGTATCTTAAAGTGTCGGCGGCATTGTCCACGAAATAAACTCCCGCGTATTTTGTGGCAATTACTTTCAGGAAATACTCCGCGTCCCGCTTTTCGGTGAGGAGCTTTTCCAGTTCCTCGTTCATGGAACGTTTGCGGCGGTCCTCGTCGTGGTTGTTTTTATAGAAAAGGTCTTTGTCGTTCCGCATGGAAATTTCCGCCGCGCCGACGGTCTTGTAAATATCTTCGCTGCTGCCGCTTTCCGCACCGCAGGAAACGGTGTAGCTGTTTTCCGCAAGGAATTTCCGCAATTCGATGATGATTTTTTCCGTCTGTTTCTTGGAAAGCCGCTTGCTTATCATGACGAACTCATCGCCGCCTATGCGGTAAAGCCGTTCTTCGGGGTAGAATTTGCGGAGAGCGTCCGCAACGCAGCAAAGCATATCGTCGCCTTTCTGATGTCCGAGATGATTGTTAAGCTCGTGCAGACCGTTTACATCAACATAAAGGCAGGAAACGTTCTTCAGCTTGCCGCCGTTTTTGATCTCGTCCAGGTCCTCGTTGAATTTATGCCTGTTGTAAAGCAGGGTAAGGGCGTCGCGGTTGAAATTATCCACAAGTTCCTGACGGTGGCGGAGTTCGGACATATGCTCCTCATGGACGTCCTTTACGAAAAGCACCATTTCCGCATTTGTACTGCTGAAACCTTTTGCGGGAACAAGATCCATCTGCGCCCAGCGATAACCGCCGTCAATGTGTTTCCGTCTGTAGCGGCAGCTCATGCGGATTTTTTTGCTTTCGCAGAAATAGTCCGTTATCCGCTTCGGGTCGGTAAAATGCTTGTATTCTTCAATGTCCTCCTCGTGGATATTTCCCGCTTCGGCAAAAGTTCTCCACCAGTCGGTAATTTTAGTTACGGAATCGTCAGGCTTTTCATTTTCGTCCGCCTTGACAATTTCAAAGGTATCGTTTGTAAGGTTTATCTTCAGAATTTTGTAATAAATTATTGAAAGCGCGGACATGGCTTCCGAAACGGCGTTTATATCCGAATCGGAGTCCCGCAGTCCGAAAACTGTCCACGGGTTTTCCGCCGAACAGCCCTCCGGCGCGGAAATGCAGAATACCACCCATTTTGCGCCGCCTGTGGTTTTGCGTTTGTAGTGGAAAGAAATGCGCCTTTCGCCGCCGAATATCCTGCGGCGGATATTTTCGGGATCCGCGAAACGCAGATATTCGTCTATGTACTCCGCGCACATGAATTTCTCGTCCGCAAGCCTTTTGGCGTAGGCGAAAATATCCTTTTCGTCCTCAAAATTTCCTGAAATTTCGCTGTTTTTTTTAAGATATTCGTACTCTCCTGTCACAAGGTTGACTCTTGCAAGCTGGAGATATGAATTCATTACGGTTTTTTCTATGAATGTGTAAAGTTCGTTTTTCTGCTCGGTATTTTCCATTATAAGACCCCTTTTGTGTAATTACCCAAGTTCAAGCATACGGTCGATGCAGACCCGTGCTTTTTTCATGACTTCGGGGGACATTTCTATTTCAAGCCCGCCGCCGTTCAGCGCTTTATAAACATCGGGAAGCGTGGTGCGTTTCATATTCGGGCAGATAAGGTGTTTTGAAAGTGGGTAAAATTCCTTATCGGGGCATACATACTGGAGATGTTCCGCTATGGAAATTTCCGTTCCGATTATAAACTCCTTTGCCTCTGATTTCATCGCAAAATTTACTATTCCGCTTGTTGAACCCACATAATCGGCGTGTTTTGTTACTGAGGGAACACATTCGGGGTGAACCAGCAGAAGCGCCTGCGGGTGCTTTTCCTTTTCGTTAAGCACGTCCTTTTCCCTTACTGCCGCGTGAATGGGGCAGCCGCCCTGAATAAGCTTTATTTCCTTTTCGGGAAGCTGTTCGGCGACAAAAGCGCCAAGGTTGCAGTCGGGAATGAAAAGTATCTTGTTATTTTCTATCTTCCTGCAAATTTCCACAGCCGACGAGGAAGTCACGCAAACGTCACATTCGGTTTTTAACTCGGCGGTGGTGTTTATGTAAGCAACGACAGTGTGTTCGGGATACATCTTTTTAAGCTGACGGAGTTCGTCCGCGGAGAGCTGTTCCGCCATGGGACAGCCGCAGCCCTCTTTTGCGAGAATGACCTTTTTATCGGGAGAAAGCAGTTTGCAGGTCTCCGCCATGAAATGAACGCCGCACATGATAACGGTGCTGTTCTTATCCGAAACGGCAAGTTCGGACAGGCGGAAGCTGTCGCCTGTATAGTCGGCAATTTCCTGAATTTCCTCCGCCTGATAGCTGTGGGCAAGGATAGTGATATTCTTTTCTTTTTTGAGTTTAAGTATCTCCTGCTGTAAATCTTTTACCATGGCTGTCTCTCCTTTCAGAAATAAACACACAAATATAATTTTACTATGAAATAGTTAACATTTCAACAACATAACATTTATTTTTTATGTAAGACTGTTTTGTACGGAAAAGAGACACACTAAATTTTTTTTAAAATAATAAATTTGTCACTTAATTTGTGTATCAATGTGGTATACTTTACAGTAAGGCAGAATGTTTTCGGAATATTTTAAGGAGTGAGCTTTATGGGTACGGAATTTCCGCAGAAATACGCCGCGCGGCTTGCGGATATAGTAACGCAGGACCGCGAAACTATTCACATATACAATAACGTTCCCGACAACAAGCTGTTTTCTTTGTCGGATAACCTCGACATAAAGAATTATAGCGGCTTGCGCAGCCTGCTCAGGGAAACGGGCATGGTGGACAGCGACTCGCTTAATATTCTGGAAGTCTTTTATGAACGCATAAATGACGGCATTATCAACGGCACCGACAAAAACAGTATGTCCGCCGATATTTCGGTGAAATTCCCCGACAGTGACGAGTTCAGACTCTGCCATCTGCACGCATTTTTCCGCCGCGACGAAAATGGGAAGATAACCGATATCCACTATAATCTCAGACCGTTTACCCCGAAAGAAATTTTCGAGCGGGATATTCTCATGAACTTTTCTTCGGATAAAAACCCGAAAATATATTCCCAGCGCTGCCGCCAGACCATTGATTCCCACCCGGACAAGGAAATTGCGTTCATTCAGTTTGACGTGGAGCGGTTCAAGCTTATAAACGAAACTTACGGCGTGGAAATGGGAGACGAACTTTTGCAGTTCATAAACGATTCCCTTGCCCTTGTCTGCACCGATGAACAGCCGTTCTGCCGTCTTACCGCGGACGTTTTCATGGTGGTAACGCCATTTGAAAAGAAAGAAGAACTTATTGCCCTTATCCGCAAAATCGAAAGCCTGCTAAGCGGCTATAAAGGCATGGAATACAGACTGATTTTCGGAGTCGCGATAGTTGACGACAGAAGCATACATACAAGACGTCACGGCGATAACGCTTCCCTTGCCCGTCAGCTTATAAAGGGCAACGCCATGGAGAACATACTGTTTTACGACAGTTCCATGAAATCCGAACTCCATAAGAAACAGGAGATAGAGGAGTCCATGCAGGGCGCGCTTATCGACCGCCAGTTTGTTATGTACTTGCAGCCGAAGTATTCTATAAGCACAAATAAGATAATAGGCGCGGAAGCCCTTGCAAGGTGGATCCACCCAAGCAAAGGCATGATCTCTCCCGCGGACTTTATCCCCGTTTTTGAGGAAAACGGCTTTATTCTCACACTTGACCGTTTTATATGGGAAGAAGCCTGTAAGAAGATACGCGAACTTATGGACGCGGGCATAGAACCCGTTCCCATATCGGTGAATATTTCCCGGGAGTACGTTCATACATATGACGTTATAAAAGAAATGACCCGCCTTGTGAAGAAATATGACATTCCCATAAATATGCTTGAACTGGAAATAACCGAGACTGCCGACCCCACGGGCATTGAAGATATTGTCAAGGATATGAAGAATGCGGGATTTACCATGCTTATGGACGATTTCGGTTCGGGATATTCATCGCTTAATATGCTGAAGACTACGCCTTTTGACGTGCTTAAGATCGACAGGCATTTCCTTGAAGAATTTATGGAGTCCGACCGCGGACGAAAGATAATCGAGCATACCATTTCCATGTCCCGCGACATAGGCTTGGGAATTATTGCTGAGGGCGTGGAAACAGGCGAGCAGGCGGAATTTTTAAGCCGCTGCGGCTGTGATTCGGCGCAGGGATTTTACTATTCAAAGCCCATACCCGCCGCAGATTTCAACGCGCGGTTAAAGGCTGTCAATAACGGCGGCTGATACGGCGTTTTTGCTGAAAAACTAAAAATAGGCGCGGACAAACTAAATTGTGAAAAACAAAACTTTGCCCGAAAAGCTGGTCCAGCGCAGCCGCGCTGGTGGGGTCAAGGGGCAAAGCCCCTTGTCGCCGTCCGCAGACGGCGAAACTCCACTATACGTTAAAAGCTCCGCAAGGGGTGAATTGCCGCCGCAGGCGGCAAGAGGGGGCTGCCCTACGTAGAGGGCGCCCCCTTGAAATAAACAAGTTATTTATCTTTTTGCCTTTTGAAACAGTCCGGTGGACTGTTTCAAAACAAACTTAAAATATGTTTTAAATATGTTTTTCTACAAACAAAAAGGAGCAGTTTTTCGCTGCTCCTTTTGTTGTTTCATTTAACCCGCTTTTTCACATGATAATGTCAGGTCGCTGCCGTTGAAGTCAACTTTCAGTACGGAATAGGGTTCAACATCGTCGGCGATTATCGTCCGCGCTATCATGGTCTCAAGCCTGCGCTGAATGAAACGCTTTAACGGTCTTGCGCCGTAAATCGGGTCGTAACCCTCCTTGACAATGTAGTCCTTTGCCGCGTCGGTAACGGAAACGTCTAACTGTTTGCTCTTGAGGCGGTTTTTCAGGTCGCCGAGCATAAGGTCGATTATAGGATAAATTTCCTTTTTGGTAAGCGGCTTGTAGAATACTATCTCGTCAAGACGGTTCAGGAATTCGGGGCGGAAATGTCCTTTCAGCACTTTGTTTACCTGTTCGCGGGCTTCGTCGGAAATAACGCCGTTTTCGTCAATTCCGTCAAGAATGTAGTCCGAGCCGAGGTTGGAAGTCAGGATAATTATTGTGTTCTTGAAATCCACCGTTCTGCCCTGTGAATCGGTAACGCGTCCGTCGTCAAGGATTTGCAGAAGAATGTTGAACACATCGGGGTGCGCTTTTTCCACCTCGTCAAAGAGAATTACCGCGTAAGGCTTGCGGCGGACGGCTTCGGTAAGCTGACCGCCCTCCTCGTAACCAACATATCCCGGAGGTGCGCCTATAAGACGGCTTACGCTGTGTTTCTCCATATATTCGGTCATGTCGATGCGGACAATGTTGTGTTCATCGTCAAAAAGGGATTGGGCAAGGGCTTTGGCAAGTTCGGTCTTTCCCACGCCTGTAGGTCCCATGAACAGGAATGAACCGATAGGACGGTTGGGGTCCTGTATTCCCGCGCGGGAACGGAGTATGGCTTCGCTGACTTTACGAACGGCTTCTTCCTGACCTATAACGCGCTTGTGCAGGATATTTTCCAGATTGAGGAGCTTTTCCCGTTCGCCCTCCATCAGTTTGGAAACGGGTATGCCCGTCCATCTGCCCACTATGCGGGCAATTTCCTCGTCGGTGACTTTGTCGCGGAGAAGATTGTCCGCCTGTTCTTTCTGCTTTTCGGCGGCGTCCTCCGCTTCTTCCAGTTCCTTTTTCAGAGCGGGAAGTTTTCCGTATTTCAGCTCGGCGGCTTTGTTGAGGTCGTAGGAACGTTCCGCCTCCGCAATATCCGCATTGGTCTTTTCAATGTCCTCACGGAGTTTCTGCAAACGGGAAATGGTAACTTTCTCGTTTTCCCAACGGGCTTTCATTCCGTCAAATTCCGCACGCATTTCCGCAAGTTCTTTCTGCACTTCTGCAAGTTCCTCTGCGGCAAGTTTTCCTTCCTCTTTTTTCAAAGCCGTTTCCGCAATTTCCTGCTGCATTATCTTTCGTGCAAGATCGTCCATTTCGGCAGGCATGGAATCCATTTCAGTGCGGATAAGGGCGCAGGCTTCGTCCACAAGGTCGATAGCCTTATCGGGAAGAAATCTGTCGGAAATGTACCTGTTTGAAAGCACTGCCGCGGTAATAAGCGCGGAATCCTGAATTTTTACGCCGTGGAAAACTTCGTACCGCTCTTTCAGACCGCGCAGAATGGAAATAGTATCTTCAACGGTAGGTTCGTCCGCCATAACGGGCTGGAAACGCCGTTCAAGGGCGGGGTCTTTTTCAATATACTTGCGGTATTCGTTGAGAGTCGTTGCGCCGATGCAGTGAAGTTCGCCGCGGGCGAGCATAGGTTTCAGAAGATTGCCCGCGTCCATAGCGCCGTCGGTCTTTCCCGCGCCGACGATGGTGTGGAGTTCGTCAATGAAAAGGATTATCCGTCCGTCCGACTTCTTGACTTCGTTGAGGACGGCTTTAAGGCGTTCCTCGAACTCGCCGCGGAATTTTGCGCCGGAAATAAGACTGCCCATGTCAAGGCTGAACAGGCGGCGTTCTTTCAGGTTGTCGGGAACGTCGCCCCGGACGATTCGCAGGGCAAGTCCCTCAACGATAGCGGTCTTGCCGACGCCCGGCTCACCGATGATAACGGGGTTATTCTTGGTTTTTCTGGAAAGTATGCGGATAACGTTCCGTATTTCCGCGTCACGTCCGATAACGGGGTCAAGCTTGTTCTGACGGGCAAGTTCCACCAAGTCCTGACCGTATTTTTTGAGAACGTCGTAGGTTTCTTCGGGGGAATCGCTTGTAACGCGTTGATTTCCGCGGACTTCTTTAAGTGCTTCGAGGAATCTGTTCCTGTCCGCGCCGAAAGTCCCGAAAAGCTTTTTCAGGCGGTCGTTTGCGGTTTCAAAAAGCGAAAGCATGATATGTTCCACCGAAACGAACTCGTCTTTCATGCTGTCGGCGATATTTTCGGCTTTGTTAAGGCACTTGTCAACGTCCTGTGAAATGTACACGGTGTTTGCTTCCCGACCGCTGCCCGTGACTTTCGGAAGCGCGGCGATAAGCCTTTCCGCGGAAGCTTCTGCGGAAGCCGCGTCTATTCCCATTTTAGTGAAAAGCTGCGGTATCAGACCGTTTTCCGCGGCAAGCAGGGCGTGGAAAAGGTGTTCCTGCTCCACGTTCATGTTCTGATACTCGATTGCCGTACTCTGGGCGCTGTTTATTGCCTCCAGAGATTTTTTTGTGAGTTTCTGAGCGTTCATAAACATTCCGCCTTTCTGTTTTATTTTGCGAATTTTGTAGAATTATCTGCAATTATCTGGTTTTTCAGGCAGAATTTTGCAGAATTTAGCAAGCAAGGGTAAATTTTCCTGATTTTGCCCCGAAAGTTTTATATTGTGAAAAGCCGCCGGAATGGTATATAATTTTCTTACGGCGCCGGAATATAAAACAAGGAAGTGTAAAAACATGAAAACTGTCAATACTGTGGAAACTGCCAAAGGGAAACTTACATACACTGTTTTCAGCGAGGAAACAGATGGTTCCGAACACTACGGGATAGCCGTATCTTCGGGGATATTCGGAGAAACCGAGACTGCCGCTGTGCATGATATTACCACCGACATCGGATTTGCAGAGGAACTGGTATTTCTCCTTGCGGACAATCTTGTTCTTCCGTCCACCTTATCGGAAGTAGTTCAGGAATACATAGCCGAGAAATTTACAATTTGTTAATAATTGTCCCTTGAAAAATCGGGAAAAGTGTTTTATAATAATATATTACCATTGACAACAGCCGCCGAAAGGATATATGTTATGGATAAGACATCTTTTAAAACTATCGCCGAGAACCGCAAGGCGCGGCATGAATATTTTATCCTTGACAGCTATGAAGCAGGCATTGAGCTTGTGGGAACGGAGGTCAAATCTATCCGCCGCGGCGGTGTGAATCTCAAGGACAGTTGGTGTACCATTGAGGACGGGGAACTGTGGGTCAAGGGTATGCACATTTCGCCCTACGACCATGGGAACATTTTCAACCGTGACCCTATGCGAGTGCGCAAGCTGCTTCTGCACAAAAAGCAGATAATGCAGCTTCTTGGAAAGGTGAAGCAGGAGGGCTTGACGCTTATTCCCATTTCGTTATATTTCAAAGGTTCCATGGTGAAAATGCAGGTAGGTCTTTGCAAGGGCAAGAAGCTTCATGATAAGCGTGACGACATGGCGGAACGCGCTGCAAAGCGTGACATTGAACGCGCTGTCAAGGAACGCAACAACCGTTAAGTTTATATCCCGCTGCTTGGCGGCGGGTTAATATGGGGATGTAAAGGTTTCGACGGGGATCATGAAACATGATAAGCGAGCAGAGGAAGCGCCATTCTCTTTAAACGGCGACGTTTTAAAATTAGACGACAACAATAATTTTGAATTGGCAGCCGCTTAAGCGCTGCCCGTCCTGCCTTTGAGTACCGTGGCTTAGGCAAGGGCGTCGACTAACGGTGAACGTCACAGAAAAGTGCCTGCGTTTCTGTGGTGTATTGCAGGCTACCAAGCCTTTCGGGGTGTTTGTCCTCGGGAAGGCAAGGGAATGTCAATGACAAACTACGCTCGTAGAAGTTCATGCGGAGAGGTTTTCGGACACGGGTTCGATTCCCGTCATCTCCACCAGCAGGTTGAACCTGCACCCTTTCAGGGGTTGTTTTGTTATTTCCTGCTTATGTATACCGTGCATGAAGCAAGGCGGGGGTCATTAAAAGTTTTAAGAGTTGAGAGTTGAGATATTGCAGTAACGTTTATATCTCAACTTTCAATGCTTTTGCAGATTTAACTTTGCTTTATCTCACGGCAGGCATTAAGTTAGAAATCACTAAATAAAGCCTGACTGGGTGCAGGCTCAGCCTGCGAGTTGAGATATTGCAGTAACGTTTATATCTCAACTTTCAATGCTTTTGCAGATTTAACTTTGCTTTATCTCACGGCAGGCATTAAGTTAGAAATCACTAAATAATGCCTGACTGGGTGCAGGCTCAGCCTGCTCTCAACTCTTAACTTTCAAAGGGTGGATTTCAATGTATATTTTCCCGAAAAGGTTCGGCGGGGCAGATGAATTAAAGTATATTTTCCCGTCAAAGCAAAAGGCGGTAAGCAAGGCTATAGAACTTGCTTCGGAAGACAAGAGGATAAAACGCCTTATTGTTTTCGGAAGTGCCGTTACCATGAACTGCGGAAGCAGCAGCGATGTGGATATTGCCATTGATGTTCCCGATATTGCAGCCGATGATTTTGCCAAGCTTGCAAGACCTTTTTACATTGAAATTCCCTCCGAGGTGGATATTATCCATTATAACAATATCCATAATGAACTGTTAAAGAGTGAAGTGGAGAAAGGGGTCTGCGTTTATGCCCTCTGTGAATGAATATCTGATACTTGCCGAGAGAGACCATAAGCTTTGTCTGCTTGCCGAAAAGGAATTTCCCGATGAGTATGCGGTTTCCGCTGCGGCTTATCATATACAGCAGGCTGTGGAGAAGATACTCAAAGGCTTGACGCTTGTTTACGGCGAAACTCCCGAATTTACCCACAATATTGCAAAACTAAGTATGCGGCTGGGCTCGCTCGGCGTTAAACTTCCCGATGAATTGGAAGATATTTCTGATACGCTTACTTTGTGGGAGTCAACAGTGAGGTATGACCCGTTCATTGACCTTTCGGAGAAAAAATATTCCTGCGCAAAAAGAGTTTATGCCAAGCTTCGTGAAATGCTTGAAAAGGAACTTTCCAAAATAGCAGGCGAATGATTTTTCACGGCTACATTATATAGTATAATAGTATTTTGTGAACTTTTAACGATATAATTATGTATAAAAAGTAAAAATTAGCACTCTTGAAATGAGAGTGCTAATTTATTTTTGAAGTATTGATTTTACAATAAATGACACTTTGTAGAAATTTTAACAAAAATTACTTGATATGTTTGGTTTAAAATACTATAATAAATATTAGTCTTGTATGAAAGGAAGTCATGTGATTTGGTAACGAACCTTACCAAAGGCAAACCGTCCTCGCTTATATGGCGGTTCACTCTGCCTATGCTGGTAAGTATTATTTTCCAGCAAATGTATAATATCTGCGACAGCGTTATCGCGGGAAATTTTATCGGAACCACTCCCGCCGAGGGTGAACTTGCCCTTGCGGCTGTTGGCGCGTCCTACCCCGTTACTATGCTGTTCATTCAGATTGCAAACGGCATAAATGCAGGCTGCGCAGTCGTAATTTCTCAGCTTTTCGGTGCGAAAGAATACGTCCGCATGAAAACTGCCGTTTCAACTTCCATAATAACCACTCTTGCAATTGCGGCAATTCTCACCGCTGCGGGACTTTTCCTCAGCGCGCCCATAATGACCGCTCTCAACACCAAAGAGGACATTTTTGACGATTCGGTAATTTACCTGAGTATTTACATAGGCGGGCTTGTATTTCTTTTTCTTTACAACGTATGCACGGGAATTTTCACCGCGCTGGGCGATTCAAAAACGCCGCTTATTTTCCTGATAGCTTCTTCCGTGGGGAATATCATTCTTGACCTTATTATGGTAATTGTTTTCAAAATGGGCGTTGCGGGCGTTGCTTGGGCGACATTTATCGCGCAGGGAATTTCCGCGGTGCTTGCGGCGATTGCGCTTTACTTCCGTCTTAAAGGAATTACTGCCGCCCATAGAAGCCCGCTGTTTTCCCCTCATATGCTGAAAACCATCAGCAGGATAGCGATCCCTACGATTTGTCAGCAAAGTTTCGTTTCGGTGGGAAATCTTATGATACAGGGGCTTGTAAACGATATGGGTTCGGCGGTAATTGCGGGATATTCTTCGGCGATAAAGCTGAATACTTTCGCGGTAAACGCCATGGCTTGCATTTCAAACGGAATAAGTTCCTATTCGGCGCAGAATATCGGCGCGGGCAAGCAGGAACGTATTCCCGCGGGATTCAGAGCGGGAATTGTTTTCACGGCAATATGCCTTGTGCCGTTCCTGATATGTTACATCATATTCCCGAATGCAATGATAGGCATTTTCTCAAAGGAACTTTCGGCGGAAGCGCTGAAAACAGGCGCGTCCTTCCTGAGAGCGGCTGCGCCGTTCTACGCGATACTCGGTCTGAAACTGCTTTCGGACGGCGTTCTGAAAGGTGCGGGGGCAATGCGTTCTTTCATGTCATCAACTTTCAGCGATCTTGTGTTAAGAGTGCTGCTTTCCTACCTGTTAGTTCCGAAGATAGGCTTTGACGGTTTCCTGTGGGCATGGCCTATCGGCTGGACGCTTTCGGCGATGCTTGCATTTTACTTTTATTTTCGGGGAAACTGGAAACATACGGCATTTTCCGATTCTCTGGGCGGCAAAACAAATTCCGCCGCAAAATAATTGAAAAGAGGTCTGTAAAAATGATAATTGATTCGCACGCACATATTTTTCCCGATAAAATAGCCCAGAAAGCCGTTGCGGGAATAGGAAATTTCTATAAAGAACTTACCATGCACTGTGACGGTACGGCGGATTCACTTATAAAACAGGGAGAAGCCGCGGGGATAACAAAATTCATAGTTCAGTCGGTGGCGACAGTCCCCGTTCAGGTGGAAAGCATAAACGATTTCATAGCGGGCTGCGTAAGGAAATATCCCGACAAGTTCATAGGCTTTGCTGCCATGCACCCCGACTATGAAAATCCCGAAAAGGAAATTGACAGGGCTGTTTCCCTCGGTCTGAAAGGCGTGAAACTGCACCCCGATTTCCAGCAGTTTGCCATTGACGACCCGAAAGCCATGAAAATTTACGAAATTATCGAGGGGCGTCTCCCTCTGCTTATACACACGGGGGATATACGCTACAAATATTCCCACCCGCAAATGCTTGTGAACGTTCTTGACCGTTTCCCGAAACTTGACGTTATCGGGGCGCATTTCGGCGGCTGGTCGGAATGGGACAACGCCGCAAAAATTCTGGGCGGGCGCCGTTTGTGGGTAGATACTTCAAGCTCGCTTTATTCCATGACTCCAGAACACGCAAAGGAACTTATTGACGCATTCGGCGTGGAGAATGTGCTGTTCGGCACGGATTATCCCATGTGGACGGCGGAACACGAGCTTGAACTTTTCAATAAGATCCCTCTTACCGAAAATGAGCAGGAAATGATACTTCACGAAAATGCGGAAAAACTGCTTAATATCTGAAAGGAGCTGTCATAACCTTTTATGAAACGAACCGAAATTGATATGCTTAACGGCGGCATATGCGGAAAGCTTCTGATGTTTGCCCTGCCGTTAGCGTTTACAGGAATGCTGCAGCAGCTTTTCAACGCCGCTGACGTTGCCGTGGTGGGACGTTTCGTCGGCGAAAACGCCATGGCTGCCGTCGGAAGCAACAGTGCGGTGATAGGTCTGCTGGTAAATGGTTTTATCGGCATTGCACTGGGCGCAAATGTGGTAATTTCAAACTTTACGGGGCAGGGCGACAGCGAATCAGTTTCAAAATGCGTACATACGTCGGTGCTTTTCTCCATAATCGGCGGTATTTTTATAACGCTCATCGGCGAAAAGTACGCGCCTGATATTCTGGAACTTATGAGCGTTCCCGAGGAAGTTTTCCCCATGTCACTTGCATATCTGCGGATATATCTTCTGGGAATGCCCGTAATTTTTCTTTATAATTTTGAATCTGCTATCTTCCGGAGTCAGGGCGATACCCGAACGCCGTTATTCTGCCTTGTAATATCGGGAATTGCAAATGTTCTGCTGAATCTGTTATTTGTCTGCGTTGTAGGAATGGACGCGGACGGCGTTGCTCTTGCAACGGTAATTTCCAACTTTATAAGTTCCGCGCTGCTGTTTTTCCTGCTTTGCCGCAGGGAATACCCCATACGGATAACCCTCTCCGACATAAAGATACACGGCGATGTGCTGAAAAAAATAGTCCGCATAGGACTTCCCGCGGGACTGCAAAGCATGGTATTTTCACTGTCGAATATGTGTATTCAGTCGGCGGTGAACAGTCTGGGTTCGGAAGTAATGGCTGCGTCCTCGGCGGCATTCAATATTGAAATTCTTGCATACTACCTGATAAATTCATTCGGTCAGGGCTGTACAACATTTGTGGGGCAGAATTACGGAGCGGGGCAGCTTGAACGTTGCAGGAAGATAACAAAAAGAAGCCTTATCATTGACGTTGCAGTAACGTTGGCGGCATCGCTCATTATACTGCTTTTCGGAACGCCGCTGCTGAAAATTTTCAACGACAACCCCGCAATTGCCGAACTTGGCATGGTGCGTCTGAAATATATCCTCACATGGGAATTTGTAAACGCGGTCATGGAAATAATGTCGGGAGCAATGCGCGGATACGGATATTCGCTTGTTCCCGCAGTCCTTACTTTTGCGGGAGTGTGCGGGATACGCATTGCGTGGGTCTACACGGTATTCGCGGAGAATTCGTCCTTTGACTCGCTGATGATGGTTTATCCCGTAAGCTGGATAGTCACCGCCGCGGCGCTTGTTATTGCATACCTCTTATATATAAGAAAACTGCGAAAAAGAGTTGAGATTTAAGAGTTAAGATTTAAGAGTTGAGAGGCAGGCTGAGCCTGCACCCATTCAGGCAAAGTTTTGTTATCTTCTGCGTGTGCCTGCCGTGAGATAAAGTAAAGTTAAATCTACAAAAAATTGAGAGTTGGGATATATGCGTTACTGCAATATCTCAACTCTCAACTCTCTACTCTCAACTCTGAGGCAGGCACGCCTGCCTCTTAACTCTGCATATAGGGTTTTCCTGCGTTCCATGCCTGACCGACCTTGTCTCCGACGGAATAATATCCCGAACGGAACTGGTCAAATATAAGCGCATTCACTCTTTCGGGGATTATCTTGTCCTTGTCGCCTACTACATTCTCATCGGCACTGACATTTATTATCTTTCCCACAACAGCGTGAAGATTGGGAGTATTTACTATTTCCGCAAGTTCACATTCAAGGGTAACGGGGAATTCCGCAATAACGGGCGCGTTGACAAACTCGCTCTTTATGGCATGATAACCCGTGCGCTCGAACTTGTCGGGCATTTTGTTTCCCGTGGCTATTCCGAAAAAGTCCGCCGCTTCCATGTTGGGAACGTCCGCAATGCTGACAGTGAACGCCTTGCTCTGCCTGATATTTTTGGTGGTCTTGTGTTCCTCGTCAATGAAAAGCGCAATTTTGTCCATGTCGCATATCTGCGCCCATGCGGCGTTCATGGCGCATACATTTCCGCTTTCATCATAAGCCGCAACTATTGCCACAGGCATAGGGAACAGCGCGGGCTGTACTCCTAAATTTTTTCTCATATAAATTCCTCCCATATATAAGTTTTGAGAGTTAAGAGTTGAGAGTTAAGATGTTGACAGAATTTTTAAATGTTCTGTTTTTAGATTTATTTTTGTGAAAATTTTTAAGTTTGATTTTAACAAAGTTACAACTAAAAGGCAGAAATAAATCATAGTTTACTACAATGTAAATCTCTCTCAAAAATCCTTGCTATACTTTTCATAAAAAAGCAAACTGAGAAGTTACGTCAGTATCTCAACTCTTAACTCTTAACTCTCAACTCTGCAAGCAGGCTCAGCCTGCTCTCAACTCTTAACTCTTAACTCTTAACTCTGAAAAGCTTCAGCTTTGCAGAAGCTGTCTATGTATCGGTCTATGCAGTTTTCAATAATGGAAATAGCTTCCTCTCTGCCTTTCATTTCATCAATGACAGTCTCTTTTCCCTCCAAGGACTTGTAAACCGCAAAGAAGTGGGACATTTCATCAAATATGTGCTTGGGCAGTTCGCTCACATCGGTGTATGTGTTGTATGTTGGATCGTTGAAAGGTATCGCGATAATTTTATCGTCCCGCGCACCGTTGTCCAGCATGGAAATTACCCCTATAGGATAGCATTTTACAAGAGCAAGTGAGCGTATGGACTCCGAACATAACACCAGAACGTCCAGCGGGTCACCGTCCTCGGCATATGTCCTCGGAATGAACCCGTAGTTCGCGGGATAGTGGGTGGACGTGTACAGAACTCTGTCAAGCATAAGGAATCCTGTTTTCTTGTCAAGCTCGTACTTCATTTTGCTGCCCTTTTCAATTTCGATAACGGCAAAAAAGTTGTCCTTTGTAATGCGGTTCGGTGAAATATCATGCCAGATGTTCATGGTTTTATTCCTTCCTTTTTTTATAAATTTCTTCGGTCTCACCTATAATATATATGGGGCGTTTCTTGACTTCAAGATACGCCTTTGCTATATATTGCCCCAATGTCCCAAGGCAGAATAGCTGTATTCCGCCTATAAAGCATATCAGACACATTATCCCAAGCATTTCCGATGTCTTTATTATTGCAAATATCAGCAGGACGATCGCCGCAATAAACGATATTACCGCGAAAATTACCGCCAGCGACAGCGGAAATGTTGAAAACGCAAATATCCCCTCAAATGAGTATTTAAGCAGTTTCCAGAAATTCCATGTGGTCTTTCCCGCAGCGCGCTCGGTGTTCTCGATTTCGATGAATTTTGTGCGGAACCCTACCCAGCTGAAAATTCCCTTGGAAAAGCGGCTGTATTCACGCATTGACAGAATGGCGTCCACCATCTGCCTTGTCATGAAACGGAAGTCCTGCGCCCCGTTGATTATATATGTCTGGGAAATTTTATTTATTACCTTGTAGAAGCTTTCCGAAAAGAAGGAAAGCAGTTTCGGCTCACCTTTCCGCGAAACCCGCCTTGTGCCCGCGCAGTCGAATTCGCCGCTTCTGACATATTCGTACATCTGCGGGATAAGTTTCGGAGGGTGCTGTAAGTCCGCGTCGAGAATTACCGCGTAATCGCCTTTGCAGTTTTCAAGCCCTGCGAACATTCCCGCTTCTTTCCCGAAATTCCTGCTGAAAGAAATGTACCTGAAACGACTGTCCGCAAGGGAATATTCCCGCAGAATGTCAAGAGTCCTGTCCCGCGAACCGTCATTTATAAACAGGAATTCAAATTCAAGATGCGGGAAGCGGCTTTTCATTTTCCCCGTGACGCGAAGTATCTCGTCACGGAAAAGCGGAAGCACTTCTTCCTCATTGTAACAGGGAACTATCAGCGAGATAAGCTCTTTTTCCATTCCTTTTGGTTCACCACACAAATTTTATTCGACCGTTACGGATTTTGCAAGATTCCTCGGCTTGTCAACGTCACAGCCCCTCTGAACAGCCGTGTAGTAAGCAATAAGCTGCATTGCCACCGTTGAGATAAGGGGCAGGAACAAATCGTCCGCTTCCGGAAGCCCTACTTTATAGTCTGCACAGTCGGCGTCAAGATTTTCAGCGGCGCGGCAGATTGCAACCACTTTCGCCCCGCGGCTTTTTACGGTGCGGACGTTTGAAAGCATTTTTTCAAACAGCGAACTCTGGGTCATTACCGCAATTACAGGCGTGCCGTCCTCAATAAGCGAAATGGTTCCGTGTTTCAGTTCGCCCGCCGCGTATGATTCACTGTGTATGTAAGAAATTTCCTTTAATTTAAGAGAACCTTCCATACTGAGAGCGTTGTCAAGTCCGCGTCCGATGTAAAGCAGACTGTCGGCATTGAAAATTTTAGAAGCCACATACTGGTAAATTGAAAGGTCATTGAGACATTCCTGAATCTTTTCGGGAACTTCCGTAAGTCCGTTTACAAGTTCCTTGCAGCGGGCTTCGTCTATACGTCCGCGGGCGTAAGCGACTTCAAAAGCAAGCAGGTACATGAACGCCACCTGAACAGCATACGCCTTTGTGGAGCATACGGAAATTTCAGGTCCCGCGTTTGTGTAAATTACCATATCCGCTTCACGGGCAATTGACGAACCTACAACGTTTACCACCGCAAGAGTGTCCGCGCCTTTCGCCTTGGAAAGTTTCAGCGCTTCGAGAGTGTCGGCTGTTTCTCCCGACTGGGAAACTATTACCACAAGGTCGCCGTCAGAAACAAGGGGGTTCCTGTATCTGAATTCTGAAGCAATATCCACTATGACGGGAGTCCGCGCCAGATCTTCAATAAGGTATTTGCCCACCATTCCCGAATGCATGGCAGAACCGCAGCCCACTATGAAAATATGCTTGTAAGCACGGAGTTTTTCGGCGGTAAGTCCGCATTCGCCGAAATCGGGCAGACCGTCCTTTATTCTCGGGGAAATGGTATTTCTTACCGCGTCGGGCTGTTCGTGGATCTCTTTCAGCATGAAATGCTCGTAACCGCCTTTCTGCGCCGATTCTACGTCCCAGTCCGCCGTGAAAAGTTCCTTTTCAATAGCTTCGCCGTGCAGGTCGGTGAAGTGTATGCCGTTCTCGTCAAGAGTAGCAATTTCGCCCCGTTCAAGGCAGTAATATTCCCTTGTGTATTCGATAATAGCCGTTATGTCGGAAGCAATAAAGCTTTCGCCCTTGCCTTTTCCCACAATCAGCGGGCTGTCCTTGCGGACGGCGAATATCTTGTTTTTGTGTTCCCTGAAAATTATTCCCAGAGCATACGCGCCCTGAATCACGCCGACGGCTTTTTCAATGGCTTCAATGGGGTCGCCCTCGTAGTAATAGTCAAGAAGTTTCGCAACGGTCTCGGTGTCGGTCTCGCTTTCAAAACCGTAGCCTTTGCCGATGAGAAAGCTTTTTATTTCGCGGTAATTTTCAATAATTCCGTTGTGTACAATGGAGACTCTGCCGTTTCCGATAGGGTGGGAATTTACGTCCGAGGGTTCGCCGTGGGTAGCCCAGCGCGTGTGTCCGATACCGCATACGGCGGTGAATATCGGCTCGCTTTTCAGTTTTTCCACCAAGCCCTCTTTTATCTTTCCTTTTGCCTTGACGGTCTTTATCTTATCGTCCTCGAAAATGGCTATCCCCGCGGAGTCATAGCCTCTGTATTCAAGCCTTTTCAAAGCGTCTATAAGCACGTCCGTGCAGGCTCTTTTGCCTATAAATCCTACAATACCGCACATGATAAATGTTCTCCTTTAATAATTTATTTTGTGCCGAAAATTCTGTCGCCGGCGTCGCCCATTCCGGGAACGATATAAAGTTTTTCGTCCAGACCCTCGTCAACGGCGCCGCAGTAAATTTCCACATCGGGGTAAACTTTGTGAACGGCTTCTATTCCCTCGGGGCAGGCTATTATACACATTACTTTTAAATTCTTTACTCCTGCTTTTTTGAGAATTTCCACGGTCTTTACCACCGTTCCGCCGGTTGCGAGCATAACGTCGGTAACGATAACGTCTCTTTCCGCAATATCAAAGGGAAGTTTGCAGTAGTAATCCACGGCGTTTTTGGTTTCGGGGTCGCGGAAGATCCCTATATGCCCGATTTTCGCGGCAGGGACAAGTTTCACCGCGCCGTCAACCATTCCGAGACCCGCTCTGAGAATGGGCACGAACGCTAATTTCCTGCCGGAAATGACTTTCGTTTTTGCGATTGCAAGGGGAGTCTGGACTTCCACGGTTTTAAGGGGAAGATCCCGCGTAGCTTCATAGCACATCAGCATAGCCGTTTCGGAAACAAGCTCCCTGAACTCCTTTGCGCCGGTGTTTATGTCCCGCATAAGTGAAATTTTATGCTGTACCAATGGGTGTTCCAGAATAGTTACGTTGTTCATGAATTCCATAGCGATTGATCCTTTCAGTTGTTGTTTTCGATAGCCGTTATCTGATCCACTCTGCGCTGGTGGCGTCCGCCCTCGAATGGGGTATTCAGGAAAGTTTCCACAATTTCAAGGGCAACGCCTGTTCCGGTAACTCTTCCGCCGAGACAGAGGACATTGGCGTTATTGTGAAGCCTTGTATATTTTGCAGTGTATGTATCGGTGCAGACTGCGGCGCGTATGCCTTTTATTTTGTTCGCGGCTATGGAAATGCCTATGCCCGTTCCGCAGACAAGTATGGCAAGTTCGGAATTATCCGCAGTTACCCGACGGCAGACTTCCTGAGCGACTAAGGGATAGTCGCAGCTTTCGCCGTTCATGCAGCCGAATTCCATATATGGGATATTATTTTCCTTAAACCACGCGATAATTTCTTTTTTAAGCTGATAACCCGCATGGTCGCTTCCGATAGAAATCATAACAAGACCTCCGAAAAAAATAAATACATTAGTATTATAACACAAAAAGAAAGTTCATTCAAGAGTTTTCTGTGTATTTTTCACGGTATTTTAATGAGTAAACAAATTATGAATTTAATTTTACGAATAAGTTGATTAAATAGTAAAAATCTTATTATTTATTCGACGTACGAGGGACAAGACCCAAAAGGGAAGGGGGAAACCAACGAAACGGTAGGAACGCGGTGGTTTTCCCCCTTCCCTTTAAGGTCTTTTCCCTCGCGCTCCCTTTTTCCTCTATCCTAACCCCTTTCGCCCAAGCTCGTAAGGATTTACATATAAACAAAGTATCATAAATTTTATGATTTGCTTTACAAACTTTGCGGTATTTCCTCGAATTTTCTTTTATAGAACGGACAATTTAAGTTTTGTACGCAACGCACGTAAGACTTCGTAAAGTCCTCTAAACGCTTAAATTTTGACAGACTTAACAAAGTCATACATTGAACTCAAAGCGTAAAATGTACTTTACAAACCCGGTTGTGATGGTTCAACTCTATATATCAGAACGGACTATTCAAGTTTTGCTCGAATAAATTCGCAAAGTTCTATAAAGTTTGCAATAACATATAAGCCCGATTTTTTAGGTTAGACTCTTGGTAGCTTGGGCGAAAGGGGATAGGATTAAGGAGAGAGGGAGCCACGAGGGGGAGAACCTAAAAGGGAAGGGGAAAACCACCGCGTCCCTATCAAGTTTCTGGTTTGCCCCTTCCCTTTTTGGTGCTTCCCCTCGTTCATAGAATAACTAAGAAGTTATTTCTATTGTAGCAAATTTTGTGCTTTTGTCATTTAAAAACAATAAATTATTAAATATTTTTTAACTCATTGAATTACCGTGGTGTATTTTTCAGTAAATTTAAAAAACATTTTTAAAAATACTGGACAACCACGTGAAAGTGTGGTATAATATATTGTATTTGATTTTTACGGAGGTTACAAGACAATGTCTTTATTCAAAAGAACCGCGGCTGCTTCTGCCGCTTTGTTAATGACCTTATCCCTTGCTTCCTGCGGAAAGGATACCGTTCAGGGTGCGGTAATTGACGGCGTGGAAATTCCTGCCGGAATATTCATTCTTTACCAGTCAAACGCTCTTTCCGAAGCGTATTCTCAGCTTTCGGATCAGCTGGGAGAGGAAGACGATATGTCCAAGATACTGGATCTTTCCATTGAGGACAAGCCCGTCACCGAATGGGTAAACGACAAGGCTATAGAAAGCATGAAAAAATATGCCGCTTATGAAACAAAATTCAATGAACTGGGACTTTCGTTCCGGAATAACGAGGACAAGATCGTCGCTTCCACCGCGGAACAGTGGTGGGAATACATCGGCGAACAGTATGAGGGCTACGGCATAAGCGAACAGTCATATGTTGACGCCGGTATCAATACCCGCAAGGAGTCCGCCGTTTTTGACTATTACTACGGCACGGGCGGCGAAAAGGAAGTTCCCGAGGAGGACATAAAGAACTACCTTACCGAAAATTATGCCCGCATAAAGTATATTGAAATGACCCTGAAAGACGCGGAGGGCAACGTTCTCAAATCCGAGGACAAAGAGTACGTAAAGAAAATGGCTGACGAGTACATCGAAAGACTCAAAGGCGGTGAAAGCTTTGACACTATCGAGGACGAATATGCAAGCTATGTTGACGCACTTTCCGCTTCGGACGATGAAACCGCGGAGGGAGAGACCGCAGAGGAAGAAACAGCCGCGGCAACGGAAACCGAAACGGACGGTTCCGAAACAGAGGAAGCTCCCGATTACGGAACGGTCATTACAAAGGATTCTTCCACGCCTGCCGCTTCCGTTGCGGAAAAGGCTTTTGACGGCAGCATGAACGCAGGAGATTACGTTCTTGTAGAGGACTATGAGTCATATTATATCGTGAATAAGATGGATCTGTTCGCCGACCCGGAATATCTGGAAAACAACCGTGACACGGCGCTTCATGCACTGAAAGACGATGAGTTTGACGAAATGGTAAACGGCTGGCTTGCAGAACAGAACGCACAGATAAATCAGGCTGCCGTTGAAAGATACAAGCTTGATAAGCTGGTGCAATAAAGAATTTTTGAGCGGGAACGAATTGTTCCCGCTTTTGTTTTAAATATTAAAAAATTGTATAAAAATAAAATTACCGTTGAAAAATCTTTCCGATAATGGTATAATAAATAAAATATGATCCTATACGGGAGGAGCAGCAGCATGAAAAAAGATCTGTTAAAAAATTCTAATAAAAAAGCTGCCGTTTTTACCGCGAACGCGCTTATTATCTGCACTTTAATGATGATAATAATGGATGTGCTGAATACGGCAGGCGTGTTCATTCTGGATAAAACTTCCTTTACTGTTGTTACATTGATATGCGGGGTAATAATGTGTATTCCCAAGCTGCTGATGATCATTCGCGGCAGGTACGAGGAATGGATGAAATATGCCATAATCGCAAGCATTGTTGTTGCCGTGGGCGTTGCGTATGCGGTGCTGACGTTCCATATGGTCATGGCGTTTACATTGCCGCTGCTTATTTCAATGATGTTTTTCGATAAGCGGCTGACGTTCTTCACGTCGGCGGCAACTATCGTAACAATGATAATTTCACATATAGTCAGCGTTTTCACGTCGGTGGTGTTCGACGATCCGCTTGTGACAATGAAGCAGGTCATTATATTCGGACTTCTGCCGCGGCTGGCAATGTTTATTGTGATTTCCATAATCTGTAATGTTGTCGGCGCTAAGGCGCATAACATTTTCAACAAGTTTATGGAATACAACACCGAAAGCGAAATGCGGAACAAAAGCCTTGATACTATTATAAATGTTTCAAGGACCCTTTATACGGTAAATGATCTTTCCGAACTGGCGGAAATGATCCGTCAGTCGGTGAGCAGCGCTGTTTCGGCTATGCTGGGATTTACCTGCACGCCCGAAACTTCGGCGGGGATATTCTGCGAAAACGGCGTTCTTAAACGTATAAGCGGCGACGCAAGGGGAAAAGATACTTTCCATGGCAGCGTGGTGGAATCGGTGGTGGGCGACACGGCGTTTTCCTATCCCGTCAAGAAAGAACCCATGCAGGAATTTATAAAAATTCAGGAAAACAGCGTGGGAATGTGCTTCTACAACGACGAAAAACTTGTGCTGTACGTTTCGGCGGTGTTCCCGCCCTCGGAAGATACGGACCAGATGCGGAAACCCATGAGGATATTTTACAACAACATCAGCACTGCCATAAACCGCACGCTTCTGAACGAGAATATGTTCAGAACGCAGGAGTCGGTGATACTTTCATTTGCGGAAATTTCCGAGTCCAAATCCCATCAGACGGGACAGCACGTAAAGAGAGTTTCGGAGTATACCAAGGTAATGGCTTCCTGCGCGGGTTACGGCGAAAGTCAGTGCAGCGAGATCGCCCTTGCGGCTATGATGCACGATATAGGAAAGCTTATGATCCCGCCCGAAATACTCGAAAAGCCGGGAAAGCTTACAAAAGAAGAATTTGAAGTGATAAAGACTCACGTCACCTACGGCGAGGAACTGCTGAAAAATTCCCCCGGCGAAGTGATGAATATGGCTCGGAAGATCGCTCTCCAGCACCACGAACGCTGGGACGGGAACGGCTATCTGGGTTACCGCGGCGAGGAAATAGACTTCCTTTCGAGAATAGTTGCGGTTGCGGACGTTTTTGACGCGCTTGTTTCAAAGCGTTCCTACAAGGACGGCTGGGCGCCTGCGGACGCTTACGCGGAGATCGTCCGTCAGAAAGGCAAACAGTTCGCGCCCCACGCGGTGGACGTTTTCGTGGAAAGCTATGACAAGATACTTGAAATTCTCAAACGTTATCCCGACGAGATAACGCAACCCGTTTAAAATCAACGTTGACTAAAGAAAAGAGGTAATATTATGCCGGATATTATTACGATCGGAGAAATGCTGGTGGATTTTACCACCGTACAAGCCGAGGACGGCGTTTATTATAAAAGGAATCCCGGAGGCGCGCCCGCAAACGTTGCGGTAATGGCTTCAAAACTCGGCGTGCCCACGGGCTTTATAGGAAAACTCGGAAACGATATGTTCGGACATTATCTGCAATGGGTACTGGAAAAGGAACACGTTGACACCAAAGGCGTTATTCTGGACAAGAGATTTTCCACAACCCTTGCTTTTGTGGGAAAGGACGAGGACTCGGAGCGGAGTTTCGTGTTCTACCGTCAGAACAGCGCGGATCTGAACCTGAATTTCAGCGAAGTTAACCTGAAACTTATTGACGAATGTAAGCTTCTGCATTTCGGGTCGCTGCTGCTTACGGGAGAACCCTCCCGTTCCGCCGCCATAAACACCGTGGAATACGCCAAGGAACACGGAAAGATCGTCACCTATGACCCCAACTGGCGCGAACAGCTGTGGGATTCAAAAGAGGAAGCTTTCAAGGCTATGCGGAGCGTTCTCAGGTATGTTGACATAATCAAAGTTTCGGAACTGGAACTCCAGATAATCACCGACTGCGCCACACTTCTTCCCGCCATCGCAAAGCTGCTGAACATGGGTATCCGCATAGTCTGCATAACTCAGGGCGCAAAAGGCTGCATTATTGCTACAAAGCACGGCATAGAGCGTTTCCCCGCGTTCAAGGTGGAAACCGTGGACACTCTCGGTTCGGGAGACAGCTTTTTCGGAGCGTTCCTGTCGCGGCTGGTGCTTTCGGGCAAGACCATTGACGAGATAACCATGGAGGATCTTCGTGATTTTGCAATTTACGGAAACGCCTGCGGTGCGCTGAGTTCCTCAAAAGTGGGAGCTATTCCCGCTATGCCCACTCACGAAGAAATAACAGCCCTTATCGCGGAAGGAAACACCGACACCGATTCCTACAAGATCTGACAAAATTAACAGACTGTTCATTGACGTAATTGCACAAATATGGTACAATAACTTTGTTAGATTTTTAACAAAGATTATCCTTAGTAGAGGGCGGGAAACCGACTTTTACCGAAAATTATATGAAAGGCTGATAAATTATGGCAAAAGAAAAAAAGACCGCCGCTGCCGGAAAGACCATTGATAACGAGAAAATGATCAACGATCTGGTAAGCAGGGCAAAGGTCGCTCTTGACGAGTATATGAAACTGGATCAGAAACAGGTGGACGCTATTGCCGAAGCAATGGCGCTTGCAGGACTTTCCGCACAGGGAGAACTTGCACGCATGGCTGTTGAGGAAACAGGGCGCGGCATTTACGAGGACAAGGTAACAAAGAATATCTTCTCCACCGAATATATCTGGCACTCCATAAAGCATGAAAAGACCGTCGGCATTATCGAGGACAACGTTGACGAAAGCTATATGGAAATTGCCGAGCCTGTGGGAATCGTCTGCGGCGTTACGCCTACCACAAACCCAACTTCTACCACAATGTTCAAATCCATCATCTGCGCTAAGACGAGAAATCCTATAATTTTCGGTTTCCACCCCTCCGCGCAGCAGTGCTCAAAAAGAGCCGCGGAGATCGTTCGTGACGCTGCCGTAAAAGCAGGCGCGCCCAAGGATTGCATTCAGTGGATCGAATATCCCTCTGTTGAAGCTACGGGACTTCTCATGAACCACCCCGATGTTGCAACTATCCTTGCGACAGGCGGTCCGGGAATGGTAAAGGCTGCTTATTCCGCAGGAAAGCCCGCCCTCGGCGTCGGTCCGGGAAATACCCCATGCTACATCGAAAAGACCGCTAACCTGAAACAAGCCGTTCACGACCTTATCCTTTCAAAATCTTTCGATAACGGCATGATCTGCGCTTCGGAACAGGCGGCTATCATTGACGCGGAGATCTATGACGAAGCCGTTGATTTCATGAAATACCACGGCTGCTATTTTGCGAAGAAAGACGAGATAAAGAAGATTCAGGACGTTGTTATCGACGTTGAAAAAATGGCTGTTCAGTCATGGGTAGTAGGACAGTATCCTTGGCAGATCGCCGAAAAAGCAGGCATAACCATTCCCAAGGAAACCAAAGTCCTTTGCGTGGAACTGGGCGGCACTGACGCGGAAAAATATCCCCTTGCCCTTGAAAAGCTTTCCCCTGTTCTTGCAGTCGTAAAGGCAAAGAACGGAAAGAACGCATTTGAAATGTGCGAGAAAATGCTTCTCCACGGCGCGGGACACACCGCCGTTATACATTCTACAGACGAGGAAGTTATTGAAAAGTACGGCGAGACAATGAAAGCAAGCCGTATCGTGGTAAATTCTCCCGCTTCTTTCGGCGCCATAGGCGATGTTTACAACTCAATGGCTCCGTCGCTGACGCTGGGCTGCGGTTCTTACGGAAAGAATTCGGTTTCGGAAAACGTTACCGCCAAGAACCTTATAAACAGAAAGAAGATCGCAAAGAGGAGATTGAATATGCAGTGGTTTAAAGTTCCGGAAAAAATTTATTTTGAACCGGGTTCAATACAGTATCTTTCAAAAATGCCCGACATTCACAGGGCTATGATCGTCGCGGACCCCGGAATGGTCCAGTTTGGTTATGTGGACAGGGTAACCTATCAGCTTAACAAGAACCCTAATAACCCAATTGTTGAAATTTTCTGCGACATTGAGCCGGATCCCGATCTTACCACAGTCCGCAAGGGTACAGAGGTAATGAATGATTTCAAACCCGATGTTATAATCGCTCTCGGAGGCGGTTCGGCTATGGACGCTGCAAAGGCTATGTGGCTGTTCTACGAGAATCCCGACGCTGACTTTGTGGGAATGGCTCAGAAGTTCATGGACATCAGAAAGAGAGTTTACAAGTTCCCCAAACTGGGCAAGAAGGCAAAGATCGTTGCAGTTCCCACAACTTCGGGAACAGGCTCGGAAGTAACGTCCTTTGCGGTAATTTCCGACAAATCCAAGAATATGAAATATCCTCTTGCGGACTATGAACTTACTCCCGATGTTGCGATAATCGACCCCGAATTTGTTTACACCGTTCCGAAAGCGTCCACTGCGTTCACGGGACTGGACGTTCTTACTCATGCCATAGAAGCGTATGTTTCCATTCTGGCAAACGACTACACAGACGCGCTTGCACTTCATGCGATAAAGCTTGTGTTCAAGTATCTGCCCACTTCCTACAAGAACGCGGATCCGCTTTCAAGGGAGAAGATGCACAACGCTTCATGTATTGCAGGTATGGCGTTTACAAATGCTTTCCTCGGCGTTAACCACTCGCTTGCTCACAAATTGGGCGGAGAGTTCCATATTCCTCACGGTCTTGCAAATGCGTATCTGCTCCCCCACGTTATCGAATACAACGGCGAACAGACGCCTACAAAGTTCGCGGCATGGCCTAAGTACGACCATTATATCGCTCCCGAACGTTATGCGGAAATTGCCAAGATGATGGGCTTCGCACCGCAGAAAGCTTCCGATCAGGAATGTGTAAAGGCTCTTGCAAATGCTGTAAGAAAGCTTATGAAAGAAGTAAACATTCCCCTTTCCATCAAGGAAGCAGGCGAAAAAGACCAGCGTTCCTACATCGACCCGAAAGTTTACGAAAATGCTCTTGAAAGCCTTGCATATAAGGCGTTTGACGACCAGTGCACTACGGCGAACCCCAGACTTCCGAGAATTGATGAACTCAAGGAACTTTACAGAAAAGCTTACTACGGCGAATAAGAAAAAACATATATCCGCTCTTTCTATTAAGGGCGGGTATATTTTTACAGAGGCAAAGCCGTAAGGCGGTCTTTGCGCGGGATTGCCTCATGAAAGGATAAAGGGTATGAACGAAAGACTTCCGTATTTAAGAGAGAAAACTTCCAAGCTGACACTTTCCCCGGGAGTTTACCGGATGAGGGACAAGAACAATGAGATAATTTATATCGGCAAGGCGAAAAATCTCCGCAACCGCGTTTCAAGCTATTTCAGGGAAAATCCCGATCATACCCCGAAAGTGGCAAAGATGGTTTCTCACGTCTATGACTATGATTTCATTGTCACCGACAGCGAGTATGAAGCCCTCGTTCTGGAATGTTCAATGATAAAACAGCATATGCCCAAGTATAATATTCTTCTGAAAGACGATAAGGGTTACAGCTTTATCAAAATTTCCGATGAGGAATATCCGCGGATAACTGCCGAAATGCAGAAAACAGGCAAGGGAAAGTTCCTTGGACCGTATACAAGCACATTCGTCACGAAACAGACAGTGGAGGAAGTCAACAGGGTGTTTTCCCTGCCGACCTGCAGACGAAAGTTCCCCGCCGATTTCGGAAAATACCGCCCCTGCCTGAATTTCCACATAAAGCGCTGTATGGGCGTTTGCATGGGGAAGATAGACGGCGATGAATACAGGGATATAATTTCACAGGCTGAAAGCTACATCAGGAACGGTTCGGAAGCGTCGGTGGAAATTCTTACCGAGCAGATGAACGCCGCCGCCGAGGAACTGGATTTTGAACTTGCCGCAAGACTGCGGGACAGGATCTCCGCCATAAAACGCGCCGCCGACGGGCAGAAGATTATTGACGAGGATATGCGGGACACTGACGTGATCGCCATGGCGCAGAACGGGGAAAATTCCTGCATAGCCGTGCTGATGTACCGTAACGGACGGCTTTTTGACCGCTCGGAATATGACTTCGGCGCGCCTGACAGCGAGGAGAATATGCTGGAAGATTTCGCTCTGCAATACTATTCGGACGGCGAAAAGATTCCCCGTGAGGTGATCATTGAGGAGGAACTTCCCGACACCGAGATGATAGAAAAGATCCTGCGGGAAAGAAAAGGCGGAGCGGTGGATATTTCCTCCAAAAAGCGGGGAAAGGGTCTGCGGCTGATAATGATGGCGAAAGCCAACGCCGAGGACAGCCTTGCCATAAAGGTCGGCAGAACGGGAAAGGAAATTGCCGCTTTGGAAGCTCTGGGCAAACTTCTTGGGCTTCCCGAACCGCCGCTTTATATCGAGGCGTATGATATTTCCAATCTGGGAAGTTCCTCAATGGTGGCGGGAATGGTGGTATTTGAAAACGGCAGACCGTTAAAAAAAGCGTATAAGCGTTTTTCCATAAAGGAAACCAAGATACAGAACGACTACGCAAGTATGCGGGAAGTGCTGGAGCGGCGGTTCAGGCACTTCAAGGACGATTCCGAAACGGACGAGGGATTTTCCAGAATGCCCGACCTTATCCTGCTGGACGGCGGCAAGGGTCAGGTGAACGCCGTTGAGCCTATTCTTCGGGAAATGGGCATTGACGTGCCGCTTTTCGGCATGGTAAAGGACGGAAACCACCGCACCCGCGCAATTGCCACTTCGGGTTCGGAAATTTCCATTTCCGGTACGAAATCTGCATTCATGCTCGTTACGAGAATTCAGGACGAAGTACACCGATTTTCCATAACCTATCAGCGGAAGAAACACGCAAAACAGTCCTACGAAGCAGGACTTACTCAGATAAAAGGCATAGGCGAAAAGAAAGCGCAGAAACTTTTCTCGGCGTTCAAGACCCGCGAGGAGTTCAGAAAGGCTACCGCGGAGGAAATCGCCAAAGCCGCGGGGATAAATATTTCCCTTGCAGAAGAGGTTGCCGAGTATATCAGGAACGAATTATGATTATTCATAAAAAATTAACAAAAATATTTTGCGAAAATGAAAAAAATCGGCTTTGTAAATTGTATTTATAGTAGATGGACGGATACCGCCGTCCGCATATATCCGAAAATACTGTATTTCTTGGGGGAAATAAGATGTATTCCGATAATATTGCAGATTACGGTACAGACGGTTACATTCAGTATGTCCTTGACACCTATTCACAGACCATAATACGGCTTTGCTATACCTATGTCAGGAATATCTTTGACGCGGAGGATATTGCACAGGACGTGCTTGTGGCGCTCCTGAAACGCGGAAAAGGCTTTGAAAGCACCGAACATGAAAAGGCGTGGCTTCTGCGAACGGCAATTAACAAAAGCAAAAACCATGTTAAGTCGGGGTGGATAACAAGGACAGTAAATTTTGATGACGCCGAAAGTTCCGAAACAGCCGAACTTACAGAAGAACAGAGCGAAGTTATGGAAGCCGTGCTGTCGCTTCCCGAAAAGTACCGCACGGTGATACACCTGTTTTATTATAACAGCTACTCTATCAAGGAAATTTCCGCAATAACGGGGAAAAAGCCCGCTACGGTGGGGACTTTGCTTGCAAGAGGCAGAAAAATTCTTAAAGATATGATGATAGGAGGGTTTGATGAAGATGAGCAGGACGATAAACGAGTATAAAAACGCCATGGACAGCATAAAAATTTCGGAGAGTTTCTATAAACGCACCGAGGCCCTGCTTAACGACCTTTCCGAGGACAGGATAGAAAACAACAGGTCTGTGATCATCAGGAAACGCGTTTCCGCGGGAATACTTTCAGCTGCCGCCTGCATTGTCTGCATTATCGGCATACGAGTTGTCCTTGACGTCCGTAACGAAAATATAGAGTCGCTCTCCGAAACGGGACTTACAAGCATTTCCACGGAGACTGTTACCGAAGTGCGGCATTCCCCCGAACTGATAGATATTCCCGAAGCTATGGACAACGATTTCGGGCAGGAAGAACCTGTTTTTGAAAGCGAAAGCGGTGCGGCTCCCGCTGCCGATACTTCCGCGGCGGTATTGACGGACGAAACGAGCGAGGACTCTCCTGCTATGATCTATGACGGAATGACGGGATTTTCAATACCCGTTCCTGAAATCGAGGAGGGAATGGAGGGCGTTCACAATGACAGCAGTTATGCCGAGGACGAAGAAGCTGCCGAAGATGACAGCGACGCTTCAACAGGGGCAGGCGGCGAATATATCGGATTTCCCGACATTCGTATAGAGGGCAGGAACGACATTCCCGATTTGGAAAACATTTCTCCCGAAAATGTTCGTCTGGAAATTACCCCATACATCAACAGCAGGGAACTTAATATTGAAAATTACGAAATTGACGCAGACGGAACGGCATATCCCGATATTCTGGGAATGTTGAAAACTATCCCGTCAGGCGGTCGGCAGACAGAGAACGGCGATTTCAGGACGGTGTTCATGGTTCAGATAGCCGAAAAGGAAACAGGCGATATTTTCTACAGTATCTACATTACCGACGAAATGAACGCCGTTATCACAAAGCACAGCGACCCGCAGGAAAGAAATTCCTACATTCTCGGCGAGGATAAATACATTCCGCTGACAAAAGCGCTGTTCATGCTTTACGGCAGCGAGGAGGATTACTCGCTGTTTGAAAGCATTATCGGCGGGAAATAACTCTGCTTGAAGCCGAAGCCGTGCCCCCAAGCGGTTTCGTGCTGATATAAAAAAGATTTTCCCTCACTGCCTGTGGGGGAAAATTTTTATTGTATTTTGGGGAATTCTGTGGTATAATTGATATGTAAAATTTTTCGGAGGGAATGATTTTTATGTCCGCGGCAAAGGAAAATATTTCCGCATTAAGAGCGGAAATGGAAAAGGAAGGAATAAACGTTTATATAGTGCCCACATCGGATTTCCACGACAGCGAGTATGTCAGCCCGTATTTTGAAGCGCGGAAGTTCCTCAGCGGGTTTACGGGTTCGGCGGGAACGCTTGTTGTTTCACGGGAGGAAGCCGCGCTTTTCACCGACGGGAGATACTTTATCCAAGCGGAAAATCAGCTTTCGGGCAGCGGGATAATTCTTATGAAAGCGGGAGAGGAGGGCGTTCCCACCGTAAGGGAATATGTGAAAAAGATCCTCCCCGAAAAGGGCGTTATCGGTTTTGACGGGCGGGTAATGACCGCGGAAACAGGGAAATATTACGAAAAGACCGCTTCTGAAAAGGGCGGGAAAGTTATTTCCGACAAAGACCTGACCGACAGGATATGGGAAAACCGTCCCGTTCTTGAACATTCGGAAATATATTATCTGGACGAGAAATACAGCGGCAGGACTGTTCCGGAAAAGCTTTCGGAAGTGCGGAAAAAGATCTCCGAAAAAAACGCGGAAGTCCATATTATGACCGCGCTTGATGATATTTCGTGGCTGTTCAATATCCGCGCCGATGATGTGGAATGCTGTCCCGTGGTGCTTTCCTATGCGGTGGTTACTGCGGACAGGGCGATGCTGTTTCTTGAAATTTCCGCCTGCAAAGAGGAAATTTCCGAAAAGCTTATAAAAAGCGGCGTGGAAATATTCCCCTATGATGAAATTTACGATTACGCGGGAAAACTGCGCGGCAAAAAGGTTCTTATAAACGAAAAGCGGGTAAATTACCGCCTTGCCAATCTTCTGAAAGACTGCGAAATAATTTCCGCGCCGGATCCCTGCGCGCTTCTGAAAGCGGTAAAGAATTCCGCGGAGATTGAAAATATCCGCCGTGCGCACATACTGGACGGCATAGCGGTCACGAAGTTTATGTACTGGCTGAAAAACACCATAGGCAAAGAGAAGATTTCCGAGGGCGATGCGGGGAATTACATTGACGGACTTCGGAAACAGATAGGCGGGGAAAGCTATATCGCGCCGAGTTTTGACACGATAAGCGCTTACAACGCCAATGCCGCCATGATGCACTACAGCGCGGGCGAGGACGGCGGAGCAGTTCTCGAACCCCACGGTCTGTTGCTTGTGGACAGCGGCGGGCATTATCTTGAGGGAACTACCGACATAACCCGTACATTTGCTTTGGGGGAAATTACCGCTGAAATGCGTTTCCACTTCACATTGACATTAAAATCAATGCTGAACCTTGCGAATGCGGTGTTCCTGCAAGGCTGCCGCGGGGAAAACCTTGATATTCTTGCCCGCGCGCCCATGTGGGAAAACGGTCTTGATTACCGCTGCGGAACGGGGCATGGTGTCGGGTATCTGTTAAGCGTTCACGAAAGCCCCAACAGTTTCCGCTGGAAAATAAGCGGCGACCGTCCCATAAGCGCGGCACTTGAGGAGGGAATGATAACCACCGACGAGCCGGGGGTTTATGTTGAAAACAGTCACGGCATACGCATAGAGAACGAGCTTCTCTGCGTAAAAGCGGAAAAGAGCGAATACGGGCAGCTTATGAAGTTTGAGACCATTACCTACGCGCCAATTGACCTTGACTGTGTGGATATTTCCATGCTTGACGACAAGGACAAGGAACGTCTTAACGCGTATCACAAAATGGTTTATGAGAAGCTCTCCCCGTACTTTGACGGCGAAGAACTAAAGTTCTTAAAACATTATACAAATAGAGTTGAGAGTTAAGAGTTGAGCAAGGCTGAGCCTTGACCCATTCAGCAAGGCTGAGCCTTGACCCATTCAGCAAGGCTGAGCCTTGACCCATTCAGGCTTTATTTAGTAATTCCCCGCTTTGTGCCTGCCGTGAGGTAAAGTAAAGTTAAATCTGCAAAAACATTGAGAGTTGAGATATAAGCATTCCCGCCTTATCTCAACTCTCAACTCTCAACTCTTAACTCTTAATCTTAAACTCTCAACTCTATTCATTCTAATTCAAAGGCTCCCGTGTACAGCTGATAGTATTTTCCCTTTTCGGAAATGAGCTTTTCATGGTTGCCCCGCTCGATGATACGTCCCTGTTCAAGAACCATTATAACGTCCGAGTTCTTGACGGTGGAAAGCCTGTGCGCGATAACAAATACCGTTCTGCCCATCATGAGCGCGTCCATTCCACGCTGAACTACGGCTTCGGTGTGGGTGTCAATGGAGGAAGTCGCTTCGTCAAGGATCATTACGGGCGCGTCCGCAACAGCCGCTCGGCTTATGGCAAGAAGCTGCCGCTGTCCCTGTGAAAGACTTGCTCCGTTTTCGGTGAGTACCGTGTTATAGCCCTGCGGCAGACGGGTTATGAAATCATGCGCTCCCGAAAGCCGTGCGGCGGCTATACATTCTTCGTCGGGTGCTTCAAGACGTCCGTAACGGATATTGTCCATTACCGTTCCCGTGAAAAGATTGGTGTCCTGTAAGACTATTCCTAAAGAACGGCGGAGGTCGGCTTTCTTTATCTTGTTGATGTTTATGCCGTCATAGCGGATCTTTCCGTCGGCAATATCGTAGAAACGGTTCAGAAGATTTGTAATTGTGGTTTTTCCTGCGCCTGTCGCGCCTACAAAGGCAACTTTCTGCCCCGGCTCGGCGTAAAGGGTTACATTGTGGAGAACCGTCTTTCCCTCGTCATAGGCAAAATCCACGTCGTCCATGACAATTTCGCCCGTAAGCTTGGTGTATGTAACAGTTCCGTCCGCCTGATGAGGGTGCTTCCATGCCCACATTCCCGTTCTTTCTTCACATTCGGTGATAACGCCGTCAACTTCCTTGGCGTTTACAAGGGTCACATAACCGTCGTCAACTTCCGGCTCGCGGTCGATAAGGTCGAAAATTCTTCCCGCGCCCGCAAGTCCCATTACAACGGAGTTTATCTGGTTGGAAACCTGACTTACACTTCCCGAGAACTGCTTTGTCATGTTCAGAAAAGGCACCGCAACGCTTATGCTGAGAGCCATTCCCGAAATGCTGACGTTGGGAACGCCTGCCATGAGCATTATTCCGCCTGCAAGTGCAACTACAACGTAAAGAACATTTCCTATGTTGTTGAGGATAGGTCCGAGAATGTTCGCATATTTGTTAGCCGCTTCGGATTCCTCGAAAAGCTTCTGATTTATCTTGTCAAAATCGGAAATGCACTCGTTCTCGTGGCAGAAAACTTTTACCACTTTCTGACCGTTCATTATTTCTTCGATGTAGCCCTCTTCTTTACCGAGAGCAGCCTGCTGCCTTACGAAATATTTTGCCGAACCGCCGCCGACCTTTTTCGTAACAAGAAGCATTGCCAGAACGCCCAGAAGCACCACAAGCGCAAGCCATACGCAGAAGTAAAGCATTATGAAGTATACAGTTATCACCGTTACCGATGAAATCAGAAGCTGCGGCATACTCTGGGAGATCATCTGACGAAGCGTGTCTATATCATTGGTGTAATGACTCATTATGTCGCCGTGATTGTTGGTATCAAAGAACTTTACGGGAAGATCCTGCATTCTGTTGAACATCTTCTCACGGAGCTTTTTCAGTGAACCCTGCGTCATTATCGCCATTGTCTGGTTGAAAACAAACCCCGAAATAAGCGAAACTACATAGAACGCCGCAAGTATAAGGACATTCTTTATTATTTCGCCGCCCACAACGCTCCAGTCGCCGTCCTGCCAACTTGTTTCAACGGAAGATATGACTTTCTGCATGAAAATTGAGGGTATGGAGCTTACTATTGCGTTGAAAAGTATGCAGGCGATGGTGAAAGGCATCATCACGGGGTAAAATTCAAACAGTGTCCTGATAATGCGCTTTATAATGCCTTTCTTGACCTGCGGTCTTTTCTCGTTCTCATTCATCATCATCACCCGCCTTGTTCTGTAAAGTGTAAAGATCTCTGTAGATCTCGTTGTTCTTGATAAGTTCGTCATGATTTCCCATGGCGCTTATCTGACCGCCCGCCATAACGATTATAACGTCCGCTTCCTGAACGGAAGAAATTCTCTGGGCGATGATAATTTTTGTGGTGGAGGGGATATATTCCGCCATTGCCTTTCTGATAAGGGCGTCAGTCCGTGTATCTACCGCGCTGGTGGAATCGTCCATAATGAGTATTTTCGGCTTTTTAAGCAATGCCCTTGCGATACAGAGACGCTGTTTCTGTCCGCCTGAAACGTTTGCGCCGCCCTGTTCAATGTAGGTATCGTACTTGTCGGGGAAACGCTCGATAAATTCGTCCGCTTGGGAAAGCCTGCAGGCTTCTATCATTTCCTCGTCTGTGGCTTCCTTGTTTCCCCAGCGGAGGTTGTCCTTTATCGTTCCCGAAAACAGTACGTTCTTCTGGAGAACCACTGCCACTTGATTTCGTAATGTGTCAAGGTCGTATTCGCGAACGTCCACACCGCCCACTTTTACCGAACCCTCGGTGACATCGTAAAGTCTGGAAATAAGCTGAACAAGCGTGGATTTTGCCGAACCCGTTCCGCCGATGATTCCCACCGTCTGTCCCGATTTGATGTGAAGATCAATATCGGAAAGCGCGTTACGTTCGGCGGTCTTGGAATATTTGAAGCTTACGCCGTCAAAATCAATGGAGCCGTCCTTGACTTCAAAAACGGGGTTTGCAGGGTTTTGCAGGGAACTTTCCTCGTCAAGTATCTCGGCGATACGGTGTCCCGATTCCGTTGCAAGGGTTATCATTACGAAAACCATTGAGATCATCATAAGGCTGCTGAGTATCATGAAACTGTATGTAAGCAGCGCGCTGAATTGTCCCACGTCAAGGTCTATGCCCCTTGTTGTGATTATGGTATATGAACCGTATGAAAGCACGAAAACCATTACCACATACAGACAGAACTGCATGATCGGGTTGTTCAGGGCAAGAATTCTTTCGGCTTTTGTGAAATCGCGGCAGACGTCCTCGGCAGCCCTGCCGAACTTCTGCTTTTCGTATTCCTCGCGGACATAGGATTTTACCACCCTCATGCCCTTGATATTTTCCTGAATGGATTCGTTCAGGTTGTCGTACTTGCGGAAAACAGCCCTGAACAGCGGCATTGTCTTGTATGTTACAAGCGCAAGAGCTACGCCGAGTACAGGCACGACGAAAAGGAAGATGACAGCCATTCTTCCGCCCATGACAAACGCCATTACAAATGCGAATATCAGCATTAACGGGCAGCGTATGGCGATCCGGATTATCATCATATACGCCATCTGAACGTTGGTAACATCGGTGGTAAGACGCGTCACAAGTGACGAGGTGGAAAATTTGTCTATATTTTCAAAAGAAAACTTCTGGATATTTTCAAACATATCCCGCCGCATATTCTTAGCCAGTCCGCAGGAAGCCGTTGCGCAGGTAATTCCCGCCAGCGCGCCGAAAGCCAGTGACAGGCACGCCATCAGCACCAGCACCAGCCCGTATTTTATAATTACCGAAATTTCACAGCCCGACTTGATGTTGTTTACCAAGTCGGCGATTATAAACGGTATTATACATTCCATTACAACTTCCAGAGAAACCAGTATGGGCGTTGCTATGGAAACATTTTTGTACTCGCGTATACAGCGGGCAAGTCGTTTTATCATATAAATTTCGCTCTCCTGTTCTATATATTTATTCAAGGGGAACGCCGTTAAACGTTCCCCCTTTGAAATTTCTTATTCGCTTTCGTCCCTTGAAGCAATTATCATGGCATCGGGTATTTCCTTGAATTTCCATGTGCAGGTTTTTCTGTCGATAAGTCCCAGAGTTTCCCCGTCTCCGTTGAATGAACCGTTATCGAACCACAGGCATGGAACGCCTATTTTCTTTGCTTCGCTCACATAAAGTTTTGCCCAGTTTGCGCGGGTGTTAAGGTTGAGCTTGTTTACCGCGCCGAATTCGCCGATTATAACGGGTATGCCTTTGTCTATGAAATGTGTTTTTATGGTCTGCATTACCCACTTTACATCGTTTTCGTTGTAATCCCTGTTATTCTGGTCAAGCCCGAGTGCAAAATCATACGGTGCGTATGCGTGAAGCGAAACGATAAGTTTATCGTCGCCCTCCGGAAATACAAAATCATTCAGCGCCCCGTCCGTAATGCTTGCGGCATATGACGGTATCATAAGGTGACGCTTGGGGTTGTTTCCGCCAAGACCGCGGATAGTTTCGATAAACGCCGCGTTAAGCTGATTTACGACTTCGTGCCCCTCTTTGTCGCCGCCGTTCCATTCCTGCGGGGTATTGCGTTTCCGCGGTTCGTTCATACCCTCGAAAATAAGCTTGTCGTCGTAGTCCTGAAAACGGTTTCCTATCTGCGTCCAGACTTTTTTCAGCTTTTCGCAGGCGGCGTCCGCATTATCGTAATAGGGGTCGTGCCAGTCCTCGTGGTGAATATTCAGTATAACAAAAAAGTCCTGTCCGTAAGCGTAATCCACAACTTCCTGAACTCTGTCCATCCATTCCTCGTCGATATTTCCGTCGGCGTCCATATGCGGGTACCATGTAACGGGTATTCTTACGATATTGAAGCCCTCTTTTTTAACGGCGGTAAAAAGTTCATAGGTGGCTTTGGGGTTTCCCCATGACGTTTCAGTATCAAGCCCGGTATAATCTTCAACACCGTGGGAATCAAGGGCATTTCCCAGACTCCAGCCTGCCTTTATTTCCTTTACGAGTTCAGCCGAAGAAATATCCCGCATTTCGTCATGTGTGACAGGCGGTATGGAAACAGCGGTCGTTCCGGAAACTTCGGCGGAAGTCTCGGCAGTTCCGCTGCTGCTTTCGGAATTTCCGCAGCAGGTCAGTGAAGCGGCGACGGCAGCGGTCATAAGGCACGCACCCACCTTTCTCAGTAGTCCTTTCAGCATTTAAACACCTCTTCAACGTAATAATTACATAAAATTATACCATTAACAAATAGATTTTTTTACCCATTAAAAATTAACATACGGTTAATTAAAAATCGGGGCGTAAATTTGCCCCGATCCTGTTTCAGAATACTCCCAGCGACCGCAGCAGCAGAACTATAAGCATTACCGGCGCAAGGAATTTTATCATTACCGTGAAAAGCCCTTTGCGTCCCATTTTGGTACCCGTCTTTTCTACCTCGTCAATTACCGTTTCCGGTTTTACCGCCCAGCCGATAAGTATGCAGGTCCCTATAGCGACTATGGGCATAAGAATGTTGTTGCTGAGATAGTCCATAATATCAAGTATCTGTGCTGTGCTTCCGTTCGGCAGGGTAACTTCAAAGTAAAGTGCATTGTAACCGAGGCAGACTATTACCGCAAGAACGGCAGTCACGGCGGAAACTATCACCGCAGACTTTGTTCTTCCGAAGCCGAATTTGTCCATAAGACTGGAAACCACCGCTTCCATTATGGAAATTGCACTTGTAAGCGCGGCAAAGAACACCATTGCAAAGAACAGCGCGCCGATGATTTCGCCGACAGTCCCCATTTTGTCAAAAACTTTGGGCAGAGATACAAACATCAGCCCCGGACCGGAAGCGGACATTCCCTCTTTTCCCGAAAATACATACACCGCGGGAATGACCATTACTCCCGCAAGGAACGCGACAGCAGTATCGAAAATTTCTATCTGATTTACCGAGGAATTGAGGTTCGCGTCGTCGCGGACGTATGAACCGTAGGTTATCATAATTCCCATGGCAACGCTGAGACTGAAAAACAGCTGCCCCATGGCGTCAATAAGCACCGTCATAAATTTTTCCAAGGTAAATCCGCTGAAATCGGGTATAAGGTAGATAGCCAGTCCCTCCATGCCCGTCCTTGTAACGCCGTTGTCGGTGTGGTCAAGGGTTATGGAAAAAACGGCTATTACTATTACAAGCACAAGAAGTATGGGCATAAGTATTTTTGAAAATGACTCAATGCCCTTGTTTACGCCCCTTATGACTACAAATATCACCGCTGCAAGGAATATCAGGGTCATTACTATGGGTTCTGCCGTTCCTGATATGAACGTATTGAAATATCCGTCCTGCGCGGCTGCCCCGCCGTTTAAAGTCACATACCCGAGCAGATATTTTAATACCCAGCCGCCTATGGCGCAGTAATAGGGAAGTATCATCGCGGGAATTATACAGGCAAGTATTCCCAGATGCCGCCATTTCTTATTAAGAGCACCGTAAGCCGTCAGCGGGCTTTGCTTGGTTTTCCTGCCCACGGCGGTTTCAGCCATAAGCAGGGTAAATCCGAAAGTCAGCGCAAGGATAAGATAGACAGCGAGGAACATTCCTCCGCCGTCCTTGGTGGCAAGGTATGGAAAACGCCAGATATTTCCCAGTCCTACCGCGCTTCCCGCTGCGGCAAGAACAAACCCCAGCGACCCCTTGAAAGTGTTTCTTTTCTCGTTATTCCCCATGATATTTTCTCCCTCTTGTTAAGAAATTACTAAAAAATTATATCATAAATATCCGTATTTGTCAACTTTTTAACGAAATTTTAATTGACTGCGGGAATTTGACATTTGCGGGAAAATGCCGTATAATTATGGTATCTTTTGTTGGAGGTCACTTATGGAAAGAATAGCCAAATTTGAAAAGATAAGTTTTGAACGTTTTGAAAACGACTGGGAAAAGCTTTTTCCCGATGTTCCCGAAAGCAAGATACGGGAAATTTATGACGGTATCGTTCTGCCGCGGCGTGCCACATCGGGTTCGGCGGGGTATGACTTCTTCCTGCCTGCGGGGGTTTTCCTGAATCCGCGTGAAAGCATTTCCGTGCTTACGGGAATACGCGCCCGCATTTCCGAGGGCTGGGTGCTGAACATCTACCCCCGCAGCGGTCTGGGAATACGGAATCGCCTTCGCCTTGACAATACGGTGGGTATAATTGATTCTGACTATTACTATTCGGAAAATGAGGGGCATATTATGATAAAGTTCACGAATGAGGGGAAGGATCCGCTTCATATAGGCGCGGGGAAAGGCTTTGCGCAGGGGATATTCCTGCCTTTCGGGATAACGGAGGACGATGAAGTTTCCGCGGTGCGGAACGGCGGTTTCGGAAGTACGGGATAAATTTCCCGAAAAAAATTCAAAAAAATGCTTGCAATTTGAGAAAAAGTGTGGTATAATATTACCATCATGATATTGTTGCAAAAGACCGGAACGTTCCGGTCTTTTGTGTTGCCTACGGAAAGGATAGGGTATATGAGTAAACAGGAACAGGCAATAAGCATTCTGAAACAGTTCTCCGATATAGAACTTGACAGGTTTATTGCATATTTTGGGATAATTTATCCCGCCGGCGAAAGTAATGATATGGAAGAACGCAGAGCAGCATTTGAAAGAATGAAAAGGGTATGCAGGTACATTCCCGACCTTGACGAGAAAAAGGAACTTGAAGAATACAGAAAAGAGCGGTTTGGCGTATGAAGATATTATGCTGATTTTTGGTATATCATAATAAATGAAAGGATAGATAAAATGGCTAAAGGCGGAAATACCGTTTCGGCGGTATATGAGCTGGCAAGACCCATTGCCGACAGTCTCGGCTTGAAGATCTGGGACGTCACCTTTGAAAAAGAGGGCGCGATGTGGTATCTGCGGGTGCTTATCGACAAGGACGGCGGGCTTGGCATGGACGACTGCGAAGCAATGACGCGTCCGCTTTCCGAGGCTCTGGACAAAGCCGACCCCATTGAGCAGAATTATATGCTGGAAGTGGGTTCTCCCGGGCTGGGGCGCGAACTGAAAAGAAAGGAACATTTTGAGGAGTTCCTCGAATGTCCCGTGCGGATACGGTATATCCGCGAAACCGACGGACTGAAAGAGTTTATCGCCGTTCTGAAAGGATTCAATGACGGCATCGTTTCGGTAATTACCGAGGACGGCGACAGGGACATAAAGCTTTCCGACACTGCTTTTATCCGTCTTTATGACGATGATACGGAAGAACTTTTTAACGAGAGTTTTTAACAAGAGTTAAGAGTGGAGAGTTGAGAGTGGAGTTGTTGCAGTAACGCTTATATCTTCGGTTTCAATGCTTTTGCAGATTTAACTTTACTTTATCTCACGGCAGGTATTAATTTGGAAATCACTAAACTTTGCCTGAAAGGGTGCAGGCTCAGCCTGCCTCAACTCTTAAAACTATTATTTCTATAATATAGCAAAATTAAGTTGTAAAAAAGAAAACTAACAGTTTATGTCAACAACTTAACTCTTAACTCTCAACTCTCAAAACTATTATAAGGAGGAGTTTATAAAAATGAATAAAGAATTTTTTGAAGCACTCAGGCTTCTTGCGGAGGAAAACAGCATTCCCATGGATCTGCTGGTGGAGAAGATCAAACAGGGAATTTCAAGAGCGGTAAAGAAAGAATATCCCGACTGCGAGGATTTCAGAGTGGATATTGACCCTGAAAACGAAGTTTTTGAAGTTATACTTATGCGCACCGCCGTGGATATGCTTCCCGTGGATATGAGCGAGATCCTCGTTGAGGAAGCGGAAGCGTATACCGGTCACCCAGTCAAGGACGGCGATGTTATCGAATATAAGCTTTCTACCGCAAAATTCGGACGTGTCGCCGCTCAGAACGCCAAGCAGGCTATCCGCACCGAAATAAAGACTTTTGAAAGAGAACAGTATATAAACCGTTTCAGCGACAAAGTCCATGAAGCCGTTTCCGCCACCGTTCAGCGTATCGAACCCGAAAGCGGAAACGCCACTCTTACCATTGACAAGAACGAAGTGTACTTATATAAAAATGAACAGATCCCCGGTGAAGTTCTTAAAGAGGGCGACGTTGTAAAACTCTACATTTCGGATATTATAAATCCCGAAAGAAAACCCATGGTAAAGGTTTCAAGAACCCATAAGGATCTGGTAAAACGCCTTTTTGAACTGGAAATTCCCGAAATTTACGACGGAACGGTGGAGGTCAAATCAATTTCCCGTGAAGCGGGTTCAAGAACGAAAATAGCGGTCTGGTCAAAGGACAAGAACGTTGATCCTGTAGGCTCCTGCATAGGTCCGAAGCACAGCCGTATCGGGAATATCGTCAACGAGCTCAAAGGCGAAAAGATAGACATAATCGTTTATGATGAGGACCCAAAGGTATTTATTGCACACGCGCTTGCGCCTGCGGAGGTCATAAGCGTTGATATAGAGGAGGGCGAGCAGAAGTGCTGCACGGTGGTAGTTCCCAATAATCAGCTTTCGCTTGCTATAGGAAACCGCGGTCAGAATGCCAAGCTTGCCGCAAGACTTACGGGTTACAGAATAGACATCAAGCCCGAAAATCCCATAGAATAAGGAAGTGGGCATATGGCGGTCAGAAAGATACCGATGCGGAAGTGCCTCGGCTGCGGAGAAATGAAACCCAAGAAAGAACTTATCCGCGCGGTGAAATCTCCCGAGGGCGAAATTTCCCTTGACCTTACAGGGAAAAAAGCGGGCAGAGGGGCGTATATCTGCCGAAGCGCAGAATGTTTCAGAAAGGCGCGGAAGTCAAGGCAGCTGGAAAAGGCTTTTTCCTGTAAGATATCCGAGGAAATTTACGATTCCCTTGAAAAGGAGCTGACGGACGGTGGGTAAACTTATGGATCTGCTTACCATCTGCCGCAAAGCAGGTCAGCTTGAACTGGGATTCGACCCCATGAAAGAAGCGCTTTCTGCGGGGAAAGCTCACGCGATCATAACGGCGGCGGATATTTCTCCGAAAACCGAAAAGGAAGTGCGGTTCTTTGCGGAGAAAAAAGGCGTTCCCGCCGTCAGGTCGGAAATTACTCTTGATGACGCATATATGCGCTTAGGAAAAAAAGCGGGGATATTTACCGTCTGCGGTGAGGGCTTTGCAAAGAAAGCCCTTGAACTGACCGCGGCGGCAAATGACAGTGATCAATGATATATCATGTAAACGGAGGGTATACATCACATGAGTACAGCAAAAACACCAAAGCTTAAAATTACCGAGATGGCTAAGGACTTAGGCATTTCGGGACAGCAGCTTTCGGATTTTCTGAAAGAAAAACTCGATATTGCCAAAAAGCCCGCGGCTTCTCTGGAAACCGACGAGGTAAATTATATTCTTGAACATTTTTCGCAGAATAATCAGGTAAAGTCCTTTGACGAATATTTCGCCACAAGGGACGACAAGCCCGCGGTCAAGGAGGAAAAGCCCAAGACCGATAAGAAATCTGCAAAGAAGAAAGAAGCCGTTCCCGAAAAAGCGGAGGACGTTTCCGAAAAGTCAAAACCCGAAAAGCCTGCCGCCGAACAGAAGAAACAGGACAAAAAGCAGGAGAAAGCTTCCGCAAAGACGGAAAACAAGCCGCTGCCCAAGCCTGTTTCGCAGAATAAAGTCGACAAGAACGACCGCTTCAATGCGGCTCAGGCTCTCAAAAACAGCGAACAGAAGAAAAACAAGGATCAGAAACATAAGGATAAGTCCCCAGAACAGCAGTCCAACAAGAAGAAGCTGGACGTAAAATTCGGAGATGCGGCGGCAGTTGTAGACCAGAAAATTCACACTGTTGATACAAGAGGTTCCTATGTTGAAATGGATAAGTACAACGAAAAGTACGACAACATGGCGAACGCTTCCGGCAGGGAAAACCGCAAGAAGGACAATTTCTCCAAAAAGCAGAAGCTTACCCAGAAGTCACAGCAGAGAAAGAGTCAGCAGTATTCCAACAAAAAGGAAACAGAGACCGAGAAGCTCCGCCGTCTGGAACTGGAAAGGGCAAGAAAGCAGCAGCTTAAAGTCCTTATCCCCGACGAGATAGTCGTTTCCGAACTTGCCGCAAGGCTGAAAGTCACGGCTACGGAAGTTATCAAGAAGCTTATGCAGCTTGGTGAAATGTGTACCATCAATCAGGTGATAGACTTTGATACCGCTTCACTTGTTGCCGAGGAACTGGGCGCAAAGGTGGAGAAAGAAGTTATCATCACCATTGAGGAACGGCTCATAGACGATTCGGACGACGACGGCGAGGGCGTTGAGCGCGCTCCCGTAGTTGTTGTAATGGGACACGTTGACCATGGTAAAACTTCACTTCTTGACAAGATAAGGAATTCAAACGTAACTTCCACCGAAGCGGGTGGGATCACGCAGCATATCGGTGCTTACAGAGTTACCTGCAAGGGTAAGGAGATAACTTTCCTTGATACCCCCGGTCACGAAGCGTTCACCTCAATGCGTGCAAGAGGCGCGTCCATTACGGATATTGCAATTCTTGTAGTTGCCGCGGACGATGGCATTATGCCCCAGACAATAGAAGCTATCAATCATGCAAAAGCGGCGGGAGTTTCCATTATCGTTGCAATAAACAAGATGGATAAAGAGGGCGCAAACCCCGATGCGATAAAGCAGCAGCTTACCGAATACGACCTTGTAGCCGAGGAATGGGGCGGCGACGTTATCTGCGTTCCCGTTTCCGCGAAAACGGGAGAGGGCATTGACGATCTGCTTGAAAATGTTCTTCTTGTGGCTGAAGTTGCCGAACTGAAAGCAAATCCCAACCGTCTTGCAAAGGGTACGGTTATCGAAGCACGTCTTGACAAGGGCAGAGGACCTATTGCAACGCTTCTTGTACAGAATGGTACGCTTCACACGGGGGATATTATAATTGCAGGTACTTCCGTGGGACGTGTAAGAGTTATGACAAACGACAAGGGTCAGGTGGTAAAGGAAGCAGGACCTTCCTATCCTGTTGAGATAACGGGTCTTGCGGAAGTTCCCTCCGCGGGCGATACATTCAACGCCGTTGAGGACGAACGTCTTGCAAGGGAACTTGTGGATCAGCGTAAGCACGAAGCTAAGCAGGAACAGTTCAAGCAGTATCAGAAAGTAACTCTCGATAACCTGTTCAGTCAGATAGAACAGGGCGAGATCAAGGAACTTCCCATTATTGTAAAAGCGGACGTTCAGGGCTCGGTGGAAGCAGTAAAGCAGTCTCTTGAAAAGCTTTCCAATGACGAAGTGCGGGTAAAGGTTATCCACGGCGCGGTAGGAGCGGTTTCCGAGGGCGATGTAATGCTTGCAAACGCTTCAAACGCCATAATAGTAGGCTTCAACGTTCGTCCCGACCCTGTTGCGGCGGACAATGCCGAGAGGGACGGTGTGGACATTCGTCTTTACAGAATTATCTATGACGCTATAGAAGAAATAACCACCGCCATGAAAGGTATGCTTGCGCCCAAATTCCGCGAAGTTGAACTCGGACGCGTGGAAGTTCGTCAGGTATACAAAATTTCCAACGTGGGAACGGTTTCGGGTTCTTATGTTCTCAGCGGTAAAATTACCAGAAACTGCGAGATACGCGTAGTCCGCGAGGGTATAATAATTGCGGACGACAAGCTTTCGAGCCTGAAGCGTTTCAAGGACGACGCAAAGGAAGTTGCGGAGGGTTACGAGTGCGGTATTACTCTTGAAAAGTTCAACGACATTCATGTGGGTGATATTTTTGAAGCATATGTTATGGAAGAATACCGACCCGAATAATAGAGTTGAGAGCAGGCTGAGCCTTGCTCCAGAGTTAAGAGTTGAGAGTAGAGAGTTGAGATATTGACATAAACTGTTAGTATTCTTTTCTCCGCTTAATGCGTTACGAAATAAACAATTAAAATATTTCTGTTTCTTTTAAATCGAGAGTATAAAGTTGAAAATTTTATCTCAACTCCCAACTCTTAACTCTCTTAAAGCTCTCAACTCTTAACTCTTAACTCTCAACTCTACAAGGGTTCTTAACTCTAAACTAAGGAGAAAGGTAAGAAGGATGCCAAATTTTAAGAATGGACGATTGTCTGAGGATATAAAGCGTGAAATTTCAGGGCTTATTATGGAGGAAATAAAAGACCCGAGAGTTATGGGAAAGTTCATTTCCGTGGTGAGAACGGAACTTTCGGGGGATAATTCCCACTGTAAGGTGTATATTTCCTGCATTGAGGGCGAGGAAGCCGCAAAAGAAGCGGTGAAAGGTCTTGAAAGCGCTTCGGGAATGATCCGCAAACGCATTTCAAATGTTATGCACCTGAAAAAATGCCCCGAACTGAAATTCATTGCAGACAATTCAATAGAACATTCCGCCGAGATCTCCGAAATGCTTCGGCGGATAGAAGTAACCGATGACAGTGATAAAAAGGAGTCATGATACGGAAAAATGCAGATAAATTTGAACGAAACGGCGGAATTCCTGAAAGAGCATGATAATTACTATATCCTGACCCATCAGAGCCCCGACGGCGACACTATGGGTTCCGGGTTTGCATTATGCCGCGTTCTGCGGAACATGGGCAAGAACGCAAATGTGCTTTGCTCGGACGAATTCCCCAGAAAGTACGGATTTATGTACGAGGATTACGAGCCGCGGAAGTTCGCTCCCGAAACTATCGCGGCGGTGGACGTTGCGGACGCAAAACTGCTGGGCTCAAAGCTTTCACAGTACGGCGATTATGTGGATCTTTGCATAGACCACCATGTTTCAAATACGGGATATGCAAAGAAGCTGTTGGTTTACCCCGACGCTTCCGCCGCCTGCGAAGTGCTGTACAGGGTATTTTCGGAAATGGACGTGAAGCTTGATAAGCTTGCCGCGGAATGTCTTTACACGGGCATTGCCACCGATACGGGCTGTTTCAAGTACGGAAATACCACCAAGCTCGCACATACTATCGCGGCTAAACTTATGGACTGCGGCGTCGATATTGAACGGATAAACCGCGACGTTTTCGACAGGAAAAGCAAGGCAAGGCTTATTGCGGAACAGCATATTCTTTCGGAAATGGAGTATTACCTTGACGACAAATGCACTATTACAATTGTTACTCTTGCAGATATGGAAAAGAAAGGCTTTTCCTCGGAAGAATTGGAGGGCACGGCGGGGATAACCGTTCAGCCCGAGGGCGTGCAGATAGGCGTTCTGGTAAAGGAAAAGGAAAAAGGCAAGTTCAAGGTCTCCATGCGTTCAGCTTCGGAAGTGGACGTTTCCGCCATATGTTCCAAATTCGGCGGCGGCGGTCATGTTAAAGCGGCGGGCTGCACTCTTGAGGGGGACGCCGACAATATAAAATTGCAGCTTCTTTCGGGAATTGCGCCGTTTCTGGGTATTGATCTATGGCTTGCTTAAAGGACGAACTCTGCGGGATAATCTGCGTAAACAAGCCTGCGGGATTTACCAGCTTTGACGTTGTTGCAAAACTCCGCGGGATACTTAAAATGAAACGCCTCGGACACGGCGGAACTCTCGACCCTATGGCAACGGGCGTGCTTCCCGTTTTTGCGGGAAAAGCGACTAAGGTTTGCGACATTCTGCCGGACAGGGATAAAAGTTATCTGGCGGGATTCCGTCTCGGCGCCCGTTCGGACACGCAGGACGATACGGGGAATGTTTCGGAAACGGCGGAATTTTCGGGAATCGCGGAAACGCGGCTTCGGGAGGAAATGAAAAATTTCCGCGGGAAAATATTGCAGATACCGCCTATGTATTCGGCTGTTTCGGTAAACGGAAAGCGGCTTTACGAACTGGCTCGGAAAGGCATTGAAGTGGAGCGGGAACCCAGAGAAACGGAAGTTTATTCCCTTGAACTTACCGGGTACGACGAAAAGTCGGGAACGGGGAAATTTGCCGTTTCCTGCGCAAAGGGAACATATATCCGCACGCTTATAAACGACATCGGAAACGCCCTTGGCTGCGGCGGGATAATGACTTCTCTTGTGCGGACTTCGGCTTGCGGTTTTACCCTTGCCGACTGCGTTACCATTGAGGAATTGCAGGAAATTTCCGAAACAGGCGGGGATTTTTCCACGTTTGTGAAACCCGTGGAAAAGGTTTTCGGGGAAATTTCCGAACTGCACCTGAAAGGCGCGCAGGAGCGAATGTACCGCAACGGCATAAAGCTTGATCTGGACAGGCTGAAATTCGATAAGAACGTGCCGAGGGTAAAGGTTTTCGGAGAAAATGAGTTCCTCGGAACTGCCGTTCCCGATAAAGAAAACGGCGTTCTGCGGATTGAAAAGAATTTTTACTGATAAAACGAGGTAATGTTCTATGATCGACCTTACGGGAACAAATAATGTTCCGAAAGGGAACACGGCTGTGGCGATGGGACTTTTTGACGGAGTACATCACGGTCACAGGGCAGTCATAGGAAAAGCCGTGGAAGCGGCTGAAAGTATTCCCGGGGTGAAACCTGCGGTCTTTACTTTTGATACCCAGACGGTGACTTCAAAAGGGGAAAGCGGTTCGGGCGTGGAATATATATTTTCGCGGGAAATGAAGCTTGAAATTATCGGCGGGCTTGGTGTGAAATATATCTATTCCCCCGATTTTATGAATTTCCGCGATCTGTCGGGGGAAGAATTCACCGAACTTGTGCTTTGCGATAAATTTTCGGCAAAAATTGCGGTCTGCGGCGAGGATTTCCGATTCGGGAAAAACGCTTGCTGCGGCGTTTCAGAACTTGCGGGAATGTGCAGGAAACGCGGCATAAAACTGATAACAGTTCCCGAAATTTCCGAGGGCGGCGAGAAAATTTCCTCAACGGCTATAAGGAAACTTATCGGAAACGGAGAAATAAGCGAGGCGAACCGCTTGCTTGGTTCAAAATTTGCGTTCAGGCTGCCTGTGATTTACGGCAGACAGCTTGGGCGGACGCTTGATTTCCCCACCATAAACCAGTATATTCCCAAACGCCAGATAAAACCGAGATTCGGCGTTTACGCTTCCGAAACGGAAGTGGGCGGGAACATTTACGGAAGCGTTACAAACATCGGCGTAAAACCCACCGTCGGAAGTGAAGCGCCCCTTGCGGAAACCTACATAATTGATTTCCCGGGCGGCGACCTTTACGGGGAAACGGCAAAAGTCTCGCTTGTGGAATTTATCCGCCCCGAAAGGAAATTCTCGGGAACGGACGAACTGAAAGCGCAGATCGCGCAGGACACCGAGTCGGCAAGAATGATACTCCAAGCCGGATATTCGGGCTTGAAAAATAAATAATTCGGAAAGAGGTATGTTATGAAAACCGAAAATATAAGAACGAGATTTGCTCCGAGTCCTACGGGATTTATGCACATAGGGAACCTGCGGACGGCGCTGTATACTTATATTATTGCTAAAAAATACGGAGGAAAGTTCATTCTCCGCATTGAGGACACCGATCAGGGACGTTACGTTGAGGGCGCAACGGACGTTATTTACAATACCCTGAAAGCCTGCGGCTTAAAGTGGGACGAAGGACCCGACATAGGCGGTCCCGTGGGTCCCTACATTCAGTCGGAGCGCATGGGGATATTCAAGGAATATGCCGAAAAGCTTGTGGAAACGGGTCACGCGTACTACTGCTTCTGCACAAAGGAACGCATGGAACAGGTACACGCGGAACAACAGGCAAAGGGCATAACTCCCACATATGACAGACATTGCCGCGATCTTCCCAAGGAGGAAGTGGAAAAGCTTCTTGCGGCGGGAACGCCTTACGTTATCCGTCAGAAAGTTCCCCTTGACGGCACAACCACTTTCCATGACGAACTTTACGGGGATATTACCGTTCCCAATGCCGACCTTGACGACCAGATACTTTTAAAGGCGGACGGAATGCCCACATATAATTTTGCAAATGTTGTGGACGACCATCTTATGGGAATTACCCATGTTATACGCGGAAACGAGTATCTTTCCTCCACGCCGAAATATAACCTGCTTTACGAGGCTTTCGGCTGGGAAATTCCCACATATATCCACGTTGAACGCATTATGCGTGACGCAACTCATAAGCTTTCCAAACGTGAGGGAGACGCGTATTTCGGGGATTTTGTAGAAAAGGGCTTTTATATTCCCGCGATACTGAATTATATTGCGCTCCTCGGCTGGGCGCCAAAGGGTGAGAACGAGATATTCTCTCTTGAAGAACTTATAGAGGAATTCGACATAAGCGGGCTTTCAAAATCCCCCGCCATATTTGACCCGATAAAGATGAAAGCCATCAACGGCGAGTGGTTAAGGAAAATTTCCCACGAGGAGTTCAAAGCCGCCGCGCTTCCATATATAAGACAGACCTGCAAGCGTGAGGACATTGACATTGACGAAGTGGTAAAGACTTTGCAGCCGAGAACGGAACTTCTGACGGAAATTCCCGAAAAGGTGGATTTCATAGACGAACTTCCCGACTACGAAAACGAGCTTTTCTTCAACAAGAAAATGAAAACCACGCCGGAAACTTCGCTTTCCGCGCTGACTTCCGTTCTTCCCGTTCTGGAAAACATTCCCGACAGTGACTGGAACGAGGAAAAGATACACGGTGCTGTTTTTGCGGAAATTGAAAAGCAGGGCGTCAAGAACGGCTGGATGCTTCTGCCCATGCGTGCGGCGCTTTCGGGAAAAGCCCTTACTCCCGGCGGCGGCATAGAACTTGCGGCTATTCTGGGGAAAAATGACAGCATTTCCAGAATCAAGAAAGCAATAGAGAAATTGTCATAATAATGAAATACGAACAAATTTTAACATTTTGTCACAAAATAAACACAATAGGCTGATAAAATTGTATACCGAACTGTTTCGGGCAATTATATAATTTCACGAAAGGCGGCTGTTGCCAAATGATAGAAGTTCGCAACCTTACAAAACAGTACGGCGCGAAAAAAGCTGTCGATGACCTTTCATTCACGGTGAACGACGGCGAAATACTCGGATTCCTCGGTCCTAACGGTGCGGGAAAATCCACGACTATGAATATGCTTACAGGGTATATTTCATCAACTTCGGGAAACGCGCTGATAAACGGCATTGATATTCTGGACGACCCCATCGCGGCGAAGAAGAATATCGGCTATCTTCCCGAAATTCCGCCGCTGTACCTCGATATGACGGTAAAGGATTATCTGAATTTCATTTACGACCTGAAAAAGTGCAAGCTTCCGCGGAAAGCGCATCTTGAAGATGTTTGCAGTCTGGTGATGATAAAGGACGTTTACGACCGCATTATCAGGAATCTTTCCAAAGGTTACAAGCAGAGAGTGGGACTTGCGCAGGCGCTTATCGGGAATCCGCCCATACTTATTCTGGACGAGCCTACGGTAGGTCTTGACCCGAAACAGATAATCGAGATAAGAACGCTTATCAAACGGCTCGGAAAGAAGCATACGGTCATTCTTTCATCTCATATTCTTTCGGAAATTCAGGCGGTATGCGACAGAGTTATAATCATAAACGGCGGAAAAATCGCCGCCGACGATACCACCGAAAACCTTACCAAGAATATTTCCGTTGACCACAGGCTTATTGCAAGAATTGACGGTCCGCGGGAAGAAATTATCAAGACTATACGGAACATTCCCGGCGTGCTTACGGTGGTTGCGGATATGGAACGCGAACCCGGCATTTACGACTATGAGATAGAGACCAAAGAGGACGCGGACATTCGTCGGGAACTGTTCAAGAGGATAGTTTCGCGGAACTGGGTAATGCTCGGGCTGAAATCTATGGAAATGACCCTTGAAGATATATTCTTAAAGATAACCATGGGCGACAATGTTGTTATAAAAACAAAGAAGTCCGCCGAGGAAAAGACGGAAAAATTCGAGCAGGACGCGGAGGGCGTTTCCGGAAAAGCGGAAGAAGCCGCGGAAACCGATTCCGAAGCTGACGGCGAAGAAAACAAAGAAGAAAAAAAGGAGGGTGAGGAATAATGGGCGCAATTTTCAGACGCGAGCTGAAAGCTTATTTCACCTCGCCTATTGCATACATTTTTATTGGGGTATTCTACCTTTACACGTCAATTTACTTCATTAACATCAACATTTACTATGGCACGACGGATATGTCCACGGTGTTCACAAGCGCATTCACGGTAATGATGATACTTCTTCCGCTGCTGACGATGCGGCTTTTCACCGAGGAGAAACGTCAGCGCACCGATCAGTGCCTGCTGACTGCGCCTGTAAATCTTTTCTCTATCGTTATGGGGAAATTCCTTGCGGCGGTGTGCGTTTACCTTTGCGCCATGGCGGTGTATGTTCTGTACATCATAACCCTTGTTGCCTTAGCGGGTTCTGTGGCTTGGGCAACCGTTATCGGAACGTTTATCGCGCTTCTGCTGATGGGTTCGGCATTTATAGCAATAGGCATTTTCGTTTCGGCAATGACCGAAAATCAGGTAGTTGCGGCGATAGTCAGCTTCATTATAATAATGCTGTTCTATCTCATAGATATGCTTGCGGGAATGGTTCCCGTTGAGTGGCTGAAAAACATCATGTCCGCGCTTGGATTCTACACAAGATATTATGAATTCACAACAGGACTGCTGAACGTTCCGAGCCTGATATTCTTTATCAGCACGATATTTATATTCAATTTCCTTACGGTGCGTGTTCTTGAAAAGCGCCGCTGGTCCTGATGGGAGGTAATTGAAATGAAGATAAACACAAAGAAGCTTAAATACGGAGCGGCGGCAACGGTGATAACGGTCGTAGTTATTGCACTGGTAATTCTGCTGAATGTTATAATTACCGTTCTCAGCGACAGATACAATATGAGCATTGACCTTACCCCCGGCGGAAATTTTGAAATAAGCGACGAAACAAAGGACTATATTGCTTCTCTTAACGAGAATGTGGAAATCTGCACCACCGTGGACGAACTGACTTTCCAGACAACTGAAAATGTTTACTACCATCAGGCGTATGAAGTCCTGAAAAAGTATGAACTCAATTCCGACAAGATAGACGTTAATTTTGTTGATATGACCGTTGACCCAACCTATGTGGAAAAGTATAAGCAGTACTATGACGGAAGCATTAACGATTACAGCATAATCGTTTTCAACGCCGATTCAAACAGGATAAGAGTTCTGTCGGTAAACGACCTGTTCAACACCGAGATAAATTACTACACAATGTCCCAGAGCATAGTTTCTTCAAAGGCGGAACAGGTGCTGACTTCCGCGCTGATGTATGTTACCGACCCCGACCCCAAGAAAGCCGTTTATTTTGACGTCGTTACGCAAAGCATGAACGGCGACAACATCATAGAAATGCTGGAAAACAACGGCTACGAAGTTGTTACCATCGACCCCAACACCGAGGAAATTCCCGAAGACGCGGATATGCTTATTATAAATGCGCCTCTCAACGATTTTTCCGAGGACCTTGTCGACAGGATATATAATTTCATGGAAAATGACGGACAGTACGGCAGGAACATGATATACACCGCAAGCTATGCCCAGAATAATACCCCCAATATTGATTCTTTCCTTGAAGAATGGGGCATCAAGGTGGGTTACGGTCTTGTGGGCGAAAACAATATGCAGAATCTTGCTTCCGAGACCAGCGTTTACGCTATAATGACATATATTGAGGAAAACGACTATACAGGCGGTATTCCCGAGGAAGTCATAGGCAATCCCGTTGCGGCGTTCAATGCCCGTCCCGTTGAGATACTGTACGACTTCGCGGGAAATGTTACGACAGATCTGCTGCTTGCAACTTCCGAGACAGGATTTATTATGACAAATGAAATGATACAGGAGTATCAGGAGACAGGAAACGAGCCCGACATTGCCGAGCAGAGCGTTCCCATTATGGCTGTGGGAACCAAGTATACCTTTATCGACAGTGAGCAGGTGCGTTCAAATATACTTGTTATCGGCTGCGATGATATTCTTAATTCGGGGCTTACAAGCCAGACTTATTACAATAACGGCGACTACTTTGTTTCCATTATAAATAAGCTTTCCGGCAAAGAGGACAGTCTTAACATCGTTGCGAAAGACCTTACAAGCGAAACTTATGAAAGCAACGCAACGCAGGTGACGGTTCTCAGGATAGTGTTCATGTTCGGACTGCCGCTGCTTGTAGCTGCCTGCGGAATTACAGTATGGCTCAGAAGGAGACATAAGTAATGAAAAAGAACATCAGGATAATAATTATCTGTCTGATAGCGGTGGTAATTCTCGGAGCAGCGGCGGCTATCCTGCTGCTGACCGCGCCTGAAAAAGAGGAGGAAACTTCTTCCGAGGCGGAGGAAACTTCCCGTCTGCTTTACGACAAGAACCCGAGTGATATTTCCGAAATAAATATTACCAACGAACACGGAGAATATCAGATAAAGCGCGTGGGGGACGGCGATGATGCAAAATGGGCTGTTGAGGGAATAACAGGCGTTCCCATAAGCAGCAGTTCCCTTGGTGACGTTATCGAAAACGCGGCTACCCTTACCGCGCAGGACGTTGTTGTTGAAGATCCGGAGGATATTTCAATCTATGGTCTGGATAACCCGTCCGCAACGGTAAAGACGACGTTTACCGACAGTTCCGCTGCGGAAAATACGCTTTTCGTGGGAAATATGGTTCCTGACGGAGTGAGCCGATATTTCATGCTTGAAGGCGACAACACGGTTTATATAGCCAAAAATTCCGATCTGACATATTTCCTGAATGACAAATATGATCTGGTGGACAAGGTGGTTTACACGGCTAAAACTGCCGCGGACGAGAACGATACTACCAGTTACACCCGTATAAACAAAATGACAATTCAGCGGAAAGACCTTGACTATGACGTGGTTATCGAATATGATGTACGTCAGGACGACGACAGCATAACAACTTCAAATTCCACCCAGTATGTAATGACTTCCCCAGCGTTCAGGGAACTCAATCCCGAAACTTCCTCCACGGTAACGGAGGGGATATTCGGGCTGACGGCTTCCGATCTGGGAATTCTGAACCCCACGGAGGAGGACGCTGTAAACTGCGGACTTGCAGACCCTGAAGTTATTCTCAAAGCCGAAATAAACGGCGGTGACGAGCTTAATCTTTATGTGGGAAATGAATGTTACGATGACGAGGGCGAAAAGCTGGGACGTTACGTTTATGTTGACGGAATAAATATCATTTACATCTTTGATGAAAGCAGTCTCCCGTGGCTTACATTTGAACCCATAAGAATAGTTACCACAATGTACACGGTAAACTATGTCTATGATCTGGCTTCACTGGATATTACGGGCGAAAACGCGGACGCGCATTTCACTGTTACGGGAAATACCGCAAACGATTTCGCGGTCCAGCTTGACGGACAGCCTGCAGACGCAGATAAATTCAAGACTTTTTATCAGTTTATCCTGCGCGCGCCCAGCAGCGATTTCTGCTTTGACGAAACCGATTCCGAGCCGGTACTGACCGTTGACATCAAGACACAAAGCGGCGGCGGGGACGTTATTGAATTTATTCCTGCGGAGAACCGCAAGTGCATAGTCAGACTTAACGGAAAATCTACCTATATCTGCACTTCCGCCTATGTTGACAGATTTGTGAAGAATCTGGAACTCTACAAGAACGGCGAGGATATTGTAATTAACTGGTAGAAAATTTTTTTGCGGAGAGTTCCGTTTTCGACGGAAATTTACCGTCAGGGTATGTTATGATAAAAAGGTCAGCGGCACTTCTGCAAAAATGAATAATTTTTCTAACAAAATACTTGATTTTGTGAATTTTCTATGCTATAATTAATTTGAAGTCATATCCGCGGCATTTTCAGGGAAGTGCCGCGGAGGTACATAGAAAAAGAAAAATGACAAAATTTTAAAAGGAGGAATATTTATGGCAGAGAAAAAGACAGCCGATACGGCAGAGAAAAAAGAGAACCGATTCCTTAAATACAAGGGCTATCCGCTTGTGCGAAAAGATGATGAAATTTACTACGGGAATATGTCCGATAAGTATGTGGTCTGGATGCAGATCACCGAGAAAACAAAGGTCGGTGATCTGGACGTTGCAAGCAAGGTTAAAATTTACAAGATGGCAACGGACGAAAACCTTTCGCCCATTGAAGCCATAGAAAAGCAGAGCGAAAAGAACAGCCTTTACGAGGCGCTGGATATAGCTTACGCATGGCTTACAAGGTAAATTAAAGAATGAGAAACCCGCAGATACCGTTCATGGCGTCTGCGAGTTTTTGTCTGTCGAAAAACATATTAAAAACATAATTTAAGTTTGTTTTGAAACAGTCCACCGGACTGTTTCAAAAGGCAAAAAGATAAATAACTTATTTATTTCAAGGGGGCCCTCTACGTAGGGCAGCCCCCTCTTGCCGCCTGCGGCGGAAACGACGCTTGCGTCGTTTTATTCACACCCTTGCGGAGCTTTTAACGTATAGGGGAGTTTCGCGCTCTGCGGAGCGCGACAAGGGGCTCCGCCCCTTGACCCCGCAGCCTTGAAAGGCTGGCGAACTTTTTATGAATTTTGCGCTTCACGCAAAATTATAATACTTTTTCGACAATCTGAACCCGCAGATACCGTTCATGGCGTCTGCGAGTTTTTTTGCGTGTTGTACAATTTATCATTTGTTTATAAATATGTAATCAAAATTTTATCAAAAATGTAAGTGAAGTGTGATATACTATTTTTACGAATAACATTTTACCGCATGAAAAGGGAGGTACGGATATGAGCGAAAATGTCGGGAAATCAGGGAGGAAGATAATTGCCCTTGTTTCGGGAGGTATTGACGATTCCTATCTGTCACCGCTTGTTCAGTCGTTTATTGAAAAGTGCGCGGAGTTTGACTACCATGTAATGTGGTTCCGTTCGCTGGCAAACGAACTCCATGACACTCCCTATGACCGCGGTGAAGTAAATATATACCGCCTTATCAATTTCGACAGAATAGACGCCCTTGTTATAACTGCCATGTTCATGAAGTCTCAGGCTTCCATGAACGAACTTATTGAAAAGGCAAAGAAGAAAAATATACCGATAATTATCCTTGACGGCGAAAATGACGCTGCGTATAATATTTCTCTGGAATATCAGAACGCTTTCGAGAAGATAGTTCGCCATGTAATTGAAAAGCACGGCGCTAAAAAGCTGAAATTCCTCGGCGGTGGAAAGGGAAATGAGGAATCAGAGGAAAGAGAAGCCGTTTTCCGCAAGGTAATGGCTGAATTCGGGCTTCCCGTTACGGAAGACGACGTTGACTATGCGTATTTCTGGTGGGCTTCGGCGTCGGAAGCGGTGCAGAAGCATTTTGACAAGTTCGGAAGTATGCCTGACGCGTTCATATGTGCAAACGATTCCATGGCGATTGGCGTGGCTTTCAAGCTGGCGGAACTGGGTTTTGAAATTCCCAAAGATGTTATTGTAACGGGAATTGACGGCATTGCGGAGGCAAATACCTTTTTCCCGTCTATCACTACAATAATGTGCAACTATTCGGGCGCGGGGGAAACCGCTGCGCTTAGGCTCAATGACATTTTTGAGGGAAGAATTCCGCCTGTGGGGAATGAAATCGTAGACGGAAGCGTGCTTTTCCGCGAATCCTGCGGCTGTGAGCCTATAAACCGTTCCGCAACTGACAATATGCTGAAACATGAACTTTATAACCAGATAGACCTGTGGAACGGATTTTCCGATTCGCTAATAACCTCCTCCGAGCAGGTAACGGGAAGTTTCTCCTTTGACGAAACTCTCGATAAGATAAAGCTGTTCCTGAAAGACCTGTGGACAAAGGAATGCTGGCTCTGCATATGTGACGGGTTCATTTCAAAATCGGACGACGAAACGGTGGATTCCTACGAAAACTGCCGCAGCGAGGGTTACCCGCCTGTTATGAGATATGTTATCCACGGCTTGAATGACAGCGATTTTGAACTTATGCCGCCTTTTAATTCGGAGGAAATGCTTCCCCATTTCGATGAGGTTTTCAGCAGGCATGGCAATGTAATGTTCCTGCCCTTGCATTTTCAGGAAAGGTGCATCGGCTATATCGGTATGGAATTCAGCCTTACGGGGAGAAATTTCCATATACTTTATTCACTTGTTACAAATATCTGCAACGTTCTCGAAAACGCGCGTATTCAGCATGAAATGCGCATGGTAATGAACCGTCTGGAAGATATGTACATAAAGGACTCCATGACAAGGCTTTACAACAGGCGCGGATTTTACAGGTTTACCCCCGAAATTTTCAACAGGTGCGCTTCGGAAAACAAAGAGTTCATGGTTATTTCCATAGACCTTGACGGACTCAAAGGCATAAACGACACCTATGGACATCAGGAGGGGGACAACGCTATAAACACCGTTGCGAGAGCCTTGGAGGAAGTTTCGGAGGGGAAAGAAATAGTTGCGCGTTTCGGCGGAGACGAATATATCGCCGCGGGAATGTGTCCTGCGCCCGACTATGCGGATAAGTTCATAAAGAAATTTGAGGAGTATCTGAAAAGCTATAATCAGCGTTCCGACAAGCCGTATCTTGTGGAAGCAAGCTGCGGGGTAATGAAAGGCGTTCCCGCCGGGGGAGAGACCATTGACCACTTCATAAAGCAGTCGGACGAGCTGATGTATATTCAGAAATCATCAAGGCGGAAATACCGCGGTTACTGCCGTCTTAAAGACCGTGACGACGGTTCGCAAAGCGGCGGAACAAACTGAGAAAAGCGGGGATATTCTTTGAAGCGTGGAAAATTTAAGCCTTTGCCTGTTCCTGACGGGTTTTCGGCGGATGACATTAAGGTAGAATCAAGTATCTGCACGGGAGAAAAGACTATCGGATTTTATTCGGCGGCGGACAAGAAGCTTCACTTTGCCGAACTGGTCAGCACTCCCGCCGACATTGACGCGTTCTACGAAAAGTACGGCGTACAAAGGAAATGAATAAAGCCGCAAAACCTTGGTTTAACGGGTTTTGCGGCTTGTTTGCATTATGTATGATGCGCTATTCTTTCTTATCTTCCGCGGCATTGGAAACTGCCCCGCCTTTCAGCAGGTCGCGTATCTCGGTAAGGAGAAGTTCTTCCTTGGTAGGCTCGGGCTCCGCAGGCGGCTCTTCGGGCTTGGGTTCTTCTTTCTTCCTTAGCTTGTTTATAGCTTTTATCAGGAAAAATACGCAAAGCGAGATTATCAGGAAGTTTATAACTACCTGAATGAGATTTCCGTATCTTATGGCGACTTCCGCGACCTCTGCAATTCCCAGTTCCTCGTTGGCGGCAACGGCTTCCTTGAGGATTATCCGCTTGTCGGAGAAATCTATTCCGCCTGTTATCATTCCTACGCAGGGCATTACAATATCGTTTACCAGTGAGTTTACGATAGGCGTAAACGCGCCGCCCATGATTATGCCGACTGCCATGTCGATAACATTTCCGCGGGCGATAAATTCCTTGAATTCGGAAATTATGCCCTTTTTCTTTTCATCTGCCATTTTTATACTTCCTTTCGGGGGTATTTCAATAAAATTTTACAACAATATTATGGATATGCCTGACAATGATTGTAATTTTTTTATTAATTTTTTGGAGAAACGCTTATCCTGCTGTCTGCGATCACTCCGCCCGTTATTCCGAAATGCCTGAAAAGCTGTCCGCAGTCGGTTTCGCCCACGCCGCCCCATGAGGAAAATTTTACTGCGCCGCTTTCCGTAATTCCCGTAACGGTCACATAATGCCAGTGAAATCTGCCTTTTGCGGTCTTTCCGTTCCTGTCGGGGAATTTTATGATATACGGCAGTTTCTTAATATCAAAGCCTATGCGGATAATTACGGGGGAGCCCGATAGGAGGGATTTTCTGAGAAATTTCCGCAGACTGTTTTCACTGAAACGAAGACGGCTGATGAACCGTACCTTTCCGTCAATGTGTGAGTTTATCAGTTTTGTAAGCCGAAAGGGGAATATTCCCAATAGGTTTGAAGTTCTGCGGTAGGCTTCTTTGTCGCGGAAATTTTCCACGAAGTCCGCATATTCGGCGAAGTTCAGGGCGCGTTTCCCCGATGAGTAGAGGATAAAGTCGCAGGCGGCTATCATTCCGCAGCCGCTTCTCAGGGAACGTTTCCCGAAAAGCGCCTGATTCCCGCCGTACATATACCCCTCCGAACGCTTTATTTTGATGTAATTCAGTTCCATAACTGAAATTATACAGGAAATTTTCCCGTATGTCAATATTTTTTTCGGAAAACCCTAAAGTTTTCGATTTTCCTGCCGATATATATAGTAAGGAAAAATTCCGAAAGGGGGAATTGCTGTGTATATTACAGCATTGAGTTCAGTAAATAACTATGTAAAAAGCATTGATATGCAGAATAAGTGGCAGCAGAAAAAGCAAAGCGGGGATTTTTCCGCAGGCAGCATAAAGTCCGTCAATGAGTGGGTGGAAGAACAGAAAAGCAAGCTGAATAATTCCGACGATAAAAATAACGACAAAGTTCTTACGGGAATACGCAGCAAGCTCACCTGCGGCAGCAGGCTCACACCCTCCGAAATGAGTTACCTGCAAAGGAAAGACCCCATAGCTTACGCGCAGGCTCTGGACGTGGAAGCGGAACGCGCCGCCTATATCCGCGAACTGAAAAAGTGCCGCACAAAAGAGGAAGTCCAGCGTTTCAGAATGTCCCATGCCGCTAAAGCGCTTACCACCGTAAACAACGTCATGAACGACCCGCATATCCCGCAGGAGAAAAAGCTAAGCGCGGTCATGAGCGAACAGCAGAAGATGTCCGCAATTGAAAAGGAAACAGCCGATTTTGTCAAGAGCGGGGATTATGCCGCTTTGCCTACAGAGCGCGAGAAACTGAAAGCCGAAAAGGATATGGAAAAGGCAAAGTCCGAAGAAAAACGCTGCAAGGACGCCGATCGCAAAGCCAAGGAGCAGGAAAACAAACCCGCCGCCAAGGACGAGAAAAGCACCGCCAAACGCCACGAAGAAAAGCCCAAGATGACCAAGGAACAGGCGGAGAATACTCCCGAAGCCCGCAAGGTCCGGCGGGCAAAAGCTAAAGCCGCTTATGAGGAAAGCCGCGACAAGTACGCGCAGGAACTGATTTCGGCACACAGCGAAAGCCGTTCAAAAAAGGCGTGACCTTATGCGGAACAGGACTTCCGTTCAGGAGGAAGCCTCCGTTGTTCCGGGCGGAACGGTCTCGGATTTCGTCACCGTAAAGTTGGTAAATTCGCCCTCTATCTCGCCGTAAGGTATTTCGATGTGGGTAAGCGCCGCTGTTTTCGGGTCAAAGGTCAGCATATACGTGCCGCCCGAAAATTCGCCGCTGTAAACCTTTCCGTCCTCGGTGTCGGCGCAGGAAAGCTGTCCTGCCGCCGCGGCGCAGTCCATAGCTTTGAACATCAGCGCAAAAACCGCGCCGTCATTGATATTTTCAGGGGGAATTTCCGCTTCAAGACCGTCAAGAACGGCTTTCACGCCGCTGCTGTCGTCGTAGGAAATGCAAAGTCCCGAAAGAGTTTCCGGCGCTGTTATGTCCATTTCCCACACGCCCGCGGTGAAACGTTTTATATTTCCCTCAAATTCCAGTTCCCCTGCCTGAATTTTCATTTCCGACTCAAAGGGAACGTCTATGTCCGGCGTTTTTTCAAGAATACTGTTTCCTGCGTTATTACAGCCTGTAAATATCATGGCGGATATTACAGCAAGTGCGGCAAAATGCCTTGTTTTTCCCATAAAAAAGCCCTCCGTTTTCCGAACAGAGGGCAGTTTGTTTTTTGGCGGAATACTATATGCCCTCGTTGTTCAGGTTTTTGAACACAAAAGACAAGTTATCCGCAACATCGGAGGGCAGCATGGCGATCTCGGAATATTCCTTTGCCGCCTCGTCAGCAGCCGCGCCGTGAATGTAAACTCCCGCCGCCGCGGCTTTCATGGGTTCAACGCCCTGCGCACAAAGCGCCGCTATTACGCCGGTGAGAACATCGCCGCTTCCGCCTTTGCTGAGTCCCGGGTTTCCAGCGGGAACGGCATAGACTTTTCCGTCGCCTACAACAAAAGTGGGAACTCCCTTTGCAACAATTATAATGTTGTATTCCCGCGCAAGGTTTACCGCAAGGGTAAGACGGTCGGCGGCAGCGGCTTCGGTGGTGTTTCCAAGAAGTCTTGCCAGTTCTCCGGTGTGGGGAGTTATGATAAGCTTGTTTTTTGCGTCTCTGATTATATCTATGTTGTCCGCAATACAGTTTATTCCATCAGCGTCCAAAATAATGGGACAATCCGCTTCTTTTATTATCTTTCTGACAAGTGTCTTTGTAGCCGCAGTTACCGCAAGTCCGCAGCCTACGGAAACAGCGGTCTTGCCTGCAAGGTTTTTAAGAATGGTTTCCCCGCCTGCTTCGGAAATGCAGCCGTTTCTGTCGGCGGAAACAGGCAGATATGTAGCTTCGGGAATTCCTATGGCAACGCTTCCGATAACTGATTCGGGCGAAGCAAGGGTTACAAGTCCCGTTCCGCAGCGCAGGGCGGCTTTTGTGGAAAGCATAGCCGCGCCTCTCATTCGCGAACAGCCCGCAACGTTCAGAAGCTTTCCGAAATCGCCTTTGTAGGAATTTTTATGGCGTTTCGGGAGAACGGAAAGCAGGTCTTTTCCGTCAAAAAGTGTGGGGAGATAGTCTATTCTTCTTATGCAGGAGTCGGTGAAACCTATATCCGCGGTGATTATTTCGCCGCAGTAATCTGCAAGGGGGTACATTAACATTCCGACTTTTTTATAACCGAAAGTCACGGTGTAGGAACATTTCATAGTGCCCTCTGCCACAGTTCCCCTGAGACAGTCGCCGCCGGAGGGAACGTCCGCCGCTATCTTTATTCCGCTGCAGCGGTCAGCATAGTCGAAGCAATCCTTGATGTTCTGCGGAAGAAATCCGTGGTAACCCGTTCCGAAAACGGCGTCAACAATGACCGCCGCCGAGGAAAGGTGCTTGAATATCATTTCTATATTGTCGTTTATGTCTATTACCTGAACGCCTTTAACGCCGCTGAGTTCCATGTATTCAAGAGCGGCAAGTTCGGTAGAGGGGTCGCCGCAGGCAAGGGCGACCGTAACGGGAATGCCTGTTTCTGCAAGCAGACGGGCTGTGACGAAGCCGTCGCCGCCGTTGTTTCCGCTTCCGCAGAGAATTACTGCGCCCGCGGAAAGGTCAAAGTCCTCTCCGATCTGATTTATGAGCAGGGTAAGCATTTCGCCCGCGTTTTCCATAAGTGCGCGGTAGGAAATGCCGCTGCCGTCGGAATTTTCCTCAATGGTTTTCATCTGCCGTGGCGTAGGAAATAACATACGGATCCCTCCTTAAATTTTGTTATTCGTAGAAAACGACCGTTGCAAGCGCCGTGTATCTGGAATGTGAACAGCTTACCGCCGTTCTCAGCCTTTTAGCCGCAAACGCTCTTTTGGAATCGCCTATAAGGCTTATATAATAGTTTCCGCCGTAGTCGGTGAGGACGGAAATTTCATTGGGCTTGTAATCCCTTGCGTGAACGCCCATTGCGTTCAGGAACGCAAGCTTCGTGGCGAACATCTCCGCAATTGTGGTAACGGGGAAATGCTTTTCCATAAGGAATTTCATTTCGGGCGGGGAAAAGTATCTTGCGATGAATTTGGGCTTTCCCGCAATTTTCTTGATGCGGGGGATCTCGATAATATATGATCCGATAGTCATTTTAGATCGTTCCTTTCAGATATATAAGTCGTTTTTTACTGTTTTTTGGATAAATTTATTTTCAGCTGCCGCGAGAAATAGGGTGTAAGCGCGTCAATAACACGCTGTTCGGGGCAGAATATCAGGCGGACGTTTCCCGCCGAGGGGTGTTTCAGGTCGGCGTAATAGGTTTTCAGCGGAGTAATTTCTCCCGCTTCGTTTTTGGTTTCGCCGACTCCGAGGGCGCTGACAACGGTAACGCCGCTTTCAGCTTCGGGAGCGTTTTCGTATTCGCCGAAATCCTCAAAGGCGGAAGCTTTTACGGTCATAAGGCGTATGCGCTTTCTTTTAGCGATTATCTTGTCAATGTCCATTTCGCCGTTGGTTACGATGTATTCATACTCGCAGTCGGTGTTCGTGATAAGATACCAGCCGCCCCAGATAACTCCGAAGAACAGCACCAGCCCCAGCAGCGGGAACACAAACAGGAACAGGAACAGCGACACCGCAAGCAGTATGCCCATTCCCAGACCTATGGCGATACGGACAGCCCAGTCCTTTCCGGTAGTTTCTTTCTTTACTATCTGCTCTACAAAAACGTCCATTCTATAAAATTTCCTTTCATTGGCAAATACAGTTGACGTGGCATAAAATGGGAGATCATCTGATTTTGCCGGAATAAATTTGTACAAAATATATTATACCATAAAATTTTTTGTGATTCAATAAATTTTTGCTTGCAATTTGTGACGTTATTGTATATAATATAGTTATGGAATTATCCCGAAACATTATGACCGGGCAAAGTAACCTTGTCGGGAACGGCGTTTTCAGAGAGAAAGGCATTTGCTGGAAGTCTTTCACGCCATGACATGGTGAAATTTCACCCGCGAGTGGTCAGGCTGAATTTTCAAGTAGGCTTGAACGTGCGCCGCGTTAAGGCAAAGAACTCGCTGCGGAACGTCTGCGGCGGCTTTAGTCCGGGGTGGTGTAAAAAGCAAGGTTCGCCTTGTCCCTGATAGGTTATGGGATAAGGCTTTTGTTTTATAAATTTTTCTGAAAGGATAGGTACACAATGAAGGAACAGCTTGAAAAGATCAGACAGCTTGCCGAAAAGGAACTTGCCGAGTGCGGCGCGGCTGACGTTCTGGAAAATCTCCGCGTCAAGTATCTGGGCAAGAAGGGAGAGCTTACTGCGATCCTGAAACAGATGGGCGGACTTTCCGCAGAGGAAAGACCGATCATCGGTCAGCTTGCAAACGAAGTCCGCAAAACCATTGAGGACGGCATAAGCGAACGCGCCGACGCCCTGAAAACCGAACTTGCGGCAAAGAAACTCAAAGAGGAGACCATTGACGTCACACTTCCCGGAAAAACGCAGACCGTGGGCAAACTTCACCCGCTGACGGTGACCCTGAACGACATAAAGGAGATTTTCCTCGGCATGGGCTTTGAAGTTGTGGAGGGTCCCGAAGTTGAAACGGATCACTACTGCTTTGAAGCGCTTAATATGCCCAAGCATCACCCTGCAAGAGATACGCAGGATACTTTCTACATCAACGATAATGTGGTTCTGAGAACCCAGACTTCTTCCGTTCAGATAAGGACTATGGAGAAGAAAAAGCCGCCTATCAGGATAATTTCTCCGGGACGCGTTTACCGTTCCGACGCGGTGGACGCTACACATTCCCCCATATTCCACCAGATAGAGGGACTTGTTATCGACAAGGGCATTACCATGGCCGATCTTAACGGAACGCTGGAATTGCTTATGAAACGTCTTTACGGCGAGGACTGCAAGATCCGCCTCCGCCCTCACCATTTCCCCTATACAGAACCCTCCGCGGAAGTTGATATGATGTGCTTCAATTGCCATGGCGAGGGCTGCCCCATGTGCAAGAACGAGGGATATATTGAAATTCTCGGAGCGGGCATGGTTCACCCGAAAGTCCTTGAGGGCTGCGGCATTGATCCCGAAGTTTACAGCGGATTTGCCTTCGGTATCGGTCTGGAACGTATCACCATGGGACGTTACGAGATAAACGATCTCCGTCTGCTTTACGAGAACGATATGAGATTCCTCGGTCAGTTCTGATAAAGTTCACATATTCAGGGGGAAAATTATGTACGGCTTTGATAAAAAAACCTGCCCCGTTCTGAAAAAATGCCGCAGGGAAGCGGTTTTCGCGCCTATGAAAATTATTGCAATGATACTGCTTGCATTGTTTGCGGCGGGCGGATTCTACATTATGAAAAATTCCATTGACATTTTATGGAATATAGTCGGCGGGATATTCGGCGTGGTAAGCATTTTCTGCTTTGTATGGCAGATATTCTATGTGTCGAGGGGAATGGCTGAAACGGCTTCATATCTGCAAAGTCTTTCCGATGAGGATTACGGAAAATTGTGTTCGCAGATGTATCTTACCGAGTCCTCTGAACCTGCATATTTTCTGGACGGTTTCTTTTTAGCCCCCTCGTCGCCTATAGTTGCGGCGTATGATGAAATTACCGACTGTAAAATACGCGATATCAGAACAAACGGTGTTCACAGCGGCTACAGAGTAATAATTTCATTACGCGGAAAAAAGCGCGAAATAAATTTAAGCGGCTATCAGAAATTTGACCCCGTGTTTTTTCAGAGTGAACTTGAAAACAGGATAATACAGATCCGTCATTAAAGTGTAGACAAAAGATCTGCGCAAAACCACATATATGCAAGCTTTTGCTTGATCTTTTGTACACTTTATTATTCCGGATCAGTATAAACTCAACAAAATAACGAAAGGATAGATTTAAATGGATCTTTCAATGAGATGGCTGAACGACTACATTGACGTGTCGGATATGCCGATAAAAGAATTCTGCTCGGGACTGACCCTTTCAGGCTCGAAAGTGGAACGCTGGGAAACGGAAGGTTCGGAGATAAGCAAAGTCGTTGTGGGAAAAATTCTTTCTGTCGTTCCCCACGAAAATTCCGATCACCTTGTTGTATGTCAGGTAGATGTCGGTCACGCAGGAAACGGTGAGCCGCTCCAGATAGTAACAGGCGCGTCCAACGTCAATGCAGGCGACATTGTTCCCGTTGCCATGGACGGTTCAACGCTGCCGAACGGCGTTAAAATAAAGAAAGGCAAGCTCCGCGGCGTGGAATCCAACGGTATGCTTTGTTCCCTCGGCGAACTTGGTCTTACAACGCATGATTTCCCATACGCAATTGCGGACGGAATTTTCATAATGCAGGAGGAAGAGGGCTGCGCTCCCTTTGAACTTGGTCAGGACATTCGCGAAGCTATCGGTCTGAACGACACCTGCGTTGAATTTGAAATAACTTCCAACCGCCCCGACTGTATGTCGGTAATCGGTCTTGCAAGGGAAACTCATGCAACTTTTGACCGCCCGTATAATGTGAAAACTCCCGAATTCAAAGGCATTGACGGGGATATTAACTCAATGCTGAAAGTCACTATCCACAATCAGAAGCTTTGCCCAAGATATATTGCAGGCGTGGTAAAGAATGTTAAGATTGCTCCGTCCCCCAGATGGTTAAGAGAACGCCTGAGAGCAAGCGGAGTACGTCCCATAAACAATTTTGTAGACATTACAAACTATGTAATGCTTGAATACGGACACCCCATGCACGCGTTTGATATTCGCTATATAAGCGGTTCGGAAATAAATATCCGCAACGCCAAGAACGGCGAGACCATCACCACTCTTGACGGAACGGAAAGGACTCTCAGCGAGAATATGCTTGTTATCGCAGACGCAGAAAAGCCCGTTGCCGTTGCAGGCGTAATGGGCGGCGAATACAGCGGTATCATGGACGATACGGTAGACGTTGTTTTTGAATCCGCTTGCTTTGACGGTGCTTCCGTCCGCACAACCGCAAAGGCTTTGGGCATGAGAACGGACGCTTCCGCGCGCTTTGAAAAGGGTCTTGACCCGCAGAACGCTTATCCAGCGCTTATGAGGGCATTTGAACTGGTTGAACTTTTAGGCTGCGGCGATGTTGTAAAAACAATTATCGACGCGGATTATTCAGACAAGACTCCCAAGGGCGTGGAATTCAACGCCGAATGGATAAATAATTTCCTCGGAACGGATATTCCCGAAGCGGACATGATAAAATATCTTGAAAAGCTTGATTTCAAGGTGGAGAACGGCAAGGCTTACGCGCCATCAGTGAGAATCGACATTGAGTGCAAAGCCGATATTGCGGAAGAAGTTGCAAGGCTTTACGGCTATAACAATATTCCGAAAACCATTATCCGCGGAGTTGCCGAAGCGCAGCTTTCCGAAAAGCAGAAGTTTGAGCGGAAAGTTTCAAACGCCATGGTTTCCATGGGCGCGTATGAAATTACCACCTACTCTTTCATAAGCCCCAAATATTTCGATAAGATAAGACTTCCCGCGGACAGTCCTTTGAGAAACACCGTTGTTATCACAAATCCTCTGGGCGAAGATACTTCCGTTATGAGAACGTCGGTGCTTCCCTCCATGTGCGAAGTTCTGGCGCGGAATTTCAACAGCAGAAATCCCGAAGTATGCCTTTTTGAAATAGGCAGCGAGTATATCCCCAACGGCGGGGAACTTCCCGAAGAGCCTGTACGACTTTCCGTGGGAATGTACGGCGGCAAAAAGGATTTCTACGACATCAAGGGAATGATAGACACCATGCTTGACCTTGTAGGTGTGGAAGATGTTGAGTACACTGCCTGCACCGACACCGCCGTATTTGCGGAAGCAAGCACGTTCCACCCGGGACGCTGCGCGGTTATCTCCAAGAACGGAAAGAATTTCGGCATTGTGGGAGAACTTCACCCCGAAGTGCTTGAAAATTACGGCATAGGCATAAAGGCATACGCCGCAAAGATAAACCTTACCGAACTTATGGAAGAAGCTACCGCAGTGAAAGTTTTCAAGCCGCTGCCTAAGTTCCCTGCGGCAACAAGGGATCTTGCCATTGTCTGCGATGAAGCGCTTCCCGTTGCGGAACTTCGCAAGGCTATCAAGAAAGCGGTAGGAAACATTCTTGAATCGGTAACGCTGTTTGACGTTTACAAGGGCAAGCAGATAGCCGAGGGCAAGAAGTCCGTGGCATACTCCATTTCCATGCGTTCACATGACGGAACTCTTACCGACGAACAGGCGGACGCGGCTGTAAAACGCGTTCTCAAAGAGCTTGACAAATTAGGTGCGGAACTCAGAGCGTGATATATTAAAAATATTTCAAGAAAGGTAGTATTATTATGAGCAAAACATTAGTAGCATACTTCTCACCAAGCGGAACAACGGCGCAGCTTGCAAAGAAAATAGCATTTGCGGCGGACGCCGACATTTACGAGATAAGACCCGAAAAGCCCTACACCCACGCCGACCTTAACTGGACAAACAATCAATCCCGCTGTTCGGTGGAAATGAACGACCTTTCCGCACGTCCTGAACTTGCGGACAAAAATGCGGAAATATCTTCATATGACAAGATACTGGTCGGTTTCCCCATATGGTGGTATGTTGCTCCGAGAATAATAAATACTTTTCTTGAAAGCTATGATTTCAGCGGCAAGGACGTTATCCTGTTTGCCACTTCCGGCGGAAGCGGTTTCGGAAAGACCGCGGAACTGCTTTCCCCGAGCTGCCCGGGGGCAAATCTCCGCGAGGGAAAAATTCTCAACGGAGCGTTTTCCGCAGGCGCTTTAAAAGCGTGGGTAGATTCTCTTTGATAGGTTATAAGAAAGCGAGCCGCTTCCCAATGGGAGCGGCTCAAAGTCTGTTGAAAAACTAAAAATAGTCGCGGACAAAATAAATAAATAAAAACAAAACTTTGTCCGAAAAGCTGGTCCAGCGCAGCCGCGCTGGTGGGGTCAAGGGGCAAAGCCCCTTGTCGCGCTCCGCAGAGCGCGAAATTCTCCTATAAGTTAAAAGCTCCGCAAGGGGTGAATTGCCGCCGTAGGCGGCAAGAGGGGGCTGCCCTACGTAGAGGGCGCCCCCTTGAATAGACAAATTTGCTTATTTCTAACCTTTTGAAACAGTCCGGTGGACTGTTTCAAAACAAACTTAAATTATGCTTTAAATATGTTTTTCGACAATCTGCGAGCCGCTTCCCAATGGGAGCGGCTCAGTTTTTTCCGTTTATAAGAATGTTTTCCTCTGCTTTCATAAACATATTGTATATGGGAGCGATGGTTTTAAAATCTTCCGCTATCTTGTCCGCAAGCTTGTCGCTGAAAAGCAGTTCAAAGTTTGTGCTTTCGCAGGAAACGCCCATTTCCTTGCGGTTCAGCCATTCCTTTTCCGAATCGGAAGCGTCGGGGAACCGGTCGCGTTTGTAGAAATCCCCGTACAGGCGGAAAACTTCCTGCTCTTTGTAAGTTTTTAACGCTTTTTTGGCGGCTTTGTCCTTTTTCAGTATCAAGGAACGTATTTCCGACATGGACTCGGTGGAAGCGTAATAATATCCGCAGCCGTAACTGAAACCTTTCGTTGAAATGCTGAAATAATATCCCGGCAGCGACTTGTAAGCCTCGGTAGTTCTGCTGAATGTGTACCACAGGTGGTCGCGGAAGATAGACCCGCCTTTCGCATAGCGAGCGTCGCGGTATATGCGGGAAATTCTTTTCGGGTCGCATATAAAGCGGCCGTCTATTTTCAGCATGGTGTCGGTAAGCTTTTCTATAAGTTCGCGGAACGGCGCAATAACATATTCGTCATAGTCCGCTTTGTGTTCTTTGAACCATGTCCTGCTGTCGTTGAGGCAGTTTTCAAAAAGGAAATCTATGGACTTTGTGGAAAAATTCATTTTAAACATCTCCGCATACGCCGCCGCAAGGACGGCTGTTTTTATTCTGTCAGGTCAATTGTAAATGAAATAATATCATTGTCCTCGCCTGTCACATCGCTGCGGGCGGAGGACATTCCCGAACCGTTAACGGTAATTCGGGTTTCACCTTTCGGAACGTCAGCTATTATGGGAAATACCGTGCTTTGTCCCGCAGGCAGATATTTGCTGTTCAATGAGGAATACAGTTCAATGTTTTCGTAATTTTCATATTCGTTGTCAAGGTATTTGCTGCCGCATTTTACCCAGATAGTTCCCGAAGTCAGCGTTGCGGGGTAGGAACTTGTATTTTTTACCGAAACGTTTATAAAATACCGCCCGTCGTCCATCTTTTCGGCGGAAGCGTCGGTTATTTCCCATGAATAGTAGTTTCTGAAACTTTGCCTTGACAATGTTTCGGAAATTACCGACAGCGAAACGAATACCCCTATCAGGGCAAATATCGGAAGCACCGCCGCAAGAACTTTTACAAATGCAGAATGTGACTTCATTACTCGCCCTCCTTTGAAATTACAAGAGGTATCTTATGTATCCGGTCAAGCTGCTGAACGTGGCCCTCGGCGTGTATTTCGTCCATGTAAAGGGAAATGTCCTCCGCTTCGCCCTCTACAAGATAGCAGAGATAGCCGCTTTCCGAATCGGAATAGTCCAGCGACGAAAGGTAGAATCTTTTCTGCGCGAAATCGTCTTTCAGCGCGTTCAGTGAATACGCCGAAACGGGGGTTGAGAAATTTTCCCCGTAACCTATGTAAAGTTCCCTGTCGTAATCCTCAAAAATGCTTGTGTAGCCGTTTCTGCTTCCCGAAGCGGCAGTGATATGAATAACAAGCAGTTTCACATTTTCGGGCAGAAGTGCTTTTACCGCGTCGCTTTCCGCAAAGAACGCCCCGTCAGCGGCAATAGTGAACATATCCCCGCAGGAAACGTCCTCTCCGAACTCGTGTTCCGTAATTTCCGCGCTGTCTACGGTTTGCAGGTTGCTTTTTATACTTCCCGAAACGGAGGCGCTGACGATTGACGGAACTATTCCGCAGATAAGGATAATAGCCACCCACAGCGGGATAAGTTTTATAAGCTTGGTCATAAATTTCCCCGTGGGAACGGTTTTAAGCTTTGCACGTGCGGCAAGTTCTTCCATTTTGGCGGTATGAACTTCCGCCCGCAGGGCTTTCGCCTTGTTTTCCTCCGCCTGACGGGCGGCGGAAATGCGTTCCATATCGGGAACTGCCGCGCAGTTGGGGCAGACGCGTTCGGTCTCGCAGTCGAAAACCGTGCCGCAGTATTCACATTCTATAAAAATGGCCATTTGAAAAATTCCTTTACATTTTTTCGGGACAATCTATTTTCAGCATATCAAGGGTGTTTTTAAGGGCGGTCTTAGCTGCTTGGCAAAGGCAGAGACGGGCTTTCAGCAAAGGTTCTTCCGCGTCCTTTATGCGGCATTTATCGTAGAATTTGTGGAAAAGCGCCGCAAGTTCCTGCGTGTATTTTGTTATCTTTGCGGGGTCATAGTCTTTTGCCGCCATGTCCACCGTGTTCGGAAGTGAAGCGATATAGCGGATAAGTTCCCGCTCCTCGGAAGTTTCAAGAACGTCAAGCTTATCGGCGGGAAGAATTTCAAGGGAATGTCCCTCCGCTTCAAGATTCCTTATTATGGAACATATGCGGGCATGGGCATACTGAACGTAGTAAACGGGATTTTTTGAGGACTGCTCGATGGCAAGGTCAAGGTCAAATTCAAACTGGGAGTTTGCCTCCCGGAGGTTGAAGAAATATCTTGCCGCGTCAATGGGAACTTCGTCAAGGAGAGTTTCCAGAGTGACGGCTTTTCCCGAACGCTTGGAAAGCTTGTAAGTCTCGCCGTCTTTTACAAGCCGGACCATCTGCATTATGAGCATTTCCAGACGGTTGGGGTCGATTCCCAGAGCCTGCATAGCGCCTTTCATGCGGGGAATATATCCGTGATGGTCTGCGCCCAGAATGTCTATCGCCTTGTCAAATCCGCGGGTAACAAGCTTGTTGTAGTGGTAGGCTATGTCAGGCACAAAATATGTGGGAACGCCGTTTGCCCGGAGCAGAACCCGGTCTTTTTCGTCGCCGAAGTCGGTGGACCTGAACCAAAGCGCGCCCTCCTGTTCATAAGTATGACCGCTTTTTTTCAGAAGCTCGATAATTTCCTTTACCGCGCCGCTGTTGTGGAGGGAACTTTCCCTGAACCAGTTGTCATATCTGATACGGTATTTCAGAAGGTCGGATTCGAGTTTTGCAATATTTTTCGGAAGCGCCATGGCGACCAATGCGCCGCGGCGTTCTTCCTCGGTCTTGTCAATGCAGGAACTGCCGTTTTCATCGTAGAATTTCTTTGCATGGGCGATTATATCCGCCCCAAGGTAAACGTCCTCGGGCATGGGGAAAGTTTCCGCATCGTTATAAATTGCCTGACAAAGTTCTTCGTCATTTGAGAATTTCTTCATAAGAGCCTGTCCGTTTTCGGAACAAAGCTGACAGTAGCGCAGGTCAAGGGATTTGCCGAACTTGTCTATCTGATTTCCCGCGTCGTTGACGTAGAATTCCCGCTTTACTTCGTAACCCGCCCAGTCAAGGACAGAGGAAAGGCAGTCGCCGATAGCGCCGCCGCGGGCATTTCCTATGTGCATAGGTCCTGTAGGGTTGGCGGAAACGTATTCCACGAGAATCTTTTTCCCTGCGCCTGTGTCCGTCCGTCCGAAATTCTCCTTTTCGGCGCAGACGTCCGCCACCACCTTGGAGAACCATCTTTTTGACAGGAAAAAGTTTATAAAGCCCGGTCCTGCGATTTCCGCACGGTCAAAGGAGCTTCCCTCAAGGATAAGGGCTTCATTAAGCATTTCCGCAATTTTCCGCGGCGCAGACTTTAACGGTTTTGCAAAAGCCATGGCGATATTTGAAGCAAAATCGCCGTGGGATTTGTCCTGCGGTATTTCAATATTGAAAGCAGGCAGGGGAACGGCTTCTATTTTCCCCTCGGAAACAAGCCGCCCCACCGCGCTCATAAGCATTTCGCGAAGCTCGTCTGAAGCTTCTTTTATGGGATTTATCATCTTTTATCTATCCTTTCGCTATTGGGTTATGCTGATGTAAATTTCATTGTCTGAAACGTAGCTGGAATTTATATCCACCGTATATTTCAGGTAAATATTCCCGCCGTCGCTGTTCACTTTGTTGTCGATACAGTGGGTAAATATTCCCATTGTCATGTCGCCGTAAGGCGTTCCGTAATGGCAGTGGTGTTTTTTGTCCTTTTCAAGAACCAGTTCGGAGGGGGCGGTGCCTGTTCTGCTGAGGTTCACGAGGTCGTTTCCGAAAATGGAGAGACAGGTGGTAGAACCGCTGAAACCCGTAACTTCCGATTCCTCGTATTTAAGCTGAAAGCCTCCGTTAGCAAGGGATCTGAACTTTCCCACGGTGGTAAGTTCTATGGTGGAACTTTCACTGTCAACGGAATTTACACTTTTAAGATTTATTGTAACATCTTTTTCCATATAAACATCTCCAATATAAAATTACGGCGCGAACGGCGGTTTCAGGCGGGATCCTGCGCCGCTGAAATAAGCTCGTCAATGCCGACTTTATGTACTTCGCCGCCTATGGTGTCGCCGAGGAACGCGTGGGCGCTTTCCTCGAAAAGTTCAATGCTGTCGGAAGTGTAGTAGATATTTTCACCTTTTCCCGAACGTTCCGAAAGCATATTATTTTCGGTAAGCAGGGAAAGCGCGTACTTTGCGGCTTCACTGCTCGGAGAAATAAGGGTCACGTTCTCGCCCATATAGTCGGCGATGGTTTCTTTTATTATAGGATAGTGGGTACAGCCGAGAATAAGCACGTCAACGCCCGCCGATTTTATGGGAGCGAGATACTTTTCGGCTGCAAGTTTTGTAATGGGGTCATTCCTGTCGGTAAAGCCGTATTCCACCAACGGAACAAAAAGCGGGCAGGCGTTTCCCGTAACGGAAATATCGGGACGAATCCTGCGTATGGCTTTCCCGTAAGCGCCCGAATTTATAGTTGCGGGCGTTCCGATAACGCCTATCCTGCCGTTTTTGGTAAGGCTGCAAGCCCTTTGCGCGGCGGGGAGAAGAACTCCCGTGAACGGAACGTTTCCTGCGGCTTTCTTATCCGCGCCTAAAACGGACGAGACCGTTCCGCAGGCGGCTATTATAAGTTTTGCGCTGTGTTTTTTTATGAAATTTATGTCCTGCTCCGCGTATTCAAGTATTGTTTCGCGGCTTCGTGTTCCGTAAGGGACACGGGCAGTGTCCCCGAAATATACGATATTTTCGTTTGGAAGAATTCGGTTCAGTTCCTTGACGCAGGTAAGTCCGCCAAGTCCCGAATCGAACACTCCGATAGCGCAGTTGTTCATATATCAGCCCTCAATGCAAAGAGTTATAAGCCTGTCAAGAAGTTCGGAAACAGGTATTCCCATATTTTCCATAAGCTTGGGGTACATACTTATCTGGGTAAATCCCGGCAGCGTGTTTATTTCGTTGAGAATTACCTTGCCGTCCTCCGAAAGGAAGAAGTCCACTCTGGAAAGTCCCGAACAGCCCATGGTCTTGAATGCTTTCACCGCGGTTTCCCGTATTTCCTTGGAAATTTCCGCTGGCAGGTCTGCGGGAATGGACAATCCCGAAGTGCCCAGTATGTATTTGGCCTCGTAATCGTAGAATTCGTTGCAGGAGCGTATTTCTCCCACTTCCGAAGCAAAGGCGTTTTCCTTGCCGAAAACGGCACATTCAAGTTCTCTGCCCTTGACGTATTTTTCTACGATAACCTTTTTGTCGTGGCTGAACGCAAGTTTCACGGCGTTTTTCAGTTCCTCAAAGGAATCCGCCTTGTTTGCCCCCACGGAAGAACCGCTGTTTGCGGGTTTTACGAAAAGCGGGTAATCCAGTTCCGCGGCTATGCCGTCGCAGATGTCCTCCAATCTGTTCAGTTCGGAGGAATAAACGCACCGCCAGTCGGTCATTTCAATGCCGTTTGCTTCCAGAATGGTATGTGTTACGGCTTTATCCATACAGCAGGCGGAGGAAAGCACATCACAGCCCACATAGGGTATTCCCGAAAGCTTTAAAAGCCCCTGAACGGCACCGTCCTCACCGTTCTGACCGTGGAGGGCGGGAAAGACCGCGTCTATTTTCACAAGGGAATAGCTTCCGTCGGAAATTTTGAAAATGCCCTTGTACATAGGGTCGGGAAGAATTACGGCGGGAACGCAGTCGGGGTTGGATTCCCAGCGCCCCGAAGAAATGCAGGAAACATCGCCGGGGTAGAAAAGCCATCTGCCCTTTTTGGTGATGCCTATGGGAATAACTTCATACTTATCCGCGGGAATGGAAGAAATGATATTTTCTGCGGAAATAAGTGAAATATCGTGTTCGTTTGAAACGCCGCCGAACAGGACGGCAACCTTTAGTTTTGCCATAATAACGGTAATGTTCCGTCAGGGAACATATCTCCTTTCACACAGTGATGACCGTTCGGGTGAGACTCCCGACAAACTTATTATACCACATTTTATTCAATACTGCAACAATTTTTGCATATTTTTTGCTGACCGCAGCTTGTTCTATCTCCCTGCGTTCCCGCATAGTATTGAATATATCAATTTCAAAGGAGCGGCAGGAAGTGAAAAAAGACGAGATTGTGAGTTATTTCGGCGGTGAAACGGGCAGGGCGGTGCGGAACATTCCCGCGGACATTTTTGAGAATATCCGCGAGGTACGTTTGCGGGCAAATCGCCCCGCAAGCGTCTGGGTAAACAATTCCATACGTTATATAGACGGAAACGGACAGCTTGTCTGCCGTCCCGAAAGCGCAGTTAACGTTTCCGCGGAGGACGTGAAGCGGACTTTTGAAGCGGTCTGCCAGTATTCCGTGCATAGCTTTCAGCGGGAAATTGCCGTGGGTTTCATTACACTTCGGGGCGGGCATCGCGTGGGGATATGCGGAACGGATATTTCGGGTTCGGTGAAGAATGTGGGTTCTCTTAATTTCCGTATCGCGCGGGAAGTGCGGGGCTGTTCGGACGAGCTTTGCGGAAACGTTTTCGGAAACGGTCTTTGCAATCTGCTTATTGCGGGCGCGCCCATGACGGGGAAAACCACCGTTCTGCGGGATATTTCCCGTAATCTCGGCAAATATTTCAAGACTGCGCTTATAGACGAGCGGGGAGAATTGGCGGCGGTTTGGAATGGTGTGCCGCAGAATGACATCGGATTAAACACCGATGTTTTTGACGGCTATGATAAATTCCGCGGAATAATGACGGCTATCCGCGTAATGTCGCCGCAGGTCATCATCTGCGACGAGATAGGAAACGACCTTGAAGCTTTGCGGGCGGCGGCGTTAAGCGGAGTGTATATTGCGGCGACAGTCCACGCGGCGAGCTTGGACGAGCTTGAACGCAAGGGGATAGACAGAAACATTTTTGACTGCGCAGTCCTGCTGACGGGCGACGGGAAAGTATCGGAAATACGGAAAGGAGCGGAAAAACGTCATGCTTAAAATTATTTGTATAGGCGGGATAGTTCTTACCGCCTCCTGCTGCGGGATATACTTTTCGGCGGCGCTGAAAGACCGCATAATTTCCCTTAAACGTATAAGCTGTATGCTTGAAGAAATTTTCATACTATTAAAATATCGTTCCGCAACTGTATATGAAATTCTGGAAACTCTCCGCAGAGACGAGCGGTTCGCGGAACTCGCTTTCCTTGGTGAACCGAAATTTTCGGCGGATAATTCCTTTCAGCAAGTGTGGTGCGAAGCCGTGGAGCGGAACATTCCAAAAGGTCTGAAGAAAAGCGATGCGGAACTGCTTTCGGACGTTGGCAGAAAACTCGGCACAAGCGATCTGGAAGGGCAGCTTTCCGCGCTGGAACTGCGGCAGGCGGAACTGAATTCCGCCATTTCCGCCGCCGAGGAGGAATACCGCCGCAAAGCCAAGCTGTACCGTTCTCTCGGCGTGCTTGCGGGAGTATTCATAGCAATAATGCTTGTCTGAACGGAGGCGGGAGCATGGAACTTGATTTGATTTTTAAAATAGCGGGCGTGGGAATAATAGTCGCCGTTCTCAGTATGCTTCTGAAAAAGGCGGACAGGGACGAATACGCCATGATGGTTGCAATTGCGGGACTGATAGTAGTTCTTGCCATGATAATCAACGAAATTTCCGCGCTTTTCGAGACTGTGAAAACGGTTTTCGGATTCTGAAAATTGGTGATAAACGTGAAAATTGTATCAATAGCGGGACTCTGCATAATTTCCGCCATACTCTGCAAGCTGTTTGCAAGCGAGGGGAAAGAGTATGCGCTTTACATAAAAATCGCGGCGGCGGCTTCCATAATGTCGGCGGTGCTGATATATATTTCCCCCATAGCGGAGACTGTGCGGAACATCTTTTCAAGAGCGGGCGCGGATAAGGAATATCTTACCATACTTTTCAAAGCTATGGGGATCTGTTACATAACCCAGTTTGCCTGCGACATCTGCAAGGACAGCGGGGAAAACGCCCTTGCTTCCCATGCGGAACTTGCGGGGAAAATTTCGCTTATGCTTCTTGCCCTGCCGCTGTTCGACGCCCTTGCCGACTTGGTGGACGGGCTTATTTAGGTGAACGGATATGAAAAAATCGCTGATAATTCTGCTTATTTGCTTTATTGCATTTCCGTTATTTACGGGAATGTCCGTTCACGCGGAAATGCGGGAAATTTCCGAAGAATTAGGCATAGACACGGAAAGCCTCGGAGACAGTCTTTCACCCGAAGTCCGTGAAATTGTGGAAGAGCGGGGATTTTCCCCCGAAAACACCGATGCCATGACAGCCGTTACCCCTGCGGAAGTTATGAAATTCATATGGGACAAGTTCAAGGAAGCCATGGTGCGCCCTTTGAAAGTTCTTGCTTCGCTTATTGCGGTCATCGCTGCGGCGGCTGTGGTGGAAAGCATGGAGGACAGCATTTCAAGCAAGCCCCTTTCGGGAATATTCGGGGCGGTGTGCGTTCTGGTGTCGGTGGGGGTAATTTCGGGGGCGGTGTCGGAGTGCATTTCCTCGGCGGCGGAAGCCCTTGATTCGGGGGGAATGTTCATGCTTGGGTATGTGCCTGTTTTTGCGGGGATAACGGCATCTTCGGGAAGCGTCACTTCGGCGGTGGTATACAATATGCTTGTAGTGCTTGTGGCGGAGATCTCGGTGCAGTTTTCGGGAGAAATAATCGTGCCCGCGCTTTCTGTCTGCATGGCTATGGGGATAGTTGAAGCACTTAACCCTGACTTTCACCTTTCGGGAATAACCGAAGCGGTCAAGAACGCGGTAACATTCGTGCTGGGATTCATAATGACCGTATTTCTGGGGCTTTTGTCCTTGCAGAGTATTCTGGGCGCGTCTGCGGACACTTTAGGCGTAAAGGCGGCAAAATTCGTGGTGTCCAATTTTGTTCCCGTGATAGGCGGGGCGGTGGCGGACACTTACACCACCGTCAAGAACAGTCTTGGCTTGCTTCGGGGCGGAGTGGGATTTTTCGGGATAGCGGTCATATTCATAATGATACTTCCGCCCATATTGGAAGCGGCGGCTATGAAGCTGATATTCATGGCGGCGGGGGTGGTATCGGAGTTATTCGGCGTTCCCCGTCTGAAAGTGCTTATGAAGAACACCAACTGGATCCTTTCCGCTGTTTTCAGCATACTGGTCTCCTTTTCGGTAATGCTTATAATTTCCACGGCGATACTTATGCTTGTAGGACTCGCAATTTAATTCGTAATGCGTAATTCGTAATGCGTAATTAGCAGGCTGAGCCTGCTGCAAAGAGTTGAGAGTTGAGAGTGGAGAGTTGAGATATTGCAGTAACGCTTATGTCCCTGTTTTCAATTTTTAATAGCTGTAAAATTATACGGCAAAATTAAGTTGTGAAAAGAACACTAACGGTTTATGTCAACATCTTAACTCTTAACTCTCAACTCTCAACTCTGGAATAGGTTGAGCCTGCTCTTAACTCTCAATTTCGGAAAATGAGGAGAAAAGCTATGGACGTTTTTAGGCTTGTTTCTGCGTCTGCTTGCTTTCTGGGGATAGTGATAACCGTTTTCGGGTCGCTGTACCCCTCGGAAAAGTTCGGGAAGCAGATGAAGATCATATTTTCGCTTATCTTTATATTAAGCGTTCTGAAACCCGTTCTCGGCGGGAAGTTTGATTTTTCCGCACTGAAAAGTTCCGTTTCCGGAAGTACAGGAAATTTCGAGGAGATAAGCGAAAATACATACGGGTACTTTATCCGTTCGGTGGAAAGCAATATCAGCGCGGCTCTGGAAACAGAACTTGGCAAGTTGGATATTTATCCCGAAAAAATCGAGACAAGTATTAATATTTCCGAAAACGGCAGCATATCTATTAGTGAGATAAGGCTTGTTCTTGATAATGAACGGCAGATCGCGGACGCCGAAAATTGTATAGGAAACGCCGTGAACGGCAGCGTTAAAATCGTTTCGGAAATCAAAGAAAAGGGTGATGAACTTGCAGGAATTTCTTGACAAAATGCAGGAACTTGTCAAAAAGCCGCTTTTCCTGAAAATCGCCGCGGCGTCGGGGATAATTCTGATGATAATTATCGCCCTGTCGGATCTTTCGGGAGAGGACAGCGAACGGGAACCCCGCCCCGCCGATAAGATAAGCTTTGAAAGCGCGGATATTTACGCCGCAGGTACAGAAGAACGGCTCTGCGCCATGCTTTCCGAAATAGAGGGCGTGGGAAAAGCAAAGGTAATGCTTACCATTAAATCTACAGAGGAGTACGTTTACGCGGAAACACAAAAGATCAGTCCGTCACAGTCGGAGAACAGTTACGTCATTATAGAGAACGGCTCCCAAGAGGAGGCGCTTCTCCAAAAAATAAACAATCCCGCCGTAAGCGGCGTGTTGATAGTCTGCGAAGGAGGCGATGACCCGCGGGTATGCGAAAAAGTTTATCTTGCCGTGTCAACGGCGCTGAGTATCCCCACAAATAAAATTTATGTGGCAGAAATGAAATAGGAGGAAAATTCTATGAGAAAACCCAATCTTATCATCGGCAAAAAACATATCATTCTTGCCTGCCTTACGCTTATTCTCGGCGCGGCGATCTACATGAACTACGCGTTTTCCGTGGCGGATAAGGATATTTCCACCGCAGACGCGGACGCGGAAAGCACCGAAGCAGTGAATTACGGCGACGCGGCTTTCGTAAATTCCGACGGCGAAAGCGACTATTTCGCGCAGGTGCGCCTTGCAAGAATGACTTCCCGTGACGAAGCCGTGGAAACTCTTTCCACTATCCTTGGCGGCGGCGACCTTTCCGACGAGGAATCCGTTTCCTATACCAACGAAGCGGTAAATCTTTCTAAATTGTCGGAAAGCGAAAGCACTATAGAAAATCTTATCAAAGCGCAGGGTTTTGACGACTGTGTGGTCTATCTCAACGGTTCTACTGCTAACATTGTTGTCAAGTCGGAGGGGCTCGTTCCCTCGGAAGCAGCGCAAATTAAAGACATTTTATTAACAGAGGTGACAATTCCCGCAGAAAATATTAGAATTTTTGAGGTCAAGTAGTTGTTTCTTTCAAAAAAATCTGGTATAATAGTATTGTATATGATTTTTTTGAAAGGCTGACTTCCTGAATTTTCCTGTCAGCCGCAATTGCGGAGGTATTTTTAAATGAGCAAAAATGGAAAGACTGACAGCGTTAAAATATCCGAGGACGTTATAACCAAGATAACGGAATCCGCCGTTAACGGCGTTGAGGGCGTAAGAGGCTTTGCCGTTTCCAAGAAATGTATTGTGCCGTTCCTGTTCAGCGTGGAGAAAAGCCCCGTAAGGATACGCATGAACGGCGGCGCGGCGGAAATCGCCGTAAGCATTATAGTTTCTGATTCCTGCAAGGTGCGGACAGCCGCGGAAAAGATACAGAAACAGGTCAAAGAGGACGTCCAGAACATGACGGGAATAGCCGTTACAAAGGTAAGCGTGTTCGTAAAGGATATTATTTTTGAAAAGGAATAATGCGCAAAGCAGGCTCTCTTATACCGTATTCTGTTGAATGCGGTTCTGAGCGGGCTTGCTTTTCTGCGTTATAAAATGAGTTGGGAGTTTTTTACAAATGAAACGAAGTGAAGTAAGAGAAGCGGTATTTTTCCTCACGTTTGAAAAGATGTTCAGCGACGGCACTGCCGACGACATTCTGGACACGGCTTACGAAGCGGATCTTTTCGAGATAAACGAGGACGCGGAAAATTTTTTCAAGGCTGTGGACGAAAAAGCGGAACAGCTTGACGAAGTAATTGCAAAATTCAGCGAGAAGCGGCAGATAAGCCGTATTCCGAAAGTTTCCATGTCCATTCTGCGGATAGCCCTTTATGAGATGATGTTTGACGATACCGTTCCCGATAACGTTGCTATCAGCGAAGCGGTAATACTTACAAAGAAATTCGCATACGAGCAGGACGTTCAGTTCGTAAACGGACTGCTGGGAGCGTTTTTCAGGAGCAGAAAAAATGAAGTTTCTGGGGATTGATACCAGCAACTACACCACCTCGGCGGCTTTGTACGATACGGAAAGCGGCAGGCTTGTCACGGCGGGGAAGCTTCTGCCCGTCAGGAAAGGCGAAGCGGGTCTGCGGCAGAGCGATGCGGTTTTCCACCACACAAAACAGCTTCCCGAAGTGATGGAACGGGTGTTTTCGGAAATGAACGGTATTCCCGACGGGATAGGCGTTTCCGTACGTCCGCGGAACGTTGAGGGTTCGTATATGCCCTGTTTCCTTTGCGGAGAGGGCTTGGCGGATTCCGTTTCGGCGGTGTGCGGGATCCCCGTTTACAAAACTTCCCACCAAGTCGGACACATTCTTGCGGCGCTTTATTCGGCGGGAATGCTTGAACTTGCGGAGAAGCGGTTCATAGCGTTCCATGTCAGCGGCGGAACTACCGATTGTCTGCTTTGCGAACCCGATAAGGAAAATATCCTGAAAATTTCCGAAGCAGGCACTTCCCTTGACCTGAAAGCGGGACAAGCCGTGGACAGGGTTGGGCTTATGCTGGGACTGGATTTCCCGTGCGGCAAACAGCTTGAAGCCCTTGCGGCGGAAAGCGGGGAAAGATTTTCCGTAAAGCCTGTAATCCGCGATGGGAACTGCTGTCTTTCGGGACTGGAAAACAAGTGCAGGACAATGCTGGACAAGGGCGCTTCACGCGAGGATACGGCGCTTTATTGTCTGGAATACATTTACATGACGGTAAAGGAGATGACGGCTTATGCTCTGAAAACATACGGACAGCTTCCCGTTGTGTTTGCAGGCGGGGTAATGTCTGACAGAATCATAAGAAACAAACTGGAAAAGGATTTTTCCGCATATTTTGCGGAACCTGAATTTTCCTGCGACAACGCTGCGGGAACGGCAGTTTTTGCGGCATTGAAAGGAAGTGCATAAATTACATGACGGTAACGGAAGTCACCCAAGCCGTAAAAAGCAGGTTAGAGGACGGCGGGTTCAGAAATATACAGGTCTCGGGGGAAATTTCCAACTTTTTTAAACACGCTGTGGGACATATGTATTTCAAGCTGAAAGATGAGAATTGTACCCTTAACGCGATAATGTTCAAGGGAAGAAATCAGTATCTGAATTTCTGCCCTGAAAACGGTTCAAAGGTCTCCGCTGTGGGAGATATTACCGTATATGAAGAAAGGGGCGAATATCAGCTTATAATAAACCGCATGGAGCTTGACGGTCTGGGAGAACTGCATATTGCTTGCGAAAAACTCAAATCCCGTCTTGCGGAAGAAGGCATATTTGCCAAAGAACATAAAAAGCCTTTGCCCCCAATGCCCGAAAGCATTGGGTTGATAACCTCCGGTAACGGCGCGGCTGTTGAGGATATGAAAAGAATACTCGGTGAACGTTTCCCAATAGCAAAAGTAACGGTCTTTCCCTCTCTTGTTCAGGGGGAGCAAGCTCCCGCTTCAATTTGCAGGGCAATAAGATATGCCGACAGCAAAAATCTCGATCTGCTTATCTGCGGACGGGGCGGCGGTTCTTTTGAAGACCTTATAGCTTTCAATGATGAAAAAGTTGTAAAATGCGTTTATAACTGCAAAACGCCGATCATCTCAGCGGTAGGACATGAAACGGACGATGTTCTGTCCGACTTTTCGGCTGATGTAAGAGCGTCCACGCCGTCAAATGCGGCTGAACTTGCCGTTCCCGATAAAGAGGATATTATCCGCGGGCTTGATTCGGTCATGAGCAAACTTAATATGCGAATGAGCGCGATACTGGGAAATTACAATAAGGACGTAGAACTGCTTTGCACACGGCTGACGGCGGCTTCTCCCGAAAATATGCTGAAGATCAATTCCGAACAGCTGAAAACGGCTGAAAATGATCTGCGTATAAAATATTCTGTGAAGCTTGAAGCATTTTCACGGCTGATTGAAAGTCATGAGGGAAATATTAAAAATAAATATCAAGCAAAGCTGAACGCATCTTTAGGTAAACTGGATCTTTACAGAAAAAGCATTGAGGATAAATATTCAATGCGCCTGAATAATTTTGAAACGGCTTTTATGAAATGTACGGTTGCAATTGAAAATCTCAGCCCAATGAAAACCCTTAGCAGAGGATTTTCCGTTGTCTATAAAGACGGCAGGGTAATGGATTCGGCTGAAAAGCTCTCGGTGGGAGATACAGCGGAAATACAATTTGCGGACGGTAAGGTTTCCGCGGAAATTATAGGAAAGGAAGTAAATTAAAATGACTTTTAAAGAATCTATGGACGAACTTAACAATATCGTAAAAATACTGGATAACAATGACACCAGTCTGGAGGAATCAATTGAAGTCTACAAAAGAGGCATAACCCTTGCGGCAGACTGCAAAAAACGGCTTGAAGAAGCAAGACAGGTCGTAACGGTGGAGAATGTTCCCGATACGGGAAACGGCAACGCGTAAAACGGTGGGAAATATGGACGGATTTGCGAAGAAAAGGCTTGACGGGCTTGCGGGCATGGTAAATTCCCGCCTTGAAGAAATTAAGCAGAAAGTTCTTGAAAAAGCAGGCGCGCAGGCGGATATTATCGAGGCTATGTGGTACTCGCTTTCGGCGGGCGGGAAACGCATACGTCCGGTGCTTGTACTCGAATTCTGCCGCATTTGCGGAGAAAATGCGGAGGACGCGCTTCCTGCGGCCTGCGCTCTGGAAATGGTACATACATTTTCCCTTATCCACGACGATCTGCCGTGTATGGACAATGACGATATGCGGCGGGGAAAACCCTCCTGCCACAAGGCTTTCGGGGAAGCGCAGGCGCTTCTTGCGGGAGACGCGCTGTTGAATTTCGCATATGAAATTCTTGCGGAGGACGGGAACCTTTCCGCGGAGACACGAGTCAAGCTTATTTCCGAACTTTCAAAGGCAACGGGAGTTATGGGAATGATAGGCGGACAGGTGATAGATACTACATATGCGGGAGAATTTGACGAAAAGCTGCTTCTGGATATGTATTCCATGAAAACAGGCGCGCTGCTGAAAGCCGCCTGCAAGATGGGCTGTATTTCCGCAGGCGCGGACAAGCCGCTTATAGAAGCCGCGGAACGTTACGCGGAAAAACTCGGTCTGGCGTTCCAGATAAAAGACGACATTCTGGACATGACCGCGGACGAAAAAATTCTCGGAAAGCCCGTAGGCAGCGACGAAAAGAACGGAAAGCGTACTTATGCTTCGCTGAAAGGCTTGGAAGATTCCCGCAGATATGCGGAAAAGCTTACTGCGGAAGCCTGCGGCGAACTGGAAAGATTCCCTGATAACGGATTTCTGAAACAGCTTTCCGGACATCTTCTCAGCAGAAATTACTAAAATATAAGGATATGAAACCGAATGAATAATATAGGATATAATTACGTTCTTGTCACTGCAATAGTGTCATGGTGCGCGGCGCAGGTAATAAAGACCGTACTGCATTTTGCGCAGACAAAGAAATTCGACCCGGAAAGGCTTCTGGGGGCAGGCGGAATGCCGAGTTCACATTCCGCGCTGGTATGTTCCGCGGCGGTGGCTATGTGCAGGCAGTGCGGGGTGGATTCTCCGGAATTTGCGCTGATGTTCATTATTGCAATGGTGGTAATGTACGACGCTATGGGTGTAAGGCGTTCTGCGGGACTTCATGCGCGGGCTATAAACAACATAAACAGGATATTTGAGAACAGAGGCATAGAAACTGCCGAAAACAAGACCGAAAGCAAGAAGAGAAAAGAATTTAAAGAATATCTGGGACACACGCCTTTTGAAGTTCTGGGCGGCGCGCTTTTAGGCATACTTCTTGCCATGCTCGTTCCCATGAGCATTGACTGAAACATCTTTGAAAAGGACTGTTATATAAAATGAGCAAACGTTTGATAAGCAATATTTCACTTCCGCAGGAACTAAGGACCCTTTCAATTCCCGAATGTGAACAGCTTTGCAGGGAAATTCGCAAAATAATCATAAGAACGGTCATGAAAAACGGCGGGCATCTTTCCTCAAATCTGGGAACGGTGGAGCTTACACTTGCGATTCACAGGGTATTTCATTCCCCTGCGGACAAGATAGTCTGGGACGTGGGGCATCAGTCCTACACTCACAAGATACTTACGGGACGGCTGGATAAATTTTCTACACTGCGGAAAAAGGACGGCATTTCGGGATTCTGCCGCCCCGAAGAATCGGAGCATGACGCTTTTATAAGCGGGCACAGCAGTACGGCAATTTCTGCGGCTTTCGGAATTGCCGAGGGAATGAGGCTGAACGGCGACAGGCATCATGCGGTTGCCGTTATAGGGGACGGCGCGTTCACCGGCGGGCTTGCTTACGAGGGGCTTAACAACGCGGGCAAAAGCGGCGATAACATAATTATCATTCTGAATCACAATGATATGTCAATTTCCAAAAATGTAGGCGCGTTTGCAAGGTATCTTACGTCTATCAGGCGGAATTCCGCATATCTGGACGCCAAGAAGCAGACGGAGAAATTTCTGGGAAACGTTCCCGTTGTGGGCGAGCCAATAACAAAGTTCATAAAGACTTCCAAATCCGCTTTGAAATCGGTGCTTTATCATTCCACCATGTTTGAGGATATGGGGTTTGTTTATCTGGGTCCTATAGACGGGCATAATATTTCAGAGCTGGAAGAAGCGCTTCGGGCGGCGAAAAAGCTTCACCGTCCTGTGTTCGTACACGTAAACACGGTCAAGGGAAAGGGTTTCCCGCCGGCGGAGGAAAATCCCGGGGAGTTTCATGCGATCTCGGCAGGGGGCTACAACGCGGAAAGCTTCAAGGATATGTCTTTCTCAAACGTTTTCGGGCAGAAGCTTTCACGGCTTGCGGAGAACGATAAGAATATCTGCGCGGTAACGGCGGCTATGAAGTACGCAACGGGCTTGCAGAATTTCGCGGCGGAACACGGGGAACGGTTCTTTGATGTGGGAATTGCCGAATCCCACGCGGTAACGTTTTCGGCGGGATTGGCAAAACAGGGGAAACTTCCTGTTTTTGCGGTGTATTCCAGCTTTTTGCAGAGAAGCTACGACCAGCTTATCCATGACGCGGCAATTGACGGGACTCATATCGTTCTGGGAATAGACCGCGCGGGTTTTGTTGGCGAGGACGGGGAAACACATCAGGGGCTTCTTGATGTTTCAATGCTTATGACCGTTCCGAATACAACTATATATTCGCCGTCGGACTATTCAGAACTGGAGATTTGCCTTGAACGCGCGCTTTATCACACCGACGGGATAGCGGCGATCCGCTATCCGAAAGGCACGGAAGATATTACTATCGGTGCGGAGGACACGGATTCGTATTTCCTTACCGAAAACGGCGGCAAGGGTCTTGCGGTTTCATACGGACGGATAATCCATAACCTTTACAGTGCGGCGGGTGAATGGGACGTTCTCAAACTGGTGAAAATTTTCCCCATAGACGAGGAAGTTACCGACATCTGCATGAAATATGATGATATATACTTCTTCGAGGAAGGTTCGGGCGCGGCGGCAAAGGCGCTTCTTGAAAAGCTTTATCAAAAAGGCTTCCGCGGGAATTTCACAATAAAAGCCGTGGAGGGCTTCGTCCGTCAGGCTTCGGTCTGCGAGTGCATGAAAGAATACGGTCTGGACATTGACGGAATGTGCAGAACGCTGGGCACGGAACGGAGTGAAAGCTGTGAGACTTGACCTGCTGATTTCCGGAATGGGGCTTGCAAAAAGCCGACAAAGGGCAAAGGAACTGATAGTCGGCGGGCAGGTGACAGTAAACGGCGTAAACGTTTCAAAACCATCCTTTGACGCGGAGGAAACGGACGATATAAAAATTATCGGGGAACAGCTTGCCTACGTCGGCAGGGGCGGATTGAAACTTGAAAAGGCGGTAAAGGAGTTCGGGATAGAACTGAAAGACCGCATCTGCGCGGATATAGGCGCGTCAACGGGCGGATTTACCGACTGTATGCTGAAATGTGGGGCGGCGCTCGTTTACGCGGTGGACGTGGGACACGGACAGCTTGATGATTCCCTGAAAAGCGACCCGCGGGTGAAAAACATGGAGGGTACGAACATTCTGGAAATAGACCGCTTTCCCGAAGAAGTTAGTTTCATTTCGGCGGACGTTTCCTTTGTGTCGCTGAAGAAAATTCTTCCTAAAATAAGCGGACTTCTCACGGAGAACGGCGAGGCAGTCACTCTTATAAAACCTCAGTTCGAGGCGGGGCGTTCCGATGTGGGGAAAGGCGGCATTGTCAAGGACAGGAAAGTTCACAAGCGCGTTCTTGAAGAGATTACGGAGTCTGCGTTTTCGGCGGGACTTCCCGCGGGGAAAATGACGTTCTCCCCCATTTGCGGCGGAGACGGGAATATTGAATATTTAGCATATCTTAAAAAGGGCGGCGTTCAAGCCGCTATCGACTGCGTGGAAATAGTTTCGGCGGCTTTTAACGCCATGAAATAAAGGAGAACTTTATGAAAGTAATTCTGTACCCAAATTTCAGCAAGAGGAACGCTCTTGCAACGGCTTTGAAATGCTGTGATATTCTTTACAAGCTGGGAATGGAAGTCTACGCTCCCGATTCCTGCCGTGAGGAAATTTCCGCAAAGGGATTTGTGAAATTCGGCAGCAAGCGGGAAATTATCGGCGGCTGTGACGCCATGCTTGCCATTGGCGGCGACGGAACTATTCTGAAAGCCTCTGAATACGCTTCGGAATATGATGTTCCCCTGCTTGGGATAAACACGGGGCGGCTTGGATTTATGGCTTCAATGGAATCGGACGAATTAGAGAATCTTTCCAAGTTGAAAACGGGAGATTTCACCATTGAAAATCGCATGATGATAGACGCGGCGCTTATCCGCGGCGGCAGGGAAATTTCACGGCACTCGGCGCTTAACGATATAGTTGTTGCCCGTCCTTATTCGCGGATAACGGATTTTGAAGTTTCCACGGGCGGGCGGACGGTAAGTTCCATACGGGCGGACGGAATGGTTATCGCAACGCCCACGGGTTCAACGGCGTATGCGCTTTCAGCGGGAGGTCCTATCCTCGAACCCGAGACCGAATGTATTCAGGTAACGCCTATCTGTCCGCATTCGCTGTTTTCGCGGACTATGGTATTCACGGCGTCAAGAATTCTGGAAGTGCGGCATTTTTCCGCGGAGGCGCCTGTGTATTTCTCGGTAGACGGCAGGTCGAACTGCGATATGTACATTGACGACAAACTTATTATAGAAAAATCGCCTAAAACGCTCAGGCTTATAGATATAAAGGGATTCTCGTTCTTTGAAGCAGTCAACAACAAGCTGATGAGTCCCATTAAGTGAAAGGAAATGTTCTGATGAAAAAGAAACGGCAGGATAAGATACTTGAACTTATAGAAAAATATCCTATCACTACTCAGGAAATGCTTAAAGAGTATCTTGAAAAAGAGGGAATGGAAGTTACGCAAGCCACTTTGTCAAGAGACTTGAACGAACTTGACCTGCGGAAACAGGCTTCGGAAAACGGCAATATTTACGTGCGGCGGCACAAGCCCGAATTCCCGCCGCTGCCTATTTTCAGGGATTCGGTAATAAGCGTGGCGTATGCCATGAATATGATTTCCATAAAATGCAGCACGGGAATGGCGCAGGCTGTCTGCGCCACACTTGACAAGATGAACCGTTCGGAAGTGCTGGGAACTATTGCGGGGGACGATACAATTTTCGTGCTTACCGAAAGCGAAAATGCCGCCGCGGAATTTACCGAAATGCTGAAATTGGTGCTGTCGGACTGATACAGCTTTTTTGAAAGGACATATAGCGTATGCTTAGCGAATTGTATATTGAAAATCTTGCTGTCATACAGAAAGCAGAGATACCTTTTACGGGGAATTTCAACGTTTTCACGGGCGAAACAGGCGCGGGAAAATCCATACTCATAAACGGGATTAACGCCGTTCTGGGAAAGCGCGTGAACAAGGATATAGTGCGTTCGGGCTGTGAAAAAGCCGTGGTAACGGCTATGTTCCGCGGACTTTCGGGGGAAACTTCGGACAAGCTGAAAGAGTTCGGCATTGACTGCGAAAATGACGAACTTATGATAACCCGTGAAATTTCCGCAGACGGCGGAAGCACCGCACGGATAAATTCCCGAACCGCACCTGTTTCCATCGTCAAGGAAATAGGCGAAACGCTTATTGACATTCACGGACAGCATGACAACAGGATACTTATGTACCCCGAAAAGCATATTGAAATTATTGACGGTTACGCGGAATTAGGAGACATTCTTGAAGATTACAGGACGTCTTTCAGGGAACTTCAAAGCACCGCTCGGAAGATAAAACAGCTTTCTCTTTCCGAACAGGAACGGCAGGACAAGCTTGAATATATCCGCAGATTTATTGATGACATCGGCAGTCTGGAACTTGATAGCGAAAACGAGGATTCCGAAGTGGAGAGCGAGTATGTAATTGCAAGCAACAGCAAAGCGCTTGCGGACGTTATAATGCGTTCAAAAATGGCGGTGTCGGGTTACGAGGACAGCGAGGGCATCGCCGAAATGATAAGCGGGATAAACAGCGAACTTTCCGACTATGCGGAAATTCTTCCCGAACTGTCGGCTATTTCCGAACGGCTGGAGTCGGCAATGGTGGAACTTCAGGACATAGGCGATGAACTTTCGGGGCTTTATGACAAGATAGACATTGACGAGGAGAGAATGGACTACCTTTCCGACCGCCGCGAAAAACTCAACAGCGCGAAAAAACGCTATTCCTGCACGCTGGGCGAACTTATTTCAAGATATGAGGAATACACTTCCGAGGCGGAAGCTGCGGAGGACTGTTCAAAGGAAATAGAGCGGCTTTCGGAGCGGAAAAAGGAACTGCTGATAGAAGTTACCAAAAAGGCGGAGAAACTTTCGGAGCTGCGGGAAAATTCCGCGGAAAAACTTACGGAATGCATCGCTGAGGAACTGAAATTCCTCGATATGCCCGATGTTAAAATATGTTTTGAACATAATAAGGGAAAACTCACTTCAAACGGTATGGACATTATGGAAATGATGATTTCCGTAAATCCCGGAGAACCGCCCAAACCAATAGCAAAGATAGCTTCGGGCGGTGAACTTTCCAGAATAATGCTTGCAATTAAGAACGTTATCGCCGAAAAAGAGGACATTCCCACAATGATATTTGACGAGATAGATACGGGAATAAGCGGCAGAGCGGCGCAGAAAGTCGGCGTAAAGCTGAGACAAATTTCCAAGGCTCGTCAGATAATCTGCGTTACTCACCTTTCCCAGATAGCGGTAATGGCGGACAATCATCTGCTTATTGAGAAAACTCGCAGCAGCGGCAGCACTTTCACAAATGTTTCAAAAATTGACGGCGAGCAGAGAATTTCGGAAATTGCCCGTATTCTCGGCGGTGAACTTATTACAGGAACGACGCTTGACACCGCCGCCGAACAGCTTAACGGCAGGGAGAAGATTTACAATGAAATTCTTGGCAGAAAACTCTGACCTGCATAACTGCAAACTCTGCCCGCGGAAATGCGGCGCGGACAGATACGCGGGGAAAGGTTTCTGCGGCTGCGGCTCGGAAATAAAGGCGGCGAAAGCATTTCTCTATATGTGGGAAGAACCCTGCATTTCGGGGAAAAACGGCGCGGGAACGGTTTTCTTTTCGGGCTGTAATCTGAAATGCTGTTACTGCCAGAATTACAGTATCTCCGCAGAAAATTACGGCAGGGAGATTTCCGCAGAACGGCTTGCGGAAATTTTTCTTGAACTCCGTGACAAGGGCGCGGACAATATTGACCTTGTAAGTCCCACGCCTTATGTTCCGCAGATAATAAAGGCGCTTGACATCTGCGGCGGGAAACTTGATGTTCCCGTTATTTACAATACGGGCGGGTATGAACTTCCCGAAACGCTGAAAATGCTTGAGGGGTATGTGGACGTTTATCTTCCCGACCTGAAATATTACGACGGTTCTCTTGGCGAAAAATATTCTTCCGCGGCGGATTATTTTGAATTTGCTTCCGAGGCGATAAAGGAAATGTACCGTCAGGTCGGTTCTGTAAAAACAGAAAACGGACTTATAAAGAAAGGCGTTATAATACGCCATCTTGCGCTTCCGTCGCACCGCAGGGATTCGGAAAAAATTCTTGAATGGATAGCGGGAACATTTCCGAAAAATGACGTGCTTGTAAGTCTTATGAGCCAGTATGTTCCTGTTTATAAAAGCTTTGAACACAAGGAAATTGCGCGGCGGATATCCACATTTGAATATAATTTCCTGCTTGACAGGGCGGCTGAACTTGGTCTTGAAGGCTTCATGCAGGAACGCAGTTCGGCGGACAGCGGCTACACTCCCGATTTCGATTTAACGGGTATATAAAATTTAATAAATTCCCGCAAAAAATTCTATATAGGTATGATATTATATTGAAAAAGAATTTTGTCGTAATCGGGGGAATTTTGTATGTCAACATTTCTTATAGCGGCGTTCCTGTTCTTTATCGGAAGTCTGCTGGGCTGGTGTCTGGAAGTGGTTTTCAGGAGGTTTTTCTCCGCTAAAAAATGGATAAACCCGGGCTTCCTTGCAGGACCGTGTCTGCCGCTTTACGGGTTCAGCTTGTGCCTGCTGTACTTCATGGCGGGTCTGGAAAATGTTCTGCCCATAAAGTCTGACATATGGCGGAAGATAATACTTTTCGCCGCTATGGCACTTTGCATAACAGCCGTGGAATACATCGCGGGAATTATTTTCATAAAGCACATGAAAATAAAACTCTGGGATTACAGCAATGAATGGGGAAATATCGGCGGCATAATCTGCCCGAAATTTTCGTTTTTCTGGGCAGTTCTCAGCGCAATATATTATTTCGGGATACACCCGCATATACTTAACGCGCTGGAATGGTTCTCGCGGAATCTTGCGTTCTCGTTCTGCGTGGGATTTTTCTACGGAATACTTGTTATTGACGTGGCATTCTCCACAAATATCGTTGCAAAAGTCCGCAGGTTCTCCAAGGAAAACGATATTGTTATGCGTTATGAGGAACTGAAAGAACATATCCGCACTCAGAAAGCGGAGCGGCAGGAAAAAATGAAATTCCTGCTGTCCATGTACTCCTCCGTGCCTATAACCGAACACCTCAAAGAATATTACGAAAAGCACAAGGAAGAATACCTTGCGGCGAAATTTTCCAAAAAATCATAATAACAAAGATCCTCCGACGTTTTTTACATCGGAGGATTTCTTTGTTATTTCTTCCTGTCGGAAAGGGAAGTATATTCCCTGTGTTCCTGAACGCTTTTGTAGGCGGGGCGGATTATCTTGTTTGCATTTATGAGTTCTTCTATCCGGTGAGCCGACCAGCCTGCAATTCGGGCAATTGCAAATATCGGGGTATATAGTTCGGGGGGAAGTTCCAGCATACTGTATGCAAATCCGCTGTAAAAGTCTATATTCGCCGAAACGCCCTTGTAAATTCTCCGCTCTTTTGCAATAACTTCGGGAGCGATACGCTCTATTTTGTTGTAAAGCGCGTATTCCTTTTCCATGTGTTTTTCTTCCGAAAGGTTCTTTACCGCTTTCCGGAGAATGGACGCACGGGGGTCGGATATGGAATATACTGCGTGTCCCATTCCGTAGATAAGTCCCGAACGGTCAAATGCTTCCTTGTGGAGAAGTTTTGTAAGGTAATCGCGGATAGCGTCCTCGTCCTCCCAGTCGGAAAGCTTGTCTTTCATGTCGTTGAACATCATGGTAACTTTTATATTTGCGCCGCCGTGCTTAGGACCTTTCAGAGATGCAAGAGCCGCGGCAATTGCGGAATATGTATCCGTTCCCGAAGAAGTTACGACGTGGGTCGTGAATGTGGAGTTGTTTCCGCCGCCGTGTTCCGCATGGAGAACAAGAGCAAGGTCGAGGATATGCGCTTCAAGGGGCGTGAAAGAACTGTCGGGGCGGAGCATATGCAGGATATTTTCCGCTGTGGAATATTCCGAAACAGGCTGATGAATGAAAAAGCTGTCGCCGTCGTGGTAGTAGGCTTTTGCCTGATAGCTGTATACCGAAATAAGCGGGAAAAGCGCGATAAGTTCCAAGGACTGCCGCAGAACGTTCGGGATCGACGTGTCGTTGGGCATATCGTCATATGAATAAAGGGTGAGGACACCTCTTGCAAGACCGTTCATAATATCGTCGCTGGGGGATTTCATTATAATATCGCGGACAAATGTTGTGGGAAGCTTTCTGTAGTCCGCAAGAAGATGTTTGAATCTGTCCAGCGCCCCCGCGTCGGGAAGTTCCCCGAAAAGAAGCAGATATGTTATTTCCTCGAATCCGAAACGCTTATCCTCGATAAAACCGCTCACAAGGTCGTTGATATTGTACCCCCTGTAGTACAATTCGCCCTCGCAGGGAACGCTGTTTCCGTCAGCGTCGGGTTTGGAGGAAATAATGTCCGAAATTTCGGTCAGACCCGCAAGGACGCCCTTTCCGTTAAGGTCGCGCAGACCGCGTTTTACGTCGAATTTGGTGTAAAGTTCGGGGTCAATGCCGCCGTTTCGGGTACAAAGCGATGCAAAATCGGTGATCTCCTTTGTAATTGTTGAAAAATTGTAATTAAAACCCATTCGATCCTTCCTTTCATAATAGCAGTCAGTTTAACACTATATATACATTATAGCACATCGTTCACAAAAAAGCAAGCAAAAATACGATTTCACATAACTTTCACACTGCAAGGAAAATTATGCTCTTTTTATTGCATCATGTTCCTTTTTCAGTTCGGAAAGAAGCCTGTCAAGACTCATGCTCTGGTTGTGGGAAGTTACCACTGCTTTCAGAGGAATGTCAAGTTCCGCTTTCCGCATATTTTTCAGGATAACATCAAGGCGCTTGCTTGAAATTCCCGAAAATATGACGCATTCCTCGTCAGCGGAAATATTTGTGCCGTTGGAGGAAAAGCCCGTATATCCTGCAAGGAAGCCTATAGTCTCTCCTGCTTTGCCGGAGGGAATGGCAGTGTGCTTCATTCCCGAATCGGAAACGGCTTTTTTCAGAATTTCAAGGCGTTCTCCCGAAATATTGTAAGAAAGTACAGTCTCGGGAATTGTCGGGATAATTCTTGCTTTCATAAAAACATCCTTTCGGTCAAAGCCTGCTTTTGAAATCTTCATAGCCGAAACTTTTTACAATGACATTTTCGCCATTTGTTTTATGAAGAATTATCGCGGGCAGAGGCATACCGTTGAATGTATTGTTTTTTACCATTGAATAGATAGCCATGTCACAAAAAACAAGCCTGTCTCCCGACTTTAACGGTTTATCAAAGGAATAATCCCCGATAATGTCGCCCGCAAGACAGGTTGGTCCTCCCAGACGATAGGTAAATTCTTTTTCATTCGGCTGTCCAGAACCGATTATCATGGGACGGTAGGGCATTTCCAGAACATCGGGCATATGACAGGCGGCGGAAGTGTCGAGAATTGCAATTTCCATGCCGTTTTTCATGGTGTCCAGCACTTCCGAAACAAGAAATCCCGCGTTAAGAGCAACGGCTTCTCCCGGCTCAATGTAAATCTGCAAATTGTATTTTTCTTTCATATGCAGAACAAGTTTCACAAGCTTATTTACATCATAATTTTCTTTTGTAATGTGATGTCCGCCGCCGAAATTAAGCCATTTCAGATCATAAAGATATTTCCCGAATTTTTCTTCGACCACTGCAAGGGTACGTTCGAGAGTGTCCGCGCCCTGTTCGCACATTGTGTGGAAATGCAGTCCGCTTATTCCGGCGGGAAGCTTTTCGGGAAGATTGGTTGTTCCCAGACGGGAATTTTTAAAACAGGGGTTGTAAATATCCGTTTCAATTTCGGAATATCCGGGATTTATTCTTATGCCTATTTCAATATTTTTTCCGCTTTTCTGAATTTTCGGATAGAATTTTTCATACTGGGAGATCGTATTGAAAACCACATGGTCCGCGTATTTTATAATTTCGGGAAATTCCTTTTCGTTATATGCGGGGGAATAAACATGAGTTTCGCCGCAGGGCATTTCTTCCTTTCCAAGACGGGCTTCAAAAAGCCCGCTGGCGGCAGTTCCCGAAAGATATTTTCCTATTAACGGATAAACGCTGTACATGGAAAACGCTTTTTGCGCAAGGAGAATTTTGCAGCCCGTTCTGTCCTGAACGCTTCTGAGAATTTCAAGATTTTTTATAAGTAAATTTTCGTCCGTGATATAACAGGGCGTGGGAAGATTTTTTATATCAAAATTAAGCATTTTAATTTCCTTTCGATTTTTTATCCACGATTTCAATATTTTCAAGCTGAGAAGTAAGATTTGCTTTTACCGAATCGCGGTATTCCTGACGGAGCGCGGCTTGTTCCGCTTTTTCCGGATCCGTAAGCCCCGCTGCGGTGCGGGATTTCCGCGCAAGTTCATTGATACGGTTTATTTTTTCGGGAGACATTTTTTATTCCTCCAATTATTCAAGATTTAATTTTTTGGCAAAAATCCTTTCCGCGGCAATAAGATAAATTACCGAAAGTATAACAGAAAGAAATGTATTGCTGTATGTCATTGCCGTTAAAGCCGTATCATCTTTTACCGAAGTAAGATATGCAGACAGCAGCACACTTGTTATGACACGTTCCGCAAAATTTATAGCCAGAAACATTACCACCGACATTGTAAGCTTGTTTTTGCTGAAAAGATTTCCCAGCGCAAAGCTGAAATAAATATGCGCCAGATAACTGAACGGGGTAAGCAGAACGGAAATTAATGATGATATTATGAGTTGATTGAGATAATAGTTTTCTTCGGAAAATCCGTCAATGAAACTCACGGAAAAATCTGTTATCCATGTAATATTTCCGTTTAATATCGTAACATAAACCGCGGAAATTATAAGTAAAAATAAAAACCATATATATGCGGCAATAAGTTTTGAAGCAATAAGCTGCCATGTGTGAACGGGGAGAGTGTGCATTAAATACCCCTCGTCCTTTAAAAAACTTTTATAGAATCTTATTGTTGAAAGAACTATCAATAATATCGAAGCCGAAAATATTGTAAATACCGATGAAATTGCAAAAACAGCCGAAATAAAGTTTGAATATCCGTACACGTCAGACGGTGCAGTTCTTTCCGATATAAGCGCAAGGACTGCAAGAGCAATTACGGCAATTCCCATAATTCCGTATTTTTTATAATCGGCAAGAATTTCATATTTTATAAGTTTTCTTAACACGCGAACACCTCCCTGAAAAGCGCGTCAACGGATTTTCCGTTCTGTTCGCGGATCTCGTCAACGGCGGAATGAAGAACGATATCTCCGTATTTCAGAAAAATTACATCGTCGAGGATATTTTCCACGTCGCTTATAAGATGTGTTGAAATAATTACCGACGCGTTTTCGTTGAAATTTGAAATAATTGTTTTCAGGATATAGTCGCGGGCGGCAGGGTCAACGCCGCCGATGGGTTCGTCTAAAAGATACAACTCCGCATTTCTGCTCATTACAAGAATAAGCTGAACTTTTTCCCGCGTTCCTTTGGACATGGTGCGGAGTTTTTCGGAAGTCTGTATATTCAGTTTTTGCAGCATATCAAGGGCAGTTTCCTCGCTGAAATCTTCATAAAAATCCTTGAAAAAATCCAGCGTCTGCCGTACCGTCATCCAGTCGCTGAGATATGTCCTTTCGGGAAGATAGGAAACTATTTTTTTTGTTTCGATACCGATATTTTTATCGGAAATTTTCACTTCTCCGCCGCTTGGAGTCAGAATTCCGCTGAGAATTTTTATAAGCGTTGTTTTCCCGCTGCCGTTTGGACCCAGCAAACCGATTATTTTTCCCCGTTCAAGCTGTAGGTCAATGTTATTTAACGCGGCTTTGCCGCCGTAATATTTGCATAATTTATTACATTCCAGAAGCATTGTTCTTCCCCCCTTATTTATAATTTTTCAGAAATTCCGCGGCTTCGTCGGGCGAATAGCCGAGCAGTTTCATTTTGTTAATAAAATTTTCCGCCTGTTCCTTTGCAAGCTGCGTGCGGAGCTGCTCTATAAGTTTTTCATCGCTTGTGATAAATCTTCCCGACGTCCGCTGGGTGTAAAGCAGCCCGCCCCGCTCCAGTTCGGAAAGGGCTTTCTGCATGGTGTTGGGATTGACTTCCGCCTCCGCTGCAAGTTCGCGGACGGAAAGCAGTTTGTCCCCCGCCCTGTATTCCCCAACGGCTATGGAAAACTTTATCTGCTCTATTATCTGTATATAAATAGGCGTATTTGAATTAAAATTCCATGGCATTTGAATTCTCCTTTCGCCTGTACTATTAGCATAATACAATCGTATAATATTTTAATAAATTTGTCAAGGGGAAATGAAAAAGTTTAAAATATTTTAACATTGGCAATTTATTCCCGAATATCCATATCATACCTTGCATACATTTTCGGGAAACAAACATACAATAAGTGAAGTGAGGCGGTGAATTATGGATAGAAAAACGGTAAAAGCCGTTATAATTACGGCGTTCCTTGCGGCGGCTGCCGTTGCGGCGGCGATCAAACCCGAATTTTTTATGGGGATAATCTCCCGCACGGCTGACCTGTTCATGCCTGTTTTTATCGGAATGGCTATCGCTTTTGTAATGAATATGCCTGTCGGATATATCAGGAAATTCTTTAAAAAGCGTTTTAAAAGGGCAGGGGAACGCGCGGCAGCCGTTGTTTCGGTGGGAACGGCGTATATCCTGCTTTTAGCGGTAATTACGGGAATAGTCTGGATAGTAATTCCCCAGCTTGGAGCAAGCGTGCGGCTGTTTCTTGACAATGCGGACAGGTATTACGGGAATTTCCTGAAATACTGCGAAGTCCTTGAACGGCGGGACAGCTTCGGATTTTTCACCGCCCTGAAAAACGCCGCTCTTGGTCTGGGCGAGAAAATTCCCGCCATGCTTGAAGCCGCATATTCGGGAACTACCGACATTATCGGCAGCGCAGCGGATATTCTCATCGGGTTCGTGCTGTCGATCTATATACTTTTAAGCAAGGAAAGCATAAAGCGCGCCGTTGCCATGACCGCAAAATGCCTTGCAGGGGAACGCTACGAAAAGCTCCGCAAAGTCTACAGACTGGTGTTTTCCACATTCAGCAGATTTGTTGTGGGGCAGATAACCGAAGCGCTGGTTCTGGGAGTCTTGTGCTTTGCGGGAATGAAGCTTTTCGGGTTTGAATATGCCCTGCTTATCAGCACGATAATAGGCGTTACGGCGCTGATACCGTTGGTGGGGGCAATAATCGGCACTGTTCCGTCCGCGCTGCTGCTGTTTCTTATAAAACCCATAGACGCGGTGTGGTTCATAGTGTTTATAATAGTTCTGCAGCAGCTTGAAAATAATCTTATCTACCCGCGTGTGGTGGGGAAAAGTCTTGGAATTCCGCCGCTGCTGGTGTTTCTGGCGATACTTCTGGGCGCGGGGATAGGCGGCGCGGCGGGAATACTTCTGGGCGTTCCCACCATGTCGGTGATATATGTAATTTTGAAGGAAAAAGTATGCGGCGCGGCGGAAGTTTCCATAAAAAGCAAAAAAACGGCACGTTTGGAATAAATTTCACCTGATTATCACAAAAAATAATAAAAAATGTATACACTTTTTCAGAAAAGTATGGTATAATTATTATAATTATTTTTTCTGAAAGGATATTTTGCCCAAATGAGCTTTGTTGAATTCAAAAATGTCTTTAAACGGTACAAAATGGGAGAAGTCACCATTGCGGCTTCGGACGGCGTCAGCTTTGAGATAGAAAAAGGCGAGTTCGCCGTTATCGTGGGGGCTTCGGGCGCGGGAAAGACCACCGTTCTGAATATGCTGGGCGGTATGGACACCTGCGACGAGGGGGAAATATTCGTTGACGGCAAGAATATTGCCGCCTATTCAAAAAAGGAAATGACAAGATACCGCCGTCAGGATATAGGGTTTGTTTTCCAGTTCTACAACCTTGTGCAGAACCTTACCGCCAAGGAAAATGTTGAACTTGCAACAGAAATTTGCTCCGATGCGGAGGACGCGGAGGAAGTTCTCAGGCAGGTGGGTCTCGGCGAGAGGATAAACAACTTCCCCGCACAGCTTTCGGGCGGCGAACAGCAGAGAGTTTCTATTGCAAGGGCTTTGGCAAAATCGCCCAAGCTGCTGCTTTGTGATGAACCTACAGGCGCCCTTGACTACAACACAGGCAAGACCATTCTGAAACTTTTGCAGGACACCTGTAGGGAAAAGGGCATGACGGTGGTAGTCATAACCCACAATCAGGCAATAACTCCCATGGCGGACAGAGTAATTAAAATCAAGAACAGCAAAGTCTCGCGGGTCACTCTGAACGAAAACCCCGTTCCCGTGGAAACCATCGAGTGGTAACGAGGTGAGCCCATGAAGAAAAGACTATTCCTGAACACCGTCCGCAGTCTGAAAAACACAAAAAGCCGATTTCTGGCAATACTTGCAATTATTGCAATCGGAAGCGGCTTCTTTGCGGGCGTGAAAGCGGCGGGTTCGGACATGAAAAAAAGTTCCGCGCAGTACCTTGACGAACAGGGACTGGCGGATATTCACCTGCTTTCCGAACTGGGATTTGATGATGAGGACGTTTCCGCCGCGGAAAATGCCGCCCATTCCGATGAAGTATATGCGGGATATTCCGCCGAACTTGTTGCGGACGGCGGGGAACTTGACGGAAAAATTCTGAAAGTTTATTCCTACGACCCGAACAGCGGCATAAATAAGCCCTATCTTGTGGAGGGACGGCTTCCGGAAGCACCCGATGAAATTATAGCGGACGAACGCTTCTTCAATGCGTCCACGCCCAATGTGGGGGATAAGATAATCCTGAAAACAGGCGACGACAGGGAAATTTCAGATTATCTTTCAAATACCGAATTTACAATTGTGGGCAAGGCGAAATCTCCGGTTTACATAGCTTACGAGCGGGGAAACGCTTCCATAGGCAACGGCGTTATAAACGGCTGGCTGCTTATTCCCGAGGAAAATTTTGCCTACGACATCTACACTGACGTTTACATAAGCCTTGCGGAAGCCGACGGCGTTGACCCTTACACCGAAGAATACGAAAGCATCGTGGAAAAGAATACCAAAGTTCTTGAAAAGCTTGCGGAAACGCAGATAGAGCATAGGAAAGGCATAATTCTGGACGAAGCTTACGAGGAGATAAACGACGCCAAAGCCGAACTTGCCGACGCGGAAAAGGAACTTGCGGACGGCGAGCGTGAAATTTCCGACGGTGAAAAGGAAATCGCCGACCACGAAAAGGAAATTGCAGACGGCGAGGCGGAAATTGCCGAGAACGAAGCGAAACTTGCGGACGCCGAAAAGGAGATTTCCGACGGCAGACAGGAACTTGCGGACGGCGAAACGGAATATAATAACGGTCTTGAAGCCGTTCCCGCCCTTGACGGTCTTGCGGAATACCTGAACGGGATAGTTTCCGCTTACGGAAACAGTTCCGTTACGGACGAAAATGCGGTGAATGAAGTTGTTTCCGCGCTGGAAACAGGCGGGCTTTTCACCGTGGACGATACTTTAAGACAGCTTCTTACGGCTTATATGATGACTCCTGTCGGATATGATGATGCTGCAAAAACGGCGGCGGGACAAGGAATTTCACAATATGCGGCGGGAATTTCCGCACAGGCACGTGAACTTGAAAACACCCTTGCGGAGTCGAGAATTCAGCTTGACAATGCAAAGACCGAACTTGACAACGCAGAAGCCGAACTTATAAGCGGCAGACAGGAAATCGAAAACGCAAAACAGGAAATTGCCGACGGAAAAGCTGAGCTTGAAGATGCAAAAGCGGAACTTGCGGACGGAAAAGCGGAACTTGAGGACGCCCGCGCGGAGATTTCCGACGGAAAACAGGAAATTGCCGATGCGGAGCAGGAAGCTCATGATGCGGTGGACGATGCGGAATGGTATGTTTTCGACCGCGAATATAATCCATATTATTCCCACTATGCCGAGGATTGCGAACGCGTTGACGCCATAGCGGCGGTTTTCCCAATATTCTTCATTCTTGTTGCAGCTTTGGTATGCTGGACTACAATGACCCGTATGGTCGAGGAACAGCGCACCGAGATAGGCACTCTCAAAGCCCTTGGTTACAGCAGATTTACTATAATTTCCCAGTATATACTTTACGCCATGGCGGCAAGCATACCGGGAGGATTCATCGGGCTGCTGATAGGTTTCAACACACTGCCGCGGGTAATTTTCGTATGCTATCAGAGTATGTACAGCCAGCCCTATCTTATTTCGGAATTCCGCTGGGATTACGCCATAGGCTGTATCGTTGCGGCGTGCCTTTGCACGGGGCTTTCCTCACTTTACGCAAGCAGGCAGGAACTTGTTTCCTGTCCCGCACAGCTTATGCGCCCCAAGCCGCCCAAGGACGGAAAACGTATTCTTCTGGAGCGTATAGGATTTATCTGGAAACGGCTTAAATTTACCACAAAAGTCACCTACCGCAACCTTTTCAGATACAAGGCAAGGCTCCTTATGACGGTAATAGGAATTGCGGGCTGTACTGCGCTTCTGCTGACGGGATTCGGATTGCGGGAATCCATTACCGCTATTGTTGACCGTCAATATGGGGATATTTTCAGGTATGATGCAATTGCCGCAGTTGACGACAGCGACGGAGAAGCCGATTACGAAGCTGTTTCCGCTGACTGTGAAGATTCGGGCATCGTCAGCGAAAGCAAGCTTGTAATGCAGATCACCGAGGACATTCGCAACATTGACGGCGACAGTTACGAAACTTACCTGCTTGTTCCCGACACTAACGATAATTTCGGGGATTTCATAGACCTGCATGAACGTGTGGGGAAAACTCCCGTTTCGCTTGGCGGCGGCGTTATCATAGGCGAAAAGTTAGCGCGGCTTTTAGGCGTTTCGGTGAATGACAGGGTATATTTCGGAGAAAGCGCCGTTCCTGTTGCAGTAGACGCCATCTGCGAGAACTACACTTTCAATTACGCATACATGACTAAAGAAACTTACAACAAGCTCGGCATGGACGGATTTTCGGGGAATATGTTCCTGCTTGACATGACCGACACGGAGCGTTCGGACGAACTTTCGGAAAAGCTTTTGCAGAATGATGATGTTCTGGCGGTGACCTATTCGGAGGACGGCGGAGACAAGTTCCGCGACCTTGTGGACAGTCTTTCGCTGATAGTTGTGGCAATAATCGTTTCGGCGGGGGCGCTGGCGTTCGTGGTGCTGTTCAACCTTTCAAACATCAATGTAAACGAGCGTATCCGCGAACTTGCCACAATAAAAGTTCTGGGATTCTATGACGGCGAAGTGGCGGCGTATATTTACAGGGAAAACATGGTCTCAACCCTTATGGGAACGGCGGCAGGACTGGTTCTGGGGATATTCCTTGAAAAATTCGTTGTAAAAACGGCTGAAGTGGACGCGGTGATGTTCGCGCCGGGAATACCCGTTTACTGCTTTTTGGCGGCGGCTGCGCTTACGCTGGCATTTGCGCTTCTGGTAAACATTACACTGTATTTCCGCCTGAAAAAAATAGATATGGCGACATCGTTAAAAGCAATAGAGTAATTTTCTGCATGGAGGGTCTGCGGAATGTTAAAATCGGAGATAGTTTATGAAAAGCTTATAAGCGTAATAATCATTCTCGTTTCGCTTCTTATTATGGGGGGAATTGGGTATTACACCATTTTCGGAAAAGACAGCGGCGGGCAGGAGAAAAAAGAAGAGAAAATTCTCATGCCCGACCTTATCGGTTACAGCTATGAAGAAGCGGCGGATTATTACAAAGACCTTATAGTTATAAAAGAAAGCGGCAGGGAATATTCCGCCGAATACCCCGCAGGCGCTGTAATTTCACAGAATATTGAAGCGGGAAGCGAGTGTATACGGGGTTCGGAAGCGGAAGTCGTTGTCAGCCTCGGCGCGGAAAGTTCCGCGCCCGCGGCGGAAACCGAAGCCGTTACCGCAGAACCCGCCGTTCCGGAAGCCGTTCCCGAAAACGATACTAAACCCGCGGGAAACGCGGCGGCGGAATTTGAAAGCTATATTCCCGATAATGAACTTAAACTTACCTCCTTTGGCTTTGACTTTTATGATGATGCGTTTTTTGATAATTACTATGAGATCGAGCCGATAATGAGCATTCTTGATGTTGACGCAGGGTATCTTTATTACGACCCGTTTACGGGCTGCAGTCTGGAATACAACGCGGACGAAAGATTTTCGGCGGGAAGCATAATAAAAGCGATCTACGCAAGAAGCATTCTTGACGGGACCGCGGACCTTGACGCGGAATACGAAATGACCGAGGAAATGCTCAACAGCCCTTCGGAACTTATCGGCGGCAAGCCCGTGGGAACAAAGTTTACTCTGCGGGAACTCATAGAAGCGGCTCTTGTGAAAAGCGACAATACCGCTTACAAAATGCTTTACAATTACATCGGCTATGAAAAGTTCAACAATTACGCCGAAAGTCTGGGGCTTCCCCAGAGAATGACGGAGGACAATTACTGGTTCAGAATGACCACAAGGGAAACGGCAATATATTTCAAGGAAATATACAATTTTATCCATGAAAGCGAAAACGGCAGCTTTCTGTATGACTGCATGAAAAACGCCGACTATGATATGTTTTCCTCCGAGCTTCCCGATAAGGAAGTTGCGGAAAAGTACGGATTCCTCCCGCAGGAGAATTATTACACGATGGGGAACTGTGCAATTATTTCGGGCGGCGAGGGAGACGACTACATTCTTATATTTTATATACGCGGCGAGGGAAATACCGCGGATACGGAAACTTTTCGGGAAACGGTTTCAGCCACCGATAAACTGCATAGGCTTTTAAGAACGCTTTACGAAAATAACGATGATGTGTTCTACAAAAACAGAACTGACGGCGAGGAAAATTATGACGATGATGTTCCCGAAATTGAGGAAGAAGATATTCAGTAAAAGGAAATGATAAAATGCAGAAGATAAAACTTTACGAACACAGGGTAAGCTATTATGAAACGGACCAGATGGGGATAGTTCACCACTCCAATTACATACGCTGGTTTGAGGACGCAAGAGTGGATTTTCTCGAACAGGTGGGATTTTCCTACGACAAAATGGAAGATATGGGAATTATGATAATAGTTCTGGGCGCGTCCTGCGAATACAAATCGCCTGCGCGGTTCGGGGAAAGAGTTATAATAATTCCGAAAATTACCGAATATAACGGTTTTAAAATGACCGTTTCATATGAAGTTATAAACAAGGCTGACGGAACGCTTCTCACAACGGGGGAAACAAAGCACTGCTTTACCGACCTTGACCTTAAACCCGTGCGGGTGAAAAGGGATTTTCCCGAAATTTACAAGGTTTTTAACGACTATGTAAATGCGGATATACGGGAAATTTCAGAATAAAATATAAAGGGGTATTTCAATGAAAAAGTTTTTTGCCGATGATAAAACAGTCCGCGTTCTTGGCAGAACGCTGTTCCGTGACAATACGCGCTATCTCAGCTGGAGCTGTTCGGGAGTGGAATTCATGTTCACGGGCAGGGAACTTTCCATGGAACTGTGGACGGATTGGGTTCTTGACGAGCCGTGGAAATTTATATTCCAAGGCTATATGGCTGTTTTTGTAAATGACGAGGAAACGCCGCGGAAACGTTTCGCAGTAGGAGCGGGGACAGCGGATTATGAAATTTACAAAAGCGACAGTGCGGAAACGGTAAAGATCCGCATAGTAAAGCTTTCCGAGTCGGCTTTTAATAAGATAGGGATAAGGAGCGTTTCCGCGGACGGGGAAATTTATCCAACAGAGCCGCGGGGAATGAAAATTGAATTTGTGGGGGACAGCATTACCTGCGGTTTCGGTATTGAGGGCAAGGACGAAACGGAGGGTTTCCGCACGGAAACGGAAAATCCCTGCATAAATTTCGCAGCGCTTACGGCGAGACGCTTCGGCGCGGACTTCAATCTGATTTCATGGACAAGTATCGGCGTTTATTCCAGTTCTACAAGTGACGGCAACATCAATGATGGCTGGGTAATGCCCATGCTTTACGATTATTCCGACATAGGCATTGAGGGAACTTTAGGCATAGAGGAACATATTCCTTGGGAGTTTGAGAAATTCCGCCCCGACGTGATAGTTGTGAACCTCGGAACTAACGACGCGACCTATACAAAGGATATTCCCCAACGCTTGCAGGGCTTTGAAAAGGCATATAAGGACTTTATCGGGCACATAAGAACGAAAAATCCCGATTCGTATATAATATGCACTCTCGGAATGATGGGGGACGAGCTGTTCCCGAACATTGAAAACGCGGTGCGGGAACTTGGCGACAGCAGGGTATGTACGTTAAGACTGGACGTTCAGAAGCCCGAGGACGGCATAGGTTCGGAAAAGCACCCCAACTTCGTTACCCACCGCAAAGCCGCGGAAAAGCTTTCGGCAAAGGTTGGGGAAATCACCGGTCGGAAACCTGTTTTGTGAAAAAACAGGCGGCTTCCGGTGATGTTACGGTAAAATAATGTTGATTTTAATTACACAGTATTTTAAATATCTTTCGTTGACATTTCACACATTTTACACAATATAATATTACAATGTAAATGTAAACAAAAAACATATCCGATAATTCGGACGCGAAAAGGTGGAATTTATATGTACGAAAACAATAATGAAAATAACTATACTTACACCGCAAGCTATACTCCGGAGCCGGAGCCGCCCAAGAACAACGGCGGAAAGAAAGCCGCCAAAGCCGCGGCGCTGGTTCTTTCCATGGCGCTGGTAGGCGGAGCGGCAGGATTCGGAGGCTCATATATTGCAAATTCAATGAATGGCGATACCGAACAGATCGTTTCGGAAGAAGTTTCCGAAACAGAGGCAGCTTCGAGCCGCATAGAAACCGTAACGGCTATCCCCCAGAACAATGACGGCGATGAGGACACTTCACTGGGAAATCTTCTCAATATTGATTCCAAGGACAGCGATGAACTTACCGACTCGGAGATAATCAAGAAAGCCACGCCGTCGGTAGTGTTCATTTCCTCGACTTTCACCGAGGCGGAACAGCAGGGTACGGCTACGGGAATAGTGCTTTCCTCGGACGGATATATCATTACCAACTGTCACGTTATCCAGACCACATATGACGAACTTGTTTCCGCAAACGGAGCGGAGTCTTTTTACGAAAATCCGTTCAGCTTTTTCAACGGCGGATATAATGTAGAGTCAAAGACCGTCAAGGCGGACAAGGTAGTCGTTACCATGTCGGACGATTCCGAACATGAAGCGGAGATAATCGGTTATGATGAAAACACGGACCTTGCGCTTCTTAAAATAGACGCAAAGGGACTTATTCCTGCGGTTATCGGCGACAGTGACAAGCTTATCATGGGCGAAAGAGCAATTACTCTCGGCTATCCTCTGGGACTGGGACTTTCGGCTTCCGGCGGAATGATTTCCGGACTTGAAAAGGAGCTTACCACCGAACTTTCAAACGGCGGAACTGCTACCATGACGCTTATCCAGACCGATGCGGCTATCAATAACGGTAACTCCGGCGGTCCTCTTCTTAACAGCAAGGGCGAAGTTGTGGGAATAACATCTTCAAAAATCGGCGGTGCAAATGTTGACAGCGTTGGTTTTGCAATTCCTATAACCGATGCCATGCCAATACTTGACGAACTTATGAACAAGGGATATGTTTCCACACCTAAGATAGGTATTACCGGAACGGATATTACTCCGGCAGTACAGCGTTACTATAATCTTCCCGTTGACACAGGCATAATGGTAGTTTCCGTTGAAGCGGATTCATGCGCCGCGGCGGCAGGACTTGAGGAGGGCGACGTTATAGTTGCGGCTGACGGTAAGGACATAAGCAGTATGGATGGACTTGTAGCCGCTAAAAACCGCCATAAACCCGGCGAAACAATGACTGTTACCCTTGCAAGAGATAACGGCAATATCGACATTGAAATAGTTCTTGACGAAACTCCGATAGAGCCGGTCGAAGACTAACAAGACAACTTCCTTCTTTCAATACTTCCTTTCTTTGTAAAACCGACGCCTTCCGCGGATATGCGGAGGGCGTTGGTTTTTTGTAAATTATATAAAATTTACAAAATCCCCTTGACAGTTAATCGTTTTCTATGTAAAATATATAGTATACAGACGGAATATGCTCCCATACTTTAAAGGAAAATTTTGTAAATTAATGTACGGAATGTACATATTTTAAGGAGGATAAACCAATGAGCGAATTTTTCAAAGGCATAGGCAAGATCCCTTATGAGGGAAAGAACAGCACGAATCCCCTTGCGTTCAAGTATTACGATCCCGATGCGATGATCGGCGGCAAGAAAATGCGGGATCAGCTTAAATTTGCCCTTTCATGGTGGCATACCATGGGCGGCGACGGAACGGATATGTTCGGCGTGGGAACTGCCGACAAGACTTGGGGCGAATCAGATCCCGCCGCAAGAGCAAAGGCTAAGGTAGACGCTGCTTTTGAAATAATGGATAAGCTTTCCATTGACTATTTCTGCTTCCACGACAGAGACCTTTCTCCCGAATACGGCAGCCTTGCGGAAACAAACGCAAAGATGGACGAAGTTACAGATTATATTGCCGGGAAAATGAAGAAAGATCCCTCCAAAAAGTGCCTTTGGGGAACAGCTAAATGTTTCGACCACCCAAGATATATGCACGGCGCGGGAACTTCCCCCTCTGCGGACGTTTTCGCATATGCAGCCGCTCAGATCAAGAAAGCAGTCGAAGCTACAGTAAAGCTCGGCGGAAACGGTTATGTTTTCTGGGGCGGACGTGAGGGCTATGAAACCCTTCTGAATACAAATATGGCTCTGGAACTGGATAACATGGCTCGCCTTATGAAAATGACCGTTGAATATGCACGTTCCATAGGCTATAAAGGCGATTTCTATATCGAACCTAAGCCCAAGGAACCCACAAAGCACCAGTATGATTTTGATACCGCAACAGTCCTCGGATTCCTCCGCAAGTACGGTCTGGATAAGGATTTCAAAATGAACATCGAAGCTAACCACGCCACACTTGCACAGCATACTTTCCAGCATGAACTGAGAGTTGCAAGGGACAACGGCGTTTTCGGTTCAATAGACGCAAATCAGGGCGACACGCTTCTCGGCTGGGATACCGACCAGTTCCCCACAAATGTTTATGATGCGGCACTTTGTATGTATGAAGTCCTCAAAGCGGGAGGATTCACAAACGGCGGTCTGAACTTCGACTCAAAGGCCCGCCGCGGTTCTTACACGCCGGAGGATATTTTCCACAGCTATATTGCGGGTATGGACACTTTCGCTCTCGGTCTGAAAATCGCCGACAAGATGATCTCCGACGGCAGAATTGACAAGTTCGTTGCCGACCGTTATGCTTCATGGAATACAGGCATAGGCGCGGACATCATCAGCGGCAAGGCGACTCTTGCAGACCTTGAAAAATATGCTCTTGAAAAGGGCGAAGTTACCGATTCCCTCACCAGCGGCAGACAGGAAATGCTTGAGTCTATCCTCAATAATATTATGTTCAGCCTTTGATCTGAAATTGTTCGGGGAAACCGTGCAAAGCGGTTTCCCCGAATACAGACGGGAAATTTTATATGAAAGACTTTATTTTTGAAACAACTCGGCTTGGTCTGCGCCGGTTTGAAAATTCCGACGGGGAGGATTTTGCGGAAATTCTCACGGACGAAGAAACAAGTTATTTTGAGCCTTATGACACATTTACATATGAAAACGCGGTAAAGGAAGCGGAAAAGCTTTCGGGCGATGAGCGCTTCTTTGCCGTGATACTAAAAGAAACGGGAAAACTTATCGGGAAAATTTATTTTGAGGATAAGAAGTTTTTCGGCACTTGGGAAATAGGATATTCATTCAACCGGAAATATTGGGGAAACGGCTATGCTCTTGAAGCGGTCAGAGGCGTTATGAATTACGCCTTTTCGGAAATGGACGTTCACAGGATATACGCGGAAGCGGACGTTCTCAACACACGTTCCATAAAACTTCTTGAACGCGCGGGGCTTCGCAAAGAGGGCGTTTTTCTGAAAAGCGCATATTTTCAGAAAGATAAGAACGGCGAGCCGATATGGGGAGATTTTGCGGCGTATGCAATTTTAAAAGACGAATATAACAGTAAAAACTGATATTATATAAGGAGTTCGCTATGAAAAAGATAATTTCGCTGTTTTTAGCCGCTGTAATGTCCGCGGCGGCGCTTTCCGTGACAGCGTATGCCGGCACGTGGAAAAAAACAAAATACGGCTATTCCTATATTTACGACGGCGGTTATCAGGCGGAACAGGGATTTCTGAATATAGGCAAAAAGACCTATTACATTCAGCCAAACGGCGTCCGCAAAACAGGCTGGCTGAAAATGAAGAACGGCACAAAATATTATTTTGACAAAGACGGCGTAATGGCAAAGAACAAGCGGATAAATTTCCCCGACGGCTCGTATTATTTCAAATCTGACGGGAAAATGGCTGCCGATTACTGCCTGCGAGTGGGGAATACTTTGTACTATTACGATTCTGACGGCAGACGCGCAAATGAAGTTGCCATAGAATTCGGACTGGAACTGAAAGATTTCATCGAAGTTATTGATATGTCCTATTACGGCGAGGGCTTTGACACCGATGAAGCATACGGTTATAATACCTATGTGCTCGGCATACCCATGGACACGGAGTATTGTGTTTTTACAAAAGCAGCTACAGGTTACTATGACGATATGTACGAGTTTACAAACGGCAAACTGACCGCTTACGGCTATCTTTTTACGGAGGAATACGGCGAGGTTTCAGCCGTTACCAAATATTTTACGGATAAATTCAATTCGCCGCCTGTTTACGAACTGGGAAACAGCGACGCTTGTTATTGGGATATGGGGGACTATTATCTTTCGATTTTCCATTATGAAGCGGATCGTTTCTGCGCGGTGTATTCAATTGACAGACCCGAAATGCTCGATTAAAATAAATTTATGGAGGAAAAATTTATGCGCTATGTAATTGGTATTGACATCGGAACAAGCGGTACGAAAACCGTTCTTTTCGACGAGGAGGGAAAGGTCATCGCTTCCGCGACGGTAGAGTACCCCATGTATCAGCCGAAAAACGGTTATGCCGAACAGGAACCGGAGGATTGGTACAATGCCGCAGTTTCCACAATAAAGACCGTTCTGGAAAACAGCGGAGTCGTTAATACCGATATTGTGGGCATAGGTCTTTCAGGACAGATGCACGGGCTTGTTATGCTGGACGAAAAGGGCGATGTTATCCGCCGTTCCATAATCTGGTGCGACCAGAGAACTGCCAAGGAAGTTGACGAAATGAACCGGAAGCTCGGCAGGGAAAAACTTATTGAAATTACCGCAAATCCCGCGCTTACGGGCTGGACAGCGGCAAAAATTCTCTGGGTGCGGAACAACGAACCCGAAAATTACAATAAATGCCGCCATATTCTTCTTCCAAAAGACTATGTCCGCTATAAACTGACAGGAGAGTTTGCAACGGAAGTTTCGGACGCTTCGGGAATGCAGCTTTTGGACGTTCCAAACCGCTGCTGGAGTGAGGAAGTCTGCAAAGCTCTTGAAATCGATATGTCCATGCTTGCAAAAGTTTACGAGTCCTGCGAGGTAACGGGAAAGATAACCGAGGCTGCGGCTGAAATTACCGGTCTTGCGGCAGGAACCATAGTCGTAGGCGGTGCGGGCGATAATGCCGCCGCTGCGGTGGGAACAGGCGTTGTCACCGAGGGAAAAGCGTTCACCACTATAGGAACTTCGGGCGTGGTTTTCGCCCATACTCCGAAAGTTTCCATAGATCCGAAAGGCAGAGTTCATACCTGCTGTGCCGCCGTTCCCGGGGAATGGCATATCATGGGCGTTACCCAAGGGGCGGGACTTTCCTTAAAGTGGTTCAGGGATAACTTCTGTCAGGCTGAAAAGGATACCGCAAAGCTTATGGGCGTTGACGAATATTATCTTATGGATAAAGAAGCGGAGACTGTTCCTATCGGCGCGAACCGCCTTATATATCTTCCCTATCTTATGGGCGAGAGAACTCCTCACCTTGATCCGGACGCAAGAGGAATGTTTATAGGGCTTTCCGCTATCCACACCAAGAAAGATATGCTCCGCGCGGTAATGGAGGGCGTTGCGTATTCACTTAGAGACTGCGTGGAGATCTGCCGCGGAATGGGCATAAACGTTTCGGATATGATGGCTTGCGGCGGCGGAGGAACTTCACATTTATGGCGGCAGATGCTTGCGGATCTGTATTCCTGCCCCGTTAAAACGGCTTCCTCAAAGGAAGGTCCTGCACTTGGCGTTGCAATATTAGCACTTGTGGGCGCGGGAGTTTACAATTCGGTTCAGGAAGCCTGCGAAAAGATCGTTGGCGTGGGTAAAGTTCAGAAGCCTATCAAGGAAAACGCTTCGGCATATGAAAAATATTTCCGTCTCTATGATGAAATTTATCCCGCTGTCAAGGATATTTATTCAAAGCTTGCAGATATGTAATAAAAATCAAGACCCTGTCGATTTAAAACCGGCAGGGTCTTCAGTCTGTTGAAAAAGTATTATAATTTTGCGCGAAGCGCAAAATTCATAAAAAGTTCGCCAGCCTTTCAAGGCTGCGGGGTCGAGGGGCGGAGCCCCCGCCGCCGTCCGCAGACGGCGGAACTCCCCTATACGTTAAAAGCTCCGCAAGGGGTGAATTGCCGCCGCAGGCGGCAAGAGGGGGCTGCCCTACGTAGAGGGCGCCCCCTTGAAATAAGCAAGTTATTTATTTTTTGCCTTTTGAAACAGTCCGGTGGACTGTTTCAAAACAAACTTAAATTATGCTTTAAATATGTTTTTCGACAAGATCAAGACCCTGTCGATTTAAAACCGGCAGGGCCTTTTTTGAGGTATGATAATGGAGAAGTTGGCTCAGTATTATTGTATCTTGTCGCTTGGCATGATTATTGCGGCGATAATGTAGGCAATTATACCGCTGCCGCCCAGCAGACAGAATATCACCCAGCCGAGGCGTATTACTGTGGGGTCAAGGTTGAAATAATGCGCCACCCCCGAACATACGCCGAAAATCATTGCGTCCGATTCGCTTCTCATAAGTTTTTTGTTCATAACTTATCCCTCCGTGAAATTAATTTCGCAGTCGCCTGCGGATATATCAATATTTATTGTTCCCAATGGATCGTCAACAACGGATTCGGTGTGTCTTCCCGTTTTTTCATAACCGTCTATGAATACCGTTCCCGCGGATCTGTCGGTAATTACACTGTATTCCGAAGCAAATCCCGTTACGGACATATAAATTTCTCCCGCCGACATATCAATATTTGTGTTGTCCCTTATCATACCGGAGAACTGCATATCTCCCATGGACATATCGATCTTGGTATCTCCCGTGAGAGTGCAGTCGTTAAAATACATATTTCCTGCGGACTGATCTATTACGGCATTTGCAAGATGGCTGACATAGAACGTGCATTCTCCCATTGAAACGTTGACGTCAGCCTTATCCGATACGGTAAGATCTGTTATAAAAGCATTTCCTGCCGACATATCAAGGGCAAATTCCTTTACGTTCATGGAATCCATGGTAAGTTCTCCCGCGTTCAATGAAATATCAAGCTTGTCGGCGGAAATAAATTCCGGTTCTTCATATCCCGAAATATACATTTGCCCCGCGTCCATTTCAATGGAAATATTCTTGAATGTCGTCGTCGGCAGAACGGTGAGAACTATCGCCGCGGGGTCAGAAGATAACGTTTCAAAAAAATCACGTTTATATTCAATGGAAAGCTTTTCACCGTCGGGAATTACAGCGATCTTGCTGACATCGGCATTATATGCGGCAACGCTGAATTCGTCGCCTGTGACAATGGAAAACGATCCCGATGAGATGTAAACGTCAATGTCGGTAATGCTTTCGTCCGAACTTTGGAATAATAAATTGCTGTCGTCAAAGTAATTGTCCGAAGCTTCTTCCATGTAAGTTGCCGTTGTTTCATAATGGCTGTTGCCGGCGTTCGGCGGGATAGAGGGAACATCATCTATCGCTCCCGAAGCAAACAATCCGCCTGTAATGCCCACTCCCACTATCAGGAGAAGAATTCCCCAGATGATGAGCTTTTTACAGAATCTGAACATCAGACTTCCCTCCTTTTTCTGCGGACAAAAATGATATTTGTTATCCAAGGCAGGAATTTGCAGAAGAACAGCAGGGTAACGGCTAATAATATCATTCCCGCGCCTGCTGCGGCTATTCCCATGGCGACCGTGGCAATTCCGTCAAAAATTGATGAGATCATCATTATGAATCCTGCAATTACCGATATGAACGCGATCACAATGCACAAAACGGCGCAGATAGCCAGAACAACAGCCGTTACGATCACTGCAAATGCAATGGGTATCACTATGGGGATTATAACAAATGTGAACATCAGTATCCAGAAAAGTATTTTTCCCGCGCTTGTGTGGTCGTTCCGCGAGTTGTAGGAATTGCTGCTTCCGCTGTAATAGCCTGAATTATTTCCTCCGGAATTTGCGTGGGTGTAATAGGGATCGAACATTCCCGGCTCGTTCTTGGGCGGATCGTTATATTTCGGCGCGGCGTCGCGTTCAAAGGTGAAATTTGCGCGGTAGGGAGAACCGTTGGGCATAATATCTTCGTCCCGGTTTTCGGTTTCGTCATTTGTAAGCCCTGCCTTTATCTTTTCCTCAAAGGAAGTATCGGAGGAGGGATCAGGATCCTTGGCAAAAGCGTCGGGTTTCTGTAAGGAAGCGAAAACGCCTGTGCTGTTCTGCGGCATGGGTTTGCTTTCCCTATATTTTATGTAGACTTCGCTCTTGTTGTACGCGGAAGTTTCGCCGATAATGCTTCTTGCAAGGTTGAACGGCTTGCCCAGTTCGTCGATTACAGCCTGTTCGTTTTCCGCGCCTGCGTCCTCGAAATATTCGTTGTAAAATTCGACAGCCATATCGCGTTCTTCCTTGGGGAGAGCGACAAGGTTGGATTCAAGTTCTTTTAAATACTCGGCTCGTGTCATTGGTTGTCCTCCTTTTGTTCGGAAATAAGGCTGCTTATCTTTTCCACATATATAAGCCATTCGTCCCGATAAATTTTAAGCTGTTCGGTGCCTTTGTCCGTAATTTTATAGTATCTTCTGTTCCGACCCATATATTCCTGATCGTAGCTTGTAAGGAATTCATTTTTCATAAGCCGCCTGAGAACAGGGTAAAGCGTGGACTCGGACATTTCCATAGCTTCGCGTATTTCCTGCGTTATCTTATAACCGTAAGTATCTTCCTTGGAAACTACCGAAAGCACAAGTGCGTCCAGCAAAGCGGCGCTGACAGGAAAAGCCATAAAATTCCTCCTTTGTTTTATCTTTTATTATATTATACAGCGTATAATATCATTTGTCAATACCTATTTTAAAATTTTTTCTGAAATTTGCAATTTTACATAAAATGTAAAAAAGTTTAAAGGATATGGCGACCCTTTAAACTTTCTGCTGTTTTGTTATCCGAAAAATTTATCAAGCAATTCCGCAAGCTGCTTAGGAGCGTGAACGAATATTTTTTTCATTATTATAATCCGCCTTTCTGCGAAAGGCACCAATGCGGTTATGAAAAGGTGCTTCCGCTAAAATGTTAA
>CANRFB010000001.1 GCA_947629785.1 uncultured Clostridia bacterium | reverse complement strand
TTTTTCAGCCACTTTCAGATGGCTTGGTTTTGTGCGCCCTTCTTATTCTTTTAGTTGTCTGATGTTTTTTCAAACTTTTACCTCAGAAATCACTCAAATTTTTATCTGATTTTAACACAGTTTTAACATTAGTATTGTAAAATCAAAGCATGATCAATTCCGTAAAAAGGAGGTATCGGCTTGGAAAAACCAAAATATCGGCATGAATTCAAATACCGCATAAATATGTCCGACTTTCTCTGCCTTACGTCAAAAATCGGCTTGATAGCCCCGCCCGATGAACATATGAAAGGCGATTCCTATTTTATAAGGAGTCTGTATTTCGACAGTTTTAACGACAGGGCTTTGCGGGAAAAGTTGGACGGCATAAACAAGCGCGAAAAATTCCGCATACGCTTTTATGACATGGACGATAGTTTTATCCGCCTTGAAAAGAAATCCAAGGACAACGGACTTTGCCTGAAACGTTCCGCAAAGCTTTCAAAGAAACAGACAGAAATGATTCTATGCGGAAAATATGATTTTCTTGCGGAAACGGACGAGCCGCTTTTAAAAGAGTTCTACATAAAACTCTGTTCCGAACAGCTCCGCCCGAAACTGATAGTTGACTACCGCAGGAAAGCGTATGTTTATCCCTTCGGGAATGTGCGGGTAACTTTCGACTATGAAATTTCATCTTCTGGAGATGTGAACAGCTTTTTTAACGCCCGTGACGGTTCGCTTCCAGTTCCCGAAGAAATTATCATGGAAATAAAATATGACGAATTCCTGCCCGGAATAATCGCGGATATAACACACCTTTCCGCAAGGCAGAGCGGTTCTTTTTCAAAATACGCCGCAGGCAGATATATTTAAATAAAATAAGGAGTTTTTATCATGACTTTCAAGGATATATTTAAATCAAGTTTTTTAGAGAATGTGAGCAGTTTTTCATTTACCGACGTGCTTATTGCAATGCTTGTTTCTTTCGCGCTGGGACTGTTTATTTATGCCGTTTATAAAAAGACTTTCCGCGGCGTTATGTACAGCAGTTCTTTCGGAGTTTCGCTTATGGCGATGTGCCTTATAACAACGCTGATAATTCTTGCGGTAACGTCAAATATCATACTTTCCCTCGGTATGGTGGGCGCGCTTTCAATCGTACGTTTCCGCACGGCGGTAAAAGAACCTCTGGACATTGCGTTCCTGTTCTGGGCAATTTCCGCGGGCATAGTTACAGGCGCGGGACTTATTCCTTTGGCAGTGATAGGTTCGGTATTTATAGGAATAATTCTTGTAATTTTCGCAAATGCCAGATCCTCCGATACGCCGTATATTGCAGTTATTAGCTGCGAAAATGAAAATGCGGAACAGGCGGCTATGGATATTCTGAAAAATAATACCAAAAAACATCAGATAAAATCAAAAACAGTCACCGCTGCAGGAATTGAACTTATGATAGAAGTCAAACTTGCGGACAGTTCTTCAAAAGTATGCAATATGCTTTCCGGTACAGAGGGAATTTCCAAAGCCGCGCTTGTAAGCTATAACGGCGAATATATGTCCTGACGAACGGAGGAAATGTTTTGATAGACAGCAAAAAATTCAATGTAATTGCAATAATTGCCGCCTTGCTCGTAATTCTCGGAGTTGCGGGAATGATATTTTTAAATATCGGGAAAACCTATGCCTACACTCCCGAATATGCCGATAGAATTTTTAACGGCGATATAATTTCAATTGAAATTTCCGCCGACCCCGATGAATGGCAGACAATGCTTGACAACGCCATGAATGAGGAATATATTTCTGCGGACGTGACAATAAACGGCACGACATTTTCCGATGTGGGAATTCGTCCGAAAGGCAACAACAGTTTGCAGATGGTGAGTTCTTCCGACAGCGACAGGTACAGTTTCAAAATTAAATTTGACGAATATATCCCCGACCAGACCTGTTACGGACTGGATATGCTGATACTTAACAACATGATAGGCGACGCAACATATATGAAAGAATATGTTACATTTGATATGATGAAATCACTTGGCATAAACACTCCCTATTACGGCTATTCGGATATTTCGGTCAACGGCGAAAAGTGGGGGCTTTACTTCACTCTTGAAGCCTATAACGACAGCTACGAATCCCGCGTTTCGGGTGACGAAAGCGGCGTTCTCTACAATGTTAAAACCCTTGGCGGAGCGGGCCGCGGAGGAAACGTAGAAAACGGAGATAATTCCGAAAACAGCGATTTCCCGCAGGAAAATTTTAAAAACTCTGAAAATTTTGACGGTTCGGAAAGACCGCAGATGCCCGACATGGAGAACCCTGAAAATTCCGATAATTTCACACAGCCCGATTTTTCGGAAAACGGGCAGGACATGAAAGAAAATTTCCGCGGCGGGAACGGCAATTTTGAACGCGGTGAAAACGGCAGTTTCGGGCGCGGAGGAATGGGCGCGGGAAACAGCGGCGGAAGTCTTGTTTACACCGACGACGACCCCGCAAGCTATCCGTCGATATTTGAAAACGTCATAGGCGGCGGTACGAACGAAACCGACTATGCAAAAGTTATCGCCGCGCTGAAAGCCCTTGACAGCGGCGAGAATTTAGAGGAATATTTTGACGTTGACGAAATACTCCGTTACCTCGCAGTGCATACCTTTGTGGTGAACCTTGACAGCTATTCTTCGGAAATGGCGCAGAATTATTATATTTACGAATATGACGGCGTGCTGCAAATCCTGCCGTGGGATTACAATTACGCGTGGGGAGCCTTTCAGGGCGGAAGCGCGTCCGGAACGGTGAATTTCCCCATTGACACTCCCGTCAGCGGCGTGGAAATGTCCGAGCGCCCGCTTATTTCAAAACTTCTTGAAAATGATGAGTACCTTTCCCGTTACCATGAGTATCTTCTCACGCTTGTCAGGGAATATTTTACGGACGGAAAATTTAACGGGCTTATTGATGAACTGGATTCCCTTATCGGCGGATATGTTCAGACAGACCCTACGGCGTTCTATTCGTATGATGAATACAAGACCGCTCTTGAACAGTTCAAGCTTATAGGAAAACTCCGCGCCGAAAGCGTCGGGGGACAGATAAGCGGAAGCGTTCCGAGCACCGCGGAGGAACAGTCACAGTCACCTGACAAACTTATTGACGCTTCGGAAGTAAACATGAGCGCTCTCGGTTCGGGCGGCGGTAATATGGGCGGCTTCGGCGGTTTTAATAAAGGAGACCGCGGGAATTTTTCCGACCAAGGCAGCGAAAATTTTTCCCGAGGAATGTTCCGCGGCGGTAATTCCCGCAATGAAAATTTCCAAGACGGTAATTTTCCCCAAATGCGCGGGCGGGAAACTTCCACAGATGCCTGAAAGATAAATTTAACCAATTTTTTTGCTGATTTTGTGCATTGTGACGAAAAGTTATGAATAATTTCCTTGAAAAAATGTAATAAAAATCATCGAAAAAAGCTTTTAATTTGCGTTTGTTTATGGTATAATAGTAATGTTGTGAGAACAGCGCCGGATTTTTCATGCCCTTTTGCATGAGATTTTCGGCATTATGCCGTCAAACGGCTCCTTGGGGAGAGAAATTTGATTTGGAAAAATTTATTATAAAGGGCGGACGTAAGCTTCACGGCGAAGTTGAGATAAGCGGCGCGAAAAATTCGGTAGTTGCCATTATCCCTGCTGTCATACTTTCCGATGAACCCTGCGTCCTTGAAAATGTACCTAACATCAGCGATGTTTCAATAAGCTTGCGTATCCTTTATGAAATGGGCGCAAGCGTGGTTTTTACCGATAAGAATACCGTCCGTATAGACGCAACGGGCATAAAAGACCCTATCGTTCCTTATGAAATGGCAAAGCATATGCGCGCGTCATATTATTTTCTGGGAACGCTTCTGGGAAAATTCGGCAGAGCGCGGGTTTCAATGCCCGGCGGCTGCTATCTGGGAGACCGTCCCATAGACCAGCACCTGAAAGCTTTTACCGCTCTTGGTGCTTCCTGCACCATCGACCACGGAATGATAGACATTCAGTCGGAAAATCTCTACGGCACACAGATATATTTTGACATGGTGACCGTGGGCGGAACCATTAACACTATGCTTGCGGCTGTGAAAGCAACGGGCATGACCGTTATCGAAAATGCCGCAAAAGAACCGCATATAGTTGACCTTGCAAACTTCCTTAACTCCATGGGCGCGGATATTACCGGCGCAGGAACGGACGTTATCAAAATACGCGGCGTCAAGCACCTGAAAGGCACGACTTACGCGATTATCCCCGACCAGATAGAAGCGGGAACTTTCATGGTAGCGGCTGCCGCAACAGGCGGGGACGTTCTTGTAAAGAATGTCATTCCCAAACACCTTGAAAGCATTACCGCAAAGCTTGAAAAGATAGGCGTCAACGTTGAGGAATTTGACGAAAGCGTGAGAATTTCCGTTGACGGACCCCTTGTAAAAACGAGCGTAAAGACAATGCCACACCCGGGATTCCCCACCGATATGCAGCCCCAGATTTCTACTTTGCTTTGCCTTGCCGAGGGAACGAGCATTGTTACCGAGGGAATTTTTGATAACCGTTTCAGATATGTTGATGAACTTCGCAGAATGGGCGCGGATATTTCTGTAGACGGAAAAGTCGCAGTCATTGAGGGCGTGGGACACCTTATGGGCGCACCCGTTACCGCTCCCGACCTTCGCGCAGGCGCGGCTCTTGTAATTGCGGGACTTGCCGCAAGAGGCGTTACCGAAATAGAAGATATTTACCACATAGAGCGCGGATATGAGAATTTTGAAGAAAAACTCCGCGGTCTGGGCGCAGACATTATTAAAAAGAGCGTCCCGGGCGCAGCTGTGCGGAAAGCAGCAATTTAAAACAAAGGAATGATATTTATGACATTGAAAAAGACGGCAGTCTTGTTTGCGGCTGTCGCTGCGGCAGCGATGTTCACCGGCTGCAAGGGAGAACCGGATTCGGCAAATATGAGCCTTGACGGCACTGTTGATGAAAGCAGCATAAAGTGGCTTCCTGATGTGGAAATACACAATTTTGACGCTCCGCAGGCAGGGGATAAGATAGCCGTTATCACCGTAAAGGATTACGGCGAAATAAAGATAAAGCTTTTCCCGGAGGACGCGGACAAGGGCGTTGAGAATTTCACCGGTCTTGCGGATATGGGTTACTATGACGAACTTATTTTCCATAGAGTAATTCCGAACTTTATGATACAGGGCGGAGACCCCCACGCCGACGGCACAGGCGGAAAGTCCATCTGGGGCGGCGAATTTGACGGCGGAACTTCTGAACATCTTTATCACTTCACCGGAGCAGTTGCTTATGCAAACAGCGGAGCTACTTCCACAAACGGAAGTCAGTTCTACATTGTGAACACCCCCGACGGCTATATGGAAAGCAGCTGCGCCGAACTTCATGCTTACGACCCCGAACAGTACAACTGGCCCGCAAATGTTGTTGATAAATACAACGAAGTCGGCGGAGTGCCGTTCCTTGACGGCGGGTATACAGTTTTCGGACAGGTAATTGAGGGAATGGACGTTGTACGCTCTATTGCGGAAGTTGAGACGAATCCGGATAATGACAAGCCCCTTACAGCCGTTATGATGGAAAGCGTCCGCATTGAAGAATATCAGGGATAAACAAAACTGCCGGCATTTTTGCCGGCAGTTTTTATTGATAGTATGGTATTTATAATACGGTGTAATTGTCGGAAGCGTTGTCTTTGGTGGCGTATTCGGTAACATTGAGAACTTTTACTTTCAGCGGCTTTGTTCCCATGTTTATTTCTATGATGTCACCGACCTTTACGTCGTAGGAAGCTCGGGCAATATTTCCGTTTACCGAAATTTTCCCCGCGTCACAGGCTTCGTTTGCGACCGTGCGGCGCTTGATAAGCCGCGTAACTTTCAGATATTTGTCAAGGCGCATTATATCATTCCTTTCAAAAGAAAAAGAGCAGACCGGTCAGACCTGTCTGCTCAAGTGCATTTTAATGAGCCGGAAACTTATGCGTCAACAGCGTCCTTGAGAGCCTTGCCTGCCTTGAAAGCGGGAGCCTTCTTTGCAGGAACCTTTACCTTTTCTTTAGTTCTGGGGTTGATAGCATCCTTAGCGCTTCTGTTGCGTACTTCAAATGTACCGAAACCTACGATCTGAACCTTGTCACCTTCTGCAAGAGCGTCTGTGATACAAGCTGTTACAGCGTTAAGAGCCTTCTCGGCATCTTTCTTTGTGAACTCGCCTTTCTCTGCAATTGCATTGATCAATTCTGCTTTTGTCATTTTAACTACCTCCATAAATTTTATAATGGGTAATTCCCATTTTTATTATGCTTTTGCTTTTCGCCAGTAGACGTCAAGCTCTTCTATGTTCAGGGATCTCATATCTATCCCATCGCATCTGACTAATTCTTCCGTCTTTTTGAATCTGTCCATAAATTTCTCGGTGGAACGGGTCAGGGATTCTTCCGAATCAAGTCCCAGCTGCCTTGCAACATTTGTACAGGAGAACAGCACATCGCCCAGTTCCTCGTCAATATCCGCTTTTACTCCGCTTGAGATCGCCTCTTTGAGTTCCGCGATCTCGCTTTCAAGCTGGGAAAGCGCGTCCTCCGCGTTTCTGAAATCCATTCCTGCGCGTTTTGCACGCTGACCGACTTTCTGTGCGCGCATTAAAGCAGGCAGGGCGGGACTTACGCTTTGCAGAGTCTCATAATAAGTTTCCTGACCTTTGGACTTCTGCTTTATGTCGTTCCAGTTTTTCAGAACTTCCTCGCTTGTTTCGGCGGTAACGTCCCCGAAAACGTGGGGATGCCGCATGACCAGTTTCTGACAGACATCGTTTACAACATCTCCGAAGTTGAATCTTTCCGCTTCTTCCTCGATACGGGCATGAAAAACCACCTGCAAGAGCACGTCTCCCAATTCCTCGCGGAGGAGTTCGCTGTTGTCGGTGTCGATAGCTTCTATCGCCTCATAGACTTCCTCAATAAAATCCTTGCGGATAGACTTATGATCCTGTTCTCTGTCCCACGGGCAGCCGTTTTCGGAACGGAGTATGCGCATGATGTTCAGCATATCGTTTATATCATATCTGTTTTTGAACTGAAAATCCATAAACGCTCCTCCGAAAGCAAAAAGCGGTAAAACCCTTTGAAAAAACTGTTACCTTAATATATTAACCTATAAATCAAATAATTTCAAGGGTTTTTTTAAAATTTTTAAGAAATTAGCGATTTTAGTGAATTTTTTGTAATTATGCCCAATAAAAAGCCACTGATTATGTAGAAAATGCCACCACATAAAATGGAAATTATAAGCAAAAATATGCTTTCAAGCCGTTCCGAGAATATATTCCTTGCCAAAAGTGCCGCTCCGCCGCATATTATTGAACAGAATGTAATTCTGGAAATCATATCCAAAAATGTGTTTTTACCCATTCCTGTAAGCGCAGAAACTTTTACAGCGGCGGGAATACATATCACCGCGTAGCAAAGCAGGGTCGAGATCGCCGCGCCGGAAATGTTCAGTTCGGGAACGGGAACAAGCAGGAAGTTTCCCGCAAGTTTCACGATAACCCCCGCAAGCATTAGTTTTACGGGAAGATCGGGACGTCCCGCAGCTTGGAGTATCGCGAAGAATGTTGACGACAGGCAGAGGAATGCCACACCTATTCCCAGAATTGACAGTGAGGCTGTGCAGATAAAGGTTTCCGCAGGTTTTGCAGGGAAAAGCACCCGCAGAATTTCCCCGGAAAGCACGGAAATTCCCGCTGCCGAGGGCAGAGACACAAGTGCAGTTACGAAAACCGCTTTTTCAGTGCAGGAACGGATCTTTTCTGTGTCATGTTCCGCAAAGGCTTCTGACAGGGCGGGAAGTATTCCCTTTCCGAACATATTGGTAAATGACGGAACAAGATTGAAAACCGTTACCGCAAGCCCTGTAAAGCACCCGAAAAGGAAGTTCGGCAGCCCGTCCGCGGGAATTCCTCCCGAAATTTTATGAAAGTATTCCGGAGAACGGGAAACGGCAGTTCCCAGCGAACGGGTTATTGTCACAAGGTCAATAAGTGAAGTCAGATTCGTGACAAGCGCGCCTGCGGCAATAGGAACGGCAGTTTTTAACAGCATGGAAATTATCTCCCTGCGGCTGTCCGTGCAGTTTCTGCCGCCCGACTTTGCGATCATTTGGGGAGAAATGCCGTCGCCGCCTATCCTGTCCCTTGCCATAAGGAATATCATTCCTGCGGCTGTGGAAATAGTCACGCCCAGCACCGAAGCGGCTGCGGCGGCGGAAAGCACGGCGGTTTCGCCATTTCCGAAAAGGGAAGTGTATGCCGTGAATTTCTGCGGATATTTCAGAACCAGCAAGCAAAGGGAAAGCCCCGCGCAGAGTTTGACAAGTCCCTCTACTATCTGTGAAACGGCGGTGGGGAACATATTCCGAAGCCCCTCGTAATATCCTCGGTAAACGGCGGTAACGCAGCCGAAGAACACCGATGGGGCAATGGCAAGGACGGCAGGAGCAGTCTCGGGACTGCCGTTTACAAGTTTGCAGAACGGGTAGGCAAGCAGCAGCATTACCGCTGTGAAAGCAAGTCCGCAGACCGCGAAAAAGAAAAGTGCGGAGGACTTGATCTTCCGCAGGTTGGCGTAACGTTCAAGAGCGGAATTCTCTGCGGCGGTTTTTGCGACCGCGGCGGGCAGTCCCGTTACCGAAACGGCGTACACGGTCATAAAAATGCTGTACGCGCCCGAAAAATAGCCCATTCCCGTGCCGCCAAGCATATTTGCCAGAGGTATGCGGAACAGCGCGCCGGTAAGCTTTGCGGCGACAGCGGAAAATATAAGAACTGCAGACCCGAACATAAAACTTTGTTTCTTCAAGAATCTCCCTCCCAAGGCTGAGCCTTGACCCATTCAGGCTTTATTTTGTTAGTATTCCGGTGTGTGCCTGCCGTGCGTGATGCAAGGTAAAATTTACAAAAATTTTCCTGCCGATATAGACTGAATTTTCTATTTGCAGATTTTGACTTGTGTCATGCACGGTATACAAAAGCGGAAAATAACTAAACTTTGCCTGAAAGGGTGCAGGCTCAGCCTGCTCTCAACTCTTATTACTCACTACTCAATTTTCAGCTTTTTTTAATTTTTATGTTGCTTGTACGGAAATTATGTGCTATAATATAATGTATATGGATAAACCGAACTTTATGGAGGTATATGTATGAACTATTCTTTTTCCGATAAGGTCACGGGTCTGAAAGCTTCCGCTATCCGTGAAATACTTAAATTTACCGCGTTTCCGGACGTTATATCCTTTGCGGCGGGCAACCCTGCGCCGGAGGCTTTCCCCGTGGAGGCAGTCAGGGAGATCACCGCAAGGATCCTTTCCGAAAACCCCATAGCCGCGCTTCAGTACAGCATTACAGAGGGATATACCCCCCTCCGCGATACGGTCAGAAAACGTCTCGGCTTCCAGAATTCCTATGACCCTGATATGGACGACGTGATAATCACTTCCGGCGGTCAGCAGGGAAATGAGCTTTCCTGCAAAGTCCTGCTCAACGAGGGCGATACCCTTATCTGCGAATCTCCGTCTTTTATCGGCAGCCTTAACTCTTTCAAGTCTTATAACGTCAACCTCGTTGGCGTTGAAATGGACGACGAGGGCATTGATCCCGAAAAATTAGAGTCCACTTTAAAGGCTAACCCCAATACGAAAGTTATCTACCTGATACCTAATTTCCAGAATCCTACAGGCAAGTGTACCTCCTTTGAAAGACGCAAGACCGTTTACGAACTTGCAAGGAAGTATAATGTGGTAATTCTGGAAGATAATCCCTACGGCGAAATTCGTTTTGAGGGCGAACATATCCCGTCAGTGAAATCCCTTGACACCGACGGCAGGGTAATTTACTGCGGAAGTTTCTCAAAAGTCCTTGCTCCCGGCATAAGAGTGGGATTTGTTTCCGCGCCGAAAGAAATTATCCAGAAGATAGTTGTCTGCAAACAGGTGGAGGACGTTCATACGAATATCCTTGCCCAGATGATCGCGGACGAATTTATGAATAAGTACGATTTTGAAGCACATCTGGAAAAAATAAGGGAAATTTACCGCAAGAAGTGCGGGCTTATGCTTTCCGAGATAGACAAGAATTTCTCAAAGAAGATAACCGTTACCAGACCGCAGGGCGGACTTTTCATATGGGCGACACTGCCGGAGGGCTGCGATATGATGGGATTCTGCAAGAAAGCCGTGGATTCAAAGGTCGCAGTCGTTCCCGGAAACGCCTTTACGGTACATGAAACAGACCCCATCAACAGCTTCAGACTGAATTTCTCCACGCCTACCGACGAACAGCTTGTAAAGGGCTGCCAGATCCTCGGAAAGATGTCAAGGGAAATGTTTGACTGATAATTTTGCAGAAAGAAAGGAATTGATACTATGTCCGAACAGGAAAGAAAGAAGATAATTTTAAGCAGCATACAGCCTACGGGAACTTTTACGCTGGGGAACTATATAGGTGCTGTCTCCCGCTGGGGAAAGCTTCAGGACGAGTTTGACTGCATATATTCCGTTGCGGATATGCACGCCATTACGGTTCGTCAGGACCCCGCACAGCTCCGCAAAAGGACTATTGAATCCTACGCGCTGCTCCTTGCCTGCGGTATCGACCCGAAGAAGTCTATCGTATTTATCCAGAGCCACGCGGGAACACACGCGGAACTGAACTGGATCCTTGCCTGTTCCACACAGTTCGGGGAACTTTCCAGAATGACCCAGTTCAAGGACAAATCCGCAAAGCACCCCGACGATATAAACGCGGGACTTTTCACCTATCCCGTGCTGATGGCGGCGGATATCCTTGCGTATAATGCCGATCTCGTTCCCATAGGGGAGGATCAGAGGCAGCACCTTGAACTTGCAAGGAACGTTGCACAGCGTTTCAACGGCAAGTACGGCGATTTCTTCACCGTGCCGGAAGCCTATATCCCCGAAGTGGGCGCAAAGATCACTTCTTTACAAGATCCCACAAAGAAAATGTCCAAGTCGGACGAGAACCCCAACGCCTGCATTTTCATACTTGACGAGCCTGATGTAATTATCAGGAAATTCAAGCGTGCGGTGACGGACAGCGATTCCATAGTGAGATATTCCGAGGATAAGCCGGGAATAAGCAATCTTATGTCCATTTACTCGGCTGTTACGGGTAAGAACATTCAGGAGATCGAGCGGGAATTTGACGGCAAGGGCTACGGCGATTTCAAGCTTGCGGTGGGTGAAGCCGTTTCCGACAATCTGAAACCCGTTCGCGAGGAGTTTGCCCGCCTGATGGCTGATAAGGCATATCTGAAAGAATGTTACATGAACGGCGCAAAAGCGGCGCTTTCCATAAGCGGAAAGGTAGCCGCGAAAGCTTACCATAAAGTGGGATTTGTTGACGCAAGATGACCTTTGCGGATAAACAGCGGCAGTTCCGCGGAAAATATCTTCGGCAGGGAATGTTTGAAAATTGGATATTATATACAAAATTTCCTGTCGAACCGCGGAACATTTGTTGCTTTTTAATGTGCCGACCTTTGGGGGAATTTTGGAATATTAAAATTCTACAAATTTTTTATTAGGCAAAAACAATAAATTTTTAAAGTGAAAATTATGCAAAAAGTCTATTTTTAAATCAGAATTGAAAAAAACCATTGACAGAATTGCAAAATAGTTGTATATTTAATTAACAAAGCGGCGAAAACGTTTGAAAAAAGGTTACATCTGTCCGCTTGTGAATCTTTGCGCGGAGGATACGTCATGGTTTCAATAAAAGACATAGCCTCTGAATGCGGCGTTTCAATCGCGACTGTAAGCAAGGCGCTGAACGATCACAGCGATGTAAGCGGTTCTACAAAAGCTATGATAAGGGAAACCGCTAAGAAAATGGGCTATCTGCCGAATTCTCAGGCAAGGGCGTTAAAGACCAACCGTACATATAATCTGGGCGTGCTGTTCGTGGAACGGGCGTCAAGCGGTCTTACACACAGCCATTTTGCCGCAGTGCTGAACGGTTTCAAGAACGAAGCCGAGGCAAACGGTTATGACATAACGTTCATAAACAGGAACGCCGGCGGGAATACTATGAGTTACTATGAACATTGTATGTTCCGTGGCGTTGACGGCGTTGTGGTCGCCTGTGTGGACGACTTCGAGGATGACGGTGTTACAGAGCTGCTGCAAAGCAAAGTCCCCTCGGTGACGATAGACTACGTGAGCAAAGGCAGACCTGCGGTAATTTCCGACAATGCCCACGGAATGAGAATGATAGCCGAATATATCTGTCAGATGGGACATAAGAAGATTGCGTATATTTACGGCGATACTTCAAAAGTGACTTCGATACGCCTTGAAAGTTTCCGGAAAACGCTGGAAAACATGGGCGTGGAGATAAATGAAAATTATATAGTTCAGGGTAAGTACCACGATCCCGAAAGCACCGAACGGCTCACGAAAGAGCTTTTAGGGCTGAAAGACCCGCCTACCTGCATTATAATGCCGGACGATTTCTCCGCTCTGGGAGGACTTACGGCGTTTGAAAAATTAGGAATGAGCGTTCCGGAAGATATTTCGATAGCAGGCTATGACGGAATAACCCTTGCGCGTTTCCTGCACCCGAGACTTACCACATATCAGCAGGACACCGAAAGGATCGGCGCAGAAGCTGCAAGACAGCTTATCGCCATGATACGGAAGGAGATTCCCGGAGAACCGCCTACAGTGACGGTCAACGGTTGTCTTATAAAAGGTTCGTCGGTGAAATACATCGGCGAGTAAACCCAAGTATTATATTATTTTTATAATATAATGTAATTTTAAGGAGGAAAACCAAATGAAGAATTTAAAGAAGAAGATCGCTCTTCTTGCAGCTCTTGCATGTGCTGGAACCATGCTCGCAGGCTGCGGCGGCGGTGATGACACAACAGGCGGAGATACCGCTGAGGGCGGCGACGATACCGCTGCTGTTGACAATGGCGGCGATTCTGCTGAAACTACTGCCATGAACGAAGAAGAGCAGGCTGCTGCTAACGAAGCTGCTGCTGTAGAACTCGCTGATGACGGCGATAAGCTCACTATCCTTTGCTGGACAGGCGCTGACCTTGATAACATGATCCCTCTTTTCTGCCAGGAAAAAGGCTATTCTGAAGATCAGGTAACATGGGTACAGGTTGGTACTTCCGGCGGTGAAGCAAGAGAACAGTATCAGCAGTATCTCGCAGGTGATGAGGATGCTGATATCCTTATCCTCGAAGCTGACTGGATCCTCGGCTATCTGAACGATGAGTACACAGTTCCCCTTTCTTCTCTCGGAATTGATAAGTCCGCATACAGCGAAGCTTATCCTTACACCGTTGCTATCGGTACAGATGAGAACGGTATTCTGAGAGGTGCTTCATGGCAGGCTGCTGCAGGCGGATATGTTTACAGAACAGACCTTGCTGAGCAGTATCTGGGCGTAACATCTCCTGACCAGATGCAGGAAAAGATCGGCGACTGGGATAAGTTCCAGGAAGCTGCTAAGACTGTTTCCGAGGCTTCCGGCGGAATGACCGCTATGACAGCTACACTGGGTGGTATGTGGCAGGTATATCAGGCTAACAGAACACAGCCTTGGGTTAAGGATAACAAGCTTGTTCTTGACAATGCTGAGAACTTCCTCGACATTGCTAAGACATTCCGTGATAACAAGTACGAGACAGGCGTTACACAGTGGAGCGATGCTTGGTTCGCAGTAGGTCAGGACGATTCTACAATGGGTTACTTCTTCTCCACATGGTGTCTTGCTAAGGGCGCACAGCTCGAACAGGCTGAAGGCGGCGAAGGCGGGGCTACCTATGGTAAGTACAACATCTGCGTAGGTCCTTCCAACTACTTCTGGGGCGGTTCTTGGCTTGCTCCTTCCGCTAAGTGCGATAACAAGACTATGGCGGCTGACTTCATCAACTTCTTCACAACCAATAAGGATTCTATGCAGAAGTATGCTGAACAGAGCGGTGACTTCGTAAACAACAAGGCTGCTATGCAGGCTATCGTTGACGCCGGCACAAACCAGAATGCTCTCCTCGGCGGTCAGGATCAGTTCGCAGTTCTTATTGATGCTGCTGCAGGTATCAATATGGACGGTCTTATCACAGCTTATGACTCTGCTATTAAGGATTCCTTCAACAATGCTGTAACAAAGTATGTTGACGGTGAGTATGCAACCAAGGAAGACGCTCTCAACGGATTCCAGGATGACGTTGCTACTAAGTATCCCGATCTTAACTGGGACTAATTAACTGAAACGGTTAATATTTAACTTATGATATACAGCTTACGGGGAATTTCCCCGTAAGCGTATATTATATCTTTAAAATGTGATAATTTAATGAAAAGGGTGTGTTTTATGCAGTCGCTCAAACCCCAAGGCAGAAAATCAATTAGTTATGCCAAGTACGGCTACTTCTTCATTCTGCCCTTTTTTATTGTCTATGTATTTTTCATGATCTATCCGTTGATCAATACATTCAGACTGAGTTTCTTCGGCAACGGTAACGCCAATGCAGACACCTTTGTAGGCTTCCAGAATTTCAAGTACATACTCATCGGTGGTTCGCGTCCTGCAAAAGCCATCCATGAAGAATTTATTAGATCCCTCAAGAATACTGTTATTCTTTGGATAGGTAACTTTATTCCCCAGATCATTCTCTCACTTCTTCTTGCGGTATGGTTTACCGATTCAAGAGTGAAGGTAAAAGGTACAGGCTTCTTCAAGGTCGTAATGTATATGCCTAACATTATTACGGCTACATCGGTATGCGGACTGTTCCTTATTCTTTTCGGAAACAGCAAATACGGCGCTGTAAACGCTATGCTCCTTGACATGGGCAGCATCGCAGAACCTATCAAGTTCGTAAACAATGTAACTTCTTCAAGAGTTATTGTAATGTTCATACAGACGTGGATGTGGTTCGGTAATACGATGATCCTGCTGATGTCCGGTATCATGGGTATAGATCTGTCGCTGTTTGAAGCGGCATCTATCGACGGCGCAAGCAGCGGTCAGGTATTTTTCAAGATAACACTTCCCCTTCTGAAACCGATCTTCCTGTATGTTCTTATTACATCAATGATCGGTGGTCTCCAGATGTTCGATATTCCATATCTCTTCCATGAGGGTTCGGGTGCTTCCGCTATCCAGACACAGCTCGAAACTGCGGCGGTATTTGTTTATAAGCATTTCCACCTTATCGATCCGAACTATGGATATTCTGCTGCGGCATCGGTTCTCTTGTTCTTTATTACCGGTATTCTTGGTCTGCTCGTTTACAGATTCAATACCAGCAGTGACGACAGAGCGGCTGCCAAGACTAACCGCAAAAAGTCAAAGAATTCTAAGCTGTTAGGAGGATTTTGATAATGGGTAAATATGCGAACAGACCTGCCGGCGAATATAATGCCAACTATACTCGTAATCTTAAGATCGAAGGTACGATAAAGCTTATAGTTTGTATACTGATCACAATAGTATGTCTCCTTCCGATATGGCTTCTCTTTGTAAATGCTACAAAATCTACTGCCGACATTACCGGAAGCGCATCAAATGCTTTTTCCAGACTTATTCCCGGTACTAATATCATAACGAATATTAAAACACTTACAAGTAAGTCCGAAGGTAATACAGAATTCCTTAGAGCATTCAAGGTATTTACAGGTTTCAGAAACAGCCTTTTCATTTCGATTTGTGCCTGCGCCCTGTCTGTATTCTTCTCCGGAATGACAGCATATGGACTTACGGTATATGATTTCAAACTTAAAGGCTTTTCCACAACGTTTATACTGCTTGTAATGATGGTTCCCGTTCAGGTAGTATCAACCGGTTTCCTGCAGTTCATGGTACAGATCAAACTGTATGATAACTACATACCGCTGATAATTCCTGCAATTGCGGCACCACAGGTAGTATTCTTCATGCTCCAGTATATGCGCTCGGTATTCCCGCTTGATATAGTTGAAGCGGCGCGTATCGACGGCTGCGGCGAATTCCGCACATTCATGCAGATAGGACTTCCTATTCTGAAACCTGCATTTGCGGTTCAGGCGATATTTGCTTTCGTTGCAAACTGGAACAACTACTATACACCTTCTATGATCCTCATTTCCAACAAGCTGGAACAGAGGACAATGCCTATGATGGTTGCTGCCGTCCTTAACAACGATAAGATTGCTGACTTCGGTGCAAAGTACATGGCGGTTGCAATTTCTATCCTTCCGGTAGTTGTTGTTTACCTCATTCTGTCTAAGTACATCATCGGCGGTGTAACGCTGGGCTCTGTAAAGGGTTAATTTACAAATGCAAAGCCTGCATGGACGAGAGTCTGTGCAGGCTTTTTGTTATACATGGAGTTCGGCTTTTAAAGCATTTTGAAGGACTTGTGAAAAGTTTATATTCCGTTCAACAGCCAGTTCGTTCAGCCAAGCGGGGATCGTCAGGGTCTTTTTGACAGATTTTTCAAAATGTTTCTTTGCGTATTCCGCCACATCGACCGCTACAATATTTATAAACGCGCTTTCATAATCGTCATACTCCGAATTGATGTCAATATCTTCCATATCCGAGGGCGGGGGGAACGCTGCCCTTTTCGGCGGAATACAAATATCCCGCAAGGCAGTCGACAGCCATTTCAACAGCATTTTCGAGGGTGTCGCCGCAGGTTGAAAGATGGTCAAGATCGGGGAAAATTACTGAATATCCTCCGCTTTTTTCCTTATAAAAGCACGCCGGATAAAGTGACATCATGGTATCAGCTCCTTTAAATGTTGAAATTCCTTGATATATTATATACTTTAATACGTGTTTTGTCAATACGTATTTGTGCTAAATCAGGGTATTTCAATGAGAAAATAAATTATGAATTTAATTTTACAAAGAAGTTGATTAAATAGCAAAAATTTTATTATTAGTTCGGCGTGCGAGGGACAAGACCCAAAAGGAAAGGGGGCAACCAACGAAACGGTAGGAACGCGGTGGTTTGCCCCTTTCCTTTTTGGTGCTTCCCCTCGTTCATCGAATAACTAAGGAGTTATTGCTATTATAGCAATTTTTGTACTTTTGTCATTTAAAAGTAACAAGTTGTTAAATGATTTTTAACTTGTTGAATTACCGTGGCACTAAAATTATTTGTTAACTTTTATTCTCTTGACAAACGGGTGCAAAATATGTTATTATTGTATTTATGCTGAATACACTTGTTTTTATCACATGGACGTTGTCCGTGGAGGTTTGTATGGATACTTCGTCTTTTGTTGTTGTGAGCACCGACGTTCTGCCGGATATTTTTCCCAAAGTCCTTGAAGTCAAGCGTATGCTTGCTTGCGGCGAGGAGAAAAGTTCCGCTTCCGCTTGTAAAAGAGTGGGCATTTCCAGAAGTGCTTTTTACAAATATCGGGAATGTGTCTTTGCCTACGAGGAAAAACTTACTCAGAAACTGGTCTCCTACTACGCTCTCCTGAAAGACGAGCCGGGGGTGCTTTCTTCGATATTGAGCGAATTCCACAGACAGGGTGCAAACATCATAACCGTTAATCAGAATATGCCCATTGACGGCGCTGCGGCGGTGAATATCACCGTGCGGCTGTTCGGAGACGCGTCCGGCGCATACGAACTCAGGAATATCCTTTCCGCTATGGACGGCGTGGTGGATGTGAAATTCATTTCGGGAGAATAATTCAGGTGTCCTATTATTTATAAAGGAGTTATCAAAATGTCAAAAATTGCTGTTTTAGGTTACGGAGTAGTCGGTTCGGGAACGGTGGAACTGTTCTATAAGAATAAGGAAAAGATCGAGAAGAAATCCGGTCAGAGTCTGGATATAAAATACATTCTGGACATACGGGATTTCCCCGACAGCCCATATGCGGACAAATTCACCAAGAATTTTGACGACATTCTCGGCGACAGCGAAGTTACGGTTATTGCGGAAGTAATGGGCGGCGTCGGAGATGCGTATGATTATACTAAAAAGGCACTTTCCAAAGGGAAAAGTGTGGTTACTTCAAACAAGGAATTGGTGGCGGAAAAGGGCGCGGAACTTCTGAAAATTGCCGCCGAAAATAACTGCAATTTCCTGTTTGAAGCTTCCACAGGCGGCGCGATTCCTATAATCCGTCCGCTTCACCAGTGCCTCGCGGGGAATGATATTTCTGCTATCGCAGGTATTCTCAACGGAACTACCAATTTTATCCTTACGAAAATGATAAACGAGTCCATGTCCTTTGACGATGCTCTTGCCATGGCGCAGAAACTCGGCTATGCGGAGCATGATCCCACTGCAGATGTGGAAGGACACGACGCCTGCCGCAAGATCTGCATACTTGCTTCTCTGGCGTTCGGAAAGCATATCTACCCCAAGTGGGTGCATTGTGAGGGCATTACGAAACTTACACTGCAAGATGTGGAATATGCCGAAAACTGGGGCGGGGCGATAAAGCTTATCGGTTCGGTGAAAAAGACCGACGACGGAAAGATCCTGCCTATGGTCCGTCCTGCGTTTGTGTGCAGTAATAATCAGCTTTCCCACATTTCCGACGTTTTCAACGGGATAATGGTTTACGGCGACGCGGTGGACGAGGTGATGTTCTACGGACGCGGCGCGGGAAAACTTCCTACTGCAAGCGCGATCGTTGCGGATATTGTTGACGCGGCGAAAATGTCCGGCACGTCCATTTCCCAGACATGGGAGGACAGTGCGGACGGCGGTTTCATAGCCGACTACAAGGACGATATTCTGCCGATCTATGCCCGCGTGAAAGGCGTTTCCAAGGCGCAGACGGAGAAAATTTTCGGCGGCGCGGAGTTTTTAAGCAGAAAGGATCAGCCTGCCGATGAGATAGCTTTCGTTGCCCCTGCAATGAAAGAACGGGATTTTGATAAGAAACTTGCGGAACTGGGCGGAGAAGTTCTGGGAACCATCCGCGTTTTGGAACTTGACTGAAAGGGTTCGTTCAGATGATAAAGATACAAATTCCCGCCACAAGCGCAAACCTCGGTGCGGGTTTTGACGCGCTGGGACTTGCACTGGATTATTATAATTATGTGGATATGGAGGAATCGGACAGAATTTCCATAGAAAGTCTGGACGGTATTCCCGTGCCCAACGACGCTTCAAACCTTGTCTACGATTCGGCGCATATCCTTTATGACATATGCGGAAAGAAACTTGACGGTCTTACTATCCGTCAGGTGAACAATATCCCCATGGCAAGAGGCTTGGGAAGTTCCTCCGCCTGCATTATTGCGGGATTGGTGGGAGCGAACCGTCTTCTCGGCGAACCTATGGGTTTTGACGACTTGGTGGACCTTTCCGCGCAGATAGAGGGACACCCTGACAACACTGCCCCTGCGCTTCTTGGGGGAATAGTAACCGCTGTTTTTGACGGGAAACGCGTTCACTGGGTAAAGCAGGAAGTTTTCACCACTCTTAAATTTGTGGCTGTCATACCCGATTTTGAATTAAAAACCGAGAAAGCCCGCGCTTGCCTGCCAAAGGAAATTTCCTACAAGGACGCGGTATATAATCTTTCAAGAGCGGCGTTGTTTTCTGCTTCGCTGCTTACGGGAAAGTACGAAAATCTCCGCACGGCAGTTCATGATCGGCTTCATCAGCCTTACAGAATGGAACTTATCGCCCATGCAAGGGACGTATTTGATACGGCTTACAGCCTTGGAGCGTATGCTTCCTATCTCAGCGGCGCAGGTCCTGCGCTTATGGCAATTGTGGGCGATGATAATGTATATTTCTGCGGAAAAATGAGATTTGCCCTTGACAAAATGGGGCTGCATAACTGGCAGGTCAAGGAAATGCACATCGACAATGAGGGTACAAAAATCATTTCGGAATAGGGGAGGATCATGTGGAAATAGAGTATTTTTCGGGAACTCGTGACGACAGGGACGTTATCGAGCTTTACAAAGCTCTTAATTGGTATGGTCTTGCAGGGTACACCGATGATGAAATAGAACGCACAAACCGTAACAGCTTTTATTCCGTTTACGCCTATGACGGAAATACTCTGGTAGGGCTTGGAAGAGTGGCTTCGGACGGTCTGACGGCGGCAGTCATGAGCGGAATATGCGTTCGTCCCGATTACAGACGGCGGGGAATAGGCGAGCAGATCGTGACCCGTCTGGTTTACTATTGCCAGTCGGGAAACAATAAGCTGAACGTCCAGCTTTTCTGCGAGGACAGCCTTGTGGGCTGGTACGAAAAGCAGGGCTTTGAAAGACATAACCGCGGAATGTGGAAAAAAATGATACTTCCCGAGGACAGCTGCCGCCTGCGGAGAAATTTCAAGGATATATACGGAATTGAGCAGATCAGCGATATTGCTCCCGACTTTTATTGGTTCAACTTTGACTATTTCGGGGATTTCAGGTACTACGGCTCTATAAACAGCCGAGGGGAAATGGTTCCATGCGTTATGATGACGTTTTTCTGCGATGAACCGAAAGCGTTTTCCGTGGATATTATATTTGAAAACGTCGTACGTTTCGAGATCGGCTGTAACGGCGTAAAAACGCCGCTTACTGGATTTGACATAATGAAGGTGAAAAGCAGCGATCCCGATTTGCCCATGAATTACAGGGTATGTTCCCTTGAGGACGATGATATAAACTTCTTCTGCGAAAGTTTCAGGATCATGAATGTTAATGTTGACTGATGTTTTTGAGGAATTAAAATGATAAGAATTCGCACAGATTCCCCCGAAGAAACGATTTCCGCCGCTGAAAAAATCGGCGGGCTTCTCCGCGGCGGGGACGTTATTGCATATAAAGGCGGTCTCGGCGCGGGGAAAACCACTTTCACACGCGGTCTTGCGCTGGGAATGGGACTTCCCGACGAGGTACATTCCCCCACATTTGCACTGGTGAACGAGTACCGCGGCGGTGGAAAGACAATGTACCACTTTGATATGTACAGGATAATGAACGCGGAAGCGCTTGAAACTACAGGTTTCTACGACTATATGTCCGAGGACAGCGTTATCGTCTGCGAGTGGTCGGAAAATATTTCCGACTGCCTGCCGAAAAATTCTATAATCATAAATATAGAACAGCTTGGCGAAAACGAGCGGGAAATTTCTCTGGAGGGAGATGAACGATTTGACTCTGCTTGGGATTGACACTTCGGGGAAAACCGCATCGGTTGCCGTTTGTGATGAAAATACCGTTCTTGCGCAGAATACGGTTTATACAAAGCTGACGCATTCGCAGGTGATACTTCCTATCTGCAAGGACGTGCTGAAAAATGCGGGGCTTGAACTTCCGGACGTAGACGGAATAGCCGTTTCGGCGGGTCCCGGTTCGTATACGGGGCTTCGTATAGGGATTGCGGCTGTAAAGGCAATATGCTTTGCACTGAACAAGCCATGTATAGGCATTTCAACACTTGAAGCACTGGCAAATAATGTTTCCTTTCATAGGGGAACTATCTGCGCGGTAATGACCGCAAGGCTTGACCTTGTTTACTGCGCCGTTTTTCGTTCGGACGGGAAAACCGTTACCCGCGTTACCGAGGACGGGATCCTTCCCTTGGAGGAACTTCTGAACCTTTTGGAAACCGAAAGCGGGGATATTGCCGTTGTGGGAGATGCGGCTGACAAAATTGCGGGGGAACGCTTCATAACCGCACCGCCGCACCTGAAATTACAGCTTGCTTCAAGTCTTTGCGCGGTGGCTTTCGGGAAAAAGCTCGGCGCTCCCGATGAACTTGAAGCGGCATATTTGCAGATAACCAAGGCGGAGAAAGACCGCATTCAGGCTGAACAAAATTAAATCGGCTGCTGCTTCTGCGGCAGTCTTTTTTCATTTTCAGGAATTACCATTTAGCGGCAGAAATCGGCAGCAAAGGTTACAGAATTATTACAGTTTCGCCCGAAAAGGTTACAATTCGGTTACATTTGTTGAATTGCGCTTTTTAGTATGGTATACTTGTTTTATCAAATAAAAAGGAAGTGTTCGGATGAATCTGAATTTAAGGAAAGCTCTGTGCATAATGACAGCGGCTTTCACCATGATGTCGGCGTTTTCGGGCTGTAAGAAAGAGGACGGCGGCAGCGAAAATAACAATAATAACGGTGGCGGAAGTGTTCAGAAAATTTCCGAGGAGCAAGCCGCCAAGGAACGGGCTTTCAAAGTTACCGAGCTTGAACCGGACGATGCAAATCCTATGATGCTGTATGAACTTTCCTATCAGAACGGTATGTTCTACAGCGAATACAGCGACTATATTTCCGAAAAGGACGAAAACGGCGAGGATACATACTATTATAAATTATATATTGCCGTGCTTGACGAAACGGGAAGCGTTCAGAACAAAATTCTTGTTTACGATAGTAAGGATAATCCGGATACTTATGTAAATATTGTAAGGAATTCGATAATTGCGGACGGCAGCGGGAATATTTCCGCTATTGTGGAGCAGGGCAGCGGAACAAGTGATTACCATCTTATGACTTTTGATTCTGACGGAAATAAGATAAGCGACAAGGAAATGCCCGACCTTCTTACAAGTTCCGAAAGAAACGATGGACGGTACATAAACAGTTGCATAGGCGACAGTGACGGAAATATTTTTATACTGCTCAGCGACTGCGTAAAAGCATTTGACAATGAGGGGAATTTTCTGTTTGTAACCGACAAACTCGATAATTCAATGGGTTACACGCAGGGGATAATACTTACAAATACGGGAGTTCCTGCTGTTTGTTACAGTTCTTTCGGTGATTCTTCCGTAAAGATAATGGAGATAGACGTTAACACTAAAAGTTTCGGAACGGAACACGTTCTTCCGGATCCGTATGTAAATGCTGTAAGCTCGGGCAGCGGCGACTATATCTGTTATACTCAGACCGATACGGGAATTGCGGGTTACCGCGCCGATACTCTTGAAAAAGAGCAGATACTTAATCTGCTTAATATCGGCGTTGACACAAATCAGATAAATTATATTATCGCCTGTGAGGACGGTTCTTTTGTGACCGGCGGATATACGCCGCGCCGTGCAGGAAACAGCGGTTTTGTATGTTCACATATCGTACCTGTCGACGCAAGCGAAGTTGCGCCCAAAAAGGTGCTGACTCTCGGCTGTTTCGGTATGAATCAGGAATGGCGCACGGCAATTTCAACATTTAACCGCGAAAATGAAGAATATGCCATCAGCTCGGTATCTTATTCAGATGAAAACGACGTCCTTTATGATGGTTATGAAACTGCGCTTACCAATTTCAACAACGAACTTATTGCGGGAAATATTCCCGATATTCTGCTTCTGGAAAGCAATATGCCATACGACAGCTATGTTGAAAAGGGACTTTTTGCGGATATTTACGAGTTTATGGACAGCGATCCTGAATACACCCGCGATAAATTCATACCAAATATGCTTTCTACACTGGAACGGGACGGCAAGCTTTACAGTATTGCGCTGAGTTTTTATGTCAGTACATATGTGGGAAAATCTTCAAGGTTTGCGGGAACTGATACGCTGACATTTGACAAGGCGGAGGAACTTCTTGCGGCTATGCCCGAGGGAGCGGTGCTTATAAGTGATGATGAAACGCGTGAGGCTTTTATTTCCGACGCTTTGCAGTACAGCAGCTTTGTTGACTATGAAAACGGCACTTGCAATTATGATTCCGAGGAGTTCAAAGCGATACTTGAAAAGTCTATGGAATATCCCGCCGAGATAACAGATTACATGGATTATGAAGAACAGAAGATGATGGTAGGAGAGGATAAAGCGTTATTGATGTCACAGTATTTCAATGGATTTGACGAGTTCAATTATCTTGAGAACGGACTTCTACATGAGGACGCGGCGTTTGTGGGATTCCCCGGGAAGGACGGCACAAACGGTATACTGCAATTAAATTCACAGGTAAGCATTGCAGCCGATTCCGAATATAAAGAGGGCGCGTGGGAGTTTATCAGAATGACTCTTGAAGATATGGTCTATGAAGAAGAAACAGATCTCTTTGACCCTACAAATGACGAACATTACATTGAAAAACGCTGGACATCAGGACGGACTTTCGGTTTCCCCGTTCTGAAAGAGGATCTGGAAAATCTCGGAATACAGTATACTATCCCGTATAAAACGTTCAACGAAAACGGCGAACTTGTTGACAGGGAATCCTCTATGAATATGAACGGCATCGAACTTAAAAACAAGGACGTGTCCGAAGATGATATTCACCGTTATATAGATTTTCTCTGCTCGGTAGATACTGTATCACAATGGGATCAGAATCTTAATAAGATCGTAAACGAGGAAATTTCCGCATTTGCACAAGGCGGAAAATCCGCTGATGAAACTGCAAAACTCATTCAGTCAAGGGTTTCGCTTTATCTCAGCGAACAGTACAGTTAACGCGGAACGGGGCTGCTTTCGGGCAGTCCCGTCTTGTTTTTGGCTGAAAATGGAATTTGCAAAAATATTTTGAAAAAATGCTTGCAATATCGGCGGGAATGTGGTATAATGTATATTACTTACGGATTTATCCGGTATATAGGTGTGCGGGCCCTGTGCAACGGAACACCGTGAACCATGTCAGGCGGGGAACCGAGCAGCATTAAGCGGAGCGTTTCGTGTGCCGCAGCAAGCCTGCACACCTATGTACCGGATATATTTTTTCGGACGGTGACACATTTTATGGATTTTCTGAGAAAACTGGCAGGGTTCTGGCTGGATTTTTCGCCGTGGCTGTTGGTCCATATAATAGTTTTCAGCCTTGTGGGCGGCTATCTGGGATATGATGTCCTCGGCGCTCAGGGCGTGGCTTATTACTATACGGTAATTCTTCTGAGCCTTGCCGCCGCGCTTATCTTTTCGGTAATTGCGTACTTTGCTTTCGGCAGACGTGACCTGAGATATACGCTGAACCGCGCGGACCCTTTCGACAGGCGGCGCATTTACAGCTGTTTCAAAGGTAAAAACGCTTCGATCCTCTGCGATGCCGTGATAGATATGGATATGCTCAGCTATTCGGAATCCCTCGAAAAGCTGAAAGAAGTGGAGCAGGACGATTCCCTTGACGACCCGCAGAAAGCTGTTCTTTACTATTATATAGGCAAATGTTACCAGTATATGGGCTATCCATCAAACGGGGCAAAATATTTCTGCGACGCAATAGAAAAAGGTTTCGTGGCGGAGGAAGCCTATCTTTTTGCGGCAAGGTGCCTTGTCCAGAACGGAAGCTTCGATGAAGCTATAAAGTATTACAGCGTTCTTGTTTCAAACGGCTGTATGTTCGACTTCATATATACCGATGTGGGACTTGCGTATCTGAAAAAAGGCGACGGAGAAACGGCGCTTTCCTACTTTTTGCGTTCCATAAAAGAGGGAAAGAACTATGCTTTCGCGCTGGGAGGCTGTTCCCTTGCATATCTGAATATGAAAGACCTGCCCAGAAGTGAGGAATTCTACAGAAAAGCCCTTGCCTGCAATATGAGCGATATTTACGGCTTTAAAGTCTATTACTGCAATATCGCCGAATCTCTTGGTCTGATAGATGATATTAATCCCAATATAAGGAAAAGCATGATAACCGGTCACGAAATTTTACGATAGGAAGTGGGAAAAGTGTATAAGGCTCTTTATAGAAAATATCGTCCTCTGACGTTTGATGACGTGGTTTCACAGTCCCACATCACTACTACACTGAAAAATCAGATCATAAACGGCAAGACCGCTCACGCGTACCTTTTTACAGGTTCAAGAGGCACGGGAAAGACCACCTGCGCGCGTATTCTGGCAAAAGCGCTGAACTGTCTTCACCCTGTAAACGGCGAGCCCTGCCTTGAATGTGAGATCTGCCGGGACGCGGATAACGGCGCGCTGGCGGATATTATCGAAATAGATGCGGCTTCAAATAACGGCGTTGACGATGTCAGGGAACTTCGCGACGGCGCTGTTTACACTGCCGAAAGGTGCAAGTACCGCATTTATATAATAGATGAAGTTCATATGCTTACAAAAGAGGCTTTCAACGCGCTTCTTAAAATTATGGAAGAGCCTCCCGCCCATGTGAAATTCATTCTTGCCACTACAGAGATACACAAAGTCCTGCCGACAATACTTTCCCGCTGTCAGAGATATGATTTCCACCGTATACTGCCGGAGGATATCACAAAACGGCTGCTTTATGTTGCGGAACAGGAAAAAATCACTCTCGAACACGACGCGGCGGAACTTATTGCCAAAACTGCCGACGGCGGAATGAGAGATGCGCTTTCCCTGCTTGACCAGTGTATGGCTTTTTCGGAGACCGTCACCGCGGAAACCGTTTCAATGGCTGCGGGCATTGCGGGCAGAGAACCGCTTTTCGATATAATGGAAGCCGCTGCCGACGTAAACACGGGTAAGGCTGTTTCGGTAATAGCTTCGCTGTATGATATGTCAAAGGATATGCAGAAGCTTTGCGACGAACTTATTGAACAGTTCAGAAACGTTATGATGGCAAAGGCAGTTCCGGAAAATCTTGAACTTCTTGTCTGCCTGCCGGAAGAACTGGAAAGAATTAAGGCGCTTGCGGCGAAAATGTCCCTTGAAACAATAATGTCCAAGCTGGAAATTTTGCAGTATGCCAACGAAAGAATAGCTCGGGCGGCTTCAAAACGCACCGAAATGGAAATGTGTATGCTGAAACTTTGTTCGCAGACCGTTTCACGGACTTCCGAACCGCCTGCCGAACTTCTGACAAAGATAGATATGCTGGAAAGGCGCGTTGCGGAACTTTCTGCAGGGAATACCGTTTACCGTCCGCAGAGACAGGAACGTTACAGCCCGCCTCCTGCCGCGGATAACGATAATTCTTCCGCGCCGCAGAAAGACCTTTCACAGATGAAAATGGAGGATTTTGTCAACGAGGACAGGTGGGACGACATTCTTGAAAAATTCCTTGAAATATGCCCTGCCGTCAGCGGAACTTTGGTGGGTTCAAGAGCCATAAAGGGCGGCGGATATATGCTTATATACACAGGAAACAGCTTTCTGCTGCCGCTTTTGAAAAATCCCGACAACGCCGCAAAGCTCCGCGACGCCATCAGAATGGTAACGGGCGAAACTTATGCAGTAAGGGCAAAATACGTTCCGCCGCAGAACGGTCCGGCTGACGGCGGCGAGGGCAAGCTTAAATCTATCGTGAAAAAAGCGCAGGACAGCAATATTCCGGTAGAAAACTGAACGTATTCAGATGAACTGAATACGTTCAGCTGATAAATTCAGATAAACTGAATTTATTCAGCTGATCGAACATCTTCCCCACGGGGTCGATCATAAATTTTGAAATTAATGGAAACGCCTGCCGCCGACGGTGTTTTCCGGAAATAATATCAGACGGCGGAGAAACGGAGTAAAGAAATGAAAGCAAGATTACCGCAGGGAATGGGCGGAGGAGCCCAGAGCATGAACGGAATGATCAAGCAGGCACAGAAAATGCAGGCGCAGATCACCGAGCTTCAGGAGGATATTGAAAACCGTGAGTTCACATCAACTTCCGGCGGAGGAGCGGTGGAAGTTACCCTCAACGGAAGAAAATCCATAAAGAGCCTTACCATCAAGCCGGAAGTCGTTGACCCCAACGATATTGAAATGCTTCAGGATCTTATTATAAGCGCATTCAACGACACGGTGGCGAAGATAGAGGAGACCACCGAAGCGGAAATGGGAGCTATCACCGGCGGAGTATCTTTCCCGGGACTGTTCTGATGACCGGAAAAGGCTGCAGTCTTTGAGTATGGAGGAAGTTCTATGGCAAGTAATACCGCGCTGCCGCTGGTACTTTTAGCGGAACAGTTTGCAAGATTGCCCGGAATAGGCATGAAAAGCGCGCAAAGGCTCGCATATCACGTTATGACAATGACCGACGAGGAGGCAAAGGCGTTTGCGGACGCGGTACTGACCGCCCACAGCACGGTAAAGTGCTGTTCGGAGTGTCAGAATTTTACAGAAAACGCCCTTTGTCCCATTTGTGACGATCCGGAACGCGATCATGGAACTATCTGCGTTGTGGAAACTCCCAAGGATATTACGGCATTTGAACGTACAAACGAGTATAAGGGTATCTATCACGTTCTGCACGGGCTTATTTCGCCTATTGACGGGATAACTCCCGACAAGATCCGTATAAAGGAACTGCTTTCCCGCATAGGCAAGGGCGGTGTTTCGGAAGTTATAATGGCAACAAATCCCACCGTTGAGGGCGAAGCCACGGCTATGTATATTTCCAAGCTTCTGAAACCACTGGGCGTAAAAGTTACCCGTCTTGCCTTCGGGCTTCCCATTGGCGGAACTCTGGAATATGCGGACGAGGTAACGCTTTTCAAAGCCCTTGAAAACCGCAGCGAGATATAGGAACTTGCTCTCATAGAAATTTGCGCATATCCTATGAGAACAAGTTTTGAATTTGTGCATAATTTAGAATAATTGGCATATAATATTGTAGCATTTCACAAAAGTTTAATTATATACTTGACAATAGGTTTGAAATATGATAAAATTTATTAGTCGCGTGAATGCTTTGCTTGTATGCCAATTCATATTGGGATATAGCCAAGTGGTAAGGCAGCGGACTTTGACTCCGTCATTCCGGTGGTTCGAATCCACCTATCCCAGCCAGTCAAAGGGTTCGCTGTGAAATTTAAATAGCGGACTTATATATTGGGGTGTCGCCAAGCGGTAAGGCACTTGACTCTGACTCAAGCATTACCGGGGTTCGAATCCCTGCACCCCAGCCATTTAAAGCCTGATACTTAATTGTATCGGGCTTTTTTGCGGTATTTTCAAGCTTTTTAGGTAATTTGCTTCTGTGGTGAAAGGGCTTTTTCAAAATTTTTCATCTTTTTTTTCAAAAAACTCTTGACAAACTAAAAAAGTGGTGTATAATATAATTAGCACTCAAAGAAAAAGAGTGCTAACACATTGAAGGCTCAAGTGCTAAACCGAAAGGGAGTGGGCAGTCTGCTGGACGAAAGGAAAAAGAAAATACTTGCCGCGGTCATTGATTCATACATCGTGACGGGCGAACCTGTCGGCTCAAAGACTATCGCTTCACTGCCGGGAATAAAGGTTTCTCCCGCTACTATAAGGAACGATATGGCAGTTCTGGAACAGCTTGGTTACCTCGAGCAGCCCCATACTTCCGCGGGAAGAATACCCACTTATAACGGTTACAGGCTCTATATCGATGAGCTTATGAACGCCAAGGCGCTTTCCGATGAGGAAAAACAACTGCTTGATGATTGCCTTGACGTTGATGTGCCTACGGCTGACGCTCTTATCGAAAGCGCGTCAAAAGCCCTTTCGGAACTTACCCACTGCGCTACCGTGGTAAAGAACATTTCCCCGAAATTTTCGGTGATAACCAAGGTGGAAGTCATTCCCACGGGAAAGAGAATGTACGTCCTGCTGATGATAACTTCATCGGGAAATATCCGCAACAAGGTCTGTCGGCTGGAATTTGACCTTACCAACGAGCAGATGGAGTTTTTCAGCAAGTATATGGCGGAAAACCTACAGGGAGTTTCCGTTGACGAGCTTTCGGAGGAAATTATCGAAAACCTTGTTGCCGCCATGGGAACTTATATGGTGACTCTTGCGCCGCTTCTCAAAGGCGTCTGCGAACTGGCGGAAGCTTTTCGGGATACCGAGATAAAAGTTTCCGGCGAGAAAAATCTTCTTGCAAGGCAGGATATTAACAGCGCGCAGATAGTGCAGTTCCTTGAAAACAAGAACGAAGTTGTGAAAAATATGCTTGACGACAGCTTCGGGGACTTGCAGGTGGTTTTCGGAGAGGACGGCGGGTTCGTTATTGAAAATTCCAGCATGATAGTTTCCAAGATAAAAAAGGACGGCAGGACGGCGGGGACGCTTGGCGTCATAGGTCCTATGAGACTGGATTACGCAAAGATAATTCCTTACATCGAATACCTTACCGGAAGAATTACAGAGCTGATTTCCGAGGACGATGACGAGGATAAAGACATATGAAAGGAGAATCCTGAAGCATGAGCGATATAGAAAAAGACATTCCCGAAACGGAAGAAGCGGAGGAAATAACGGAGGAGACAGCGGAAAAGGCGGAAACGGCAGGGGAAATTTCCGAAGCGGAAAATCCGGAGGAACAGGTTTCAGAAACTGCGGTTCTTGAAGATAAGATAAAGACTCTTGAAGAAGCTGCCGCCGCCGACAAGGACAGATACCTGCGGCTCCTTGCAGAGTATGACAATTTCCGTAAGCGTTCCGTTCAGGAAAAGTTCAATGCCTCCGCGGACGCTACCGCAAAAGCGGCGCTGGAAGTCATTTCGGTGATAGATAATTTCGAGCGCGCGGTGGAAGCGGAATGTTCGGACGAAAATTACAAAAAGGGCGTTGAAATGATTTATAACCAATTCCTTGAAGTAATTAAAAAACTGGGAGTTGAGGAAATAGACGCGCAGGGACAGCCCTTCGACCCCAATCTCCACAATGCGGTGACTCAGGTGGAGGACGAAAATTTCGGAGAAAACACCGTTTCTCAGGTTTATCAGAAAGGCTATAAACTGGGTGACAAAGTTATCCGCCATGCGATGGTCGTGGTGGCAAATCCGTAGTTTTTTAAACGCAGACAATAATATATATTTATAGAAAAAGTGCGGAAATTTCCGCGCGAACTATTGAAAGGATTGATCTTTTATGGCAAAAATTATCGGTATTGACCTTGGTACTACAAACTCTTGTGTAGCAGTGATGGAGGGCGGAAACGCCACGGTTATCCCTAACGCCGAGGGCGGAAGAACAACTCCGTCCGTTGTAGGTTTCACAAAGGCGGGCGAACGTCTTGTAGGTCAGGTTGCTAAGAACCAAGCTGTTACAAACGCAGGCAGAACTATTGCTTCCATCAAGAGACATATGGGTTCGGACTACAAAGTAGACATTGACGGCAAGAAATACACTCCGCAGGAAATTTCCGCGATGATACTCCAGAAGCTGAAAGCAGACGCGGAAGCATTCCTGCATGATACCGTTTCCGAAGCCGTTATTACCGTTCCTGCATACTTCACCGATGCCCAGAGACAGGCTACCAAGGATGCCGGTCAGATCGCGGGTCTTAATGTAAGACGTATCATCAACGAACCTACCGCGGCGGCACTTTCTTACGGTATCGACAAGGAAGAGGATCAGACGATCATGGTCTATGACCTTGGCGGCGGTACTTTCGATGTTTCCATTATCGAAATGGGCGACGGCGTTACGGAAGTTCTTGCAACTGCCGGCAACAACCACCTCGGCGGCGATGATTTCGATCAGAGAATAATCAACTGGATGATAGACGAGTTCAAGAAGTCGGACGGCGTTGACCTTTCGGGCGACAAGCTGGCTATGCAGAGACTTAAAGACGAGGCTGAAAAGGCAAAGATAACCCTTTCCGCAACTCCCTCAGCTACCATTTCTATCCCGTACATCACAGCAGATGCAAACGGTCCTAAGCACCTGAATATGACTCTTTCTCAGGCAAAATTCAACGAGCTGACTTCCGATCTGGTACAGTCCACAATGGGTCCTGTAAAGCAGGCGCTTTCCGATGCGAACCTGAAACCCTCGAACATCAAGAAAGTCCTTATGGTGGGCGGTTCTTCCAGAATTCCTGCTGTTCAGGACGCGGTAAAGAGCTTCATGAACATGGAACCATTCAAGGGAATCAATCCCGACGAATGTGTCGCTCTCGGTGCGGCATATCAGGGCGGTATCCTTTCCGGCGATGTTGACAAGGAAAACGCTGTTCTTCTTCTGGACGTTACTCCGCTTTCCCTCGGTATCGAGACGGCAGGCGGCGTCTGCACAAAGATGATAGAGAGAAATACCACCATTCCTACCAAGAAATCACAGGTGTTCTCCACATATTCCGATAACCAGACCGCCGTTGATATTAACGTTCTCCAAGGCGAACGCGAATTTGCCAAGGATAACAAGCAGCTCGGCGTATTCCGTCTGGACGGTATCGCTCCTGCTCCCAGAGGCGTTCCTCAGATCGAAGTTACTTTCGATATTGACGCAAACGGCATAGTAAATGTTTCCGCAAAGGATCTCGGCACAGGCAAGGAGCAGAAAATTTCCATCACCGCTTCCACAAATATGTCCAAGGACGACATTCAGAAAGCAGTTGACGAAGCTGCCAAGTACGCCGAGGAGGACAAGAAGCGCAAGGACGCCGTTGACGCCAAGAATGCAGGCGAAAACATGGTATTCCAGTGCGAAAAGGCACTTGCGGATTTCGGCGATAAGGTTTCCGAGTCCGAAAAGGCTGATATTCAGTCCAAGATAGACGCCCTCAAGGCTGCAAACGCAACGGACAACACAGATGATATAAAGGCTAAGACCGAAGAACTCCAGAAAGCGTTCTATGAAGTTTCAAGCAAGATATATCAGGCTGCGGGTGCTGCTGCACAGCAGGACGGCGCGGCAGGTACGGATAATAACGGTTCGGATAACGGCGGCGACAGCGGTTTCGTAGATGCAGATTTCACGGAAAATAACTGATATAACCTCTGAAAATGTAAACAGCATCGGGCAGAAATTCTTCTGCCCAAATGCTGTTTTAATGAACTTACATATTCAGCAAATGAAAACGAAAGAACGAAAGGAAGTTTTCCCATATGGCTGAAAAACGAGATTATTATGAAGTCTTAGGACTCAGCAAAGGTGCGTCCGAGGACGAACTGAAACAGGCTTTCAGAAAGCTGTCAAGGAAATATCACCCCGATTTCAACCCGGGAGACAAAGAGGCGGAGGAAAAGTTCAAGGAGATAAACGAAGCTTATGAAGTTCTTTCCGACCCTGATAAAAAAGCCCGCTATGACCAGTTCGGTCACGCGGGAGTAGACCCGTCCTACGGCGGAGGCGGCTTCGACGGAGGATTCAGCGGCGGTTTCGGAGATATGGGGGACATAAGCGATATATTCTCCAGTTTCTTCGGCGGAGGATTCGGCAGCAGTTCGGGAAGAAGCGCAAACGCCCCGAGGCGCGGACAGGATATTCAGACGAATGTCAATATCAGTTTCATGGAGGCTTGTTTCGGAAAGAAAGCGGACATTACCATAAACCGCATGGAGAAATGCCCTGACTGCGGCGGTTCCGGCGCAGAAGCGGGAACTTCCCCCGAGACCTGTCCCGAATGTCACGGAACAGGTCAGGTAAAAGTCACCCAGAGAACGCCTTTCGGCATGATTTCTTCCCAGAAAGCCTGCTCGCGCTGCGGCGGTAAGGGAAAGGTAATAAACAGCCCGTGTCACAAATGTCACGGAAACGGCAGGGTCAGCGTTTCAAAAAATATTACCGTGGATATTCCCGCGGGTATTGACGATGAACAGACTATCCGTGTTTCGGGACAGGGACACAGCGGCATAAACGGCGGTCCTGCGGGCGATCTTCATGTTACGGTAACAGTCCGTCCCGACGCTATATTTGAGCGTGACGGATATGATGTTCACACCGAAATGCCCATAACATTCGTTCAGGCGGCTCTCGGAGCGGAAGTTACCGTTCCTACCATAGACGGAACGGTAAAATACACCATTCCCGAGGGAACACAGCCGGGAACCATATTCCGTTTCAAAAACAAGGGCATTAAGAAACTGAACCGCAGTGAGCGCGGAAACCAGTTCGTACACATAACTATAGAAGTTCCGAGCAACCTTACCAAGAAGCAGAAAGACCTGCTGAAAGAGTTCGACAGCTCTCTTGACGATTCCAAGAATTACAAGAAGCGCAACAGCTTTTTCGATAAGATAAAGCAGGCTTTTGAAAAGTAACGGAAAATGACCCGCGTTTCACAATGAAGCGCAGGTCATTTTTTAGCCTAATTTGTCGGACAAACTGTTTTCCGCCTTTTTACAGGCGTTTACAGCGCTTTTCTCAACTTTTTTGTAACCGTTGACAGCGGCGTTTTCTACCTTTTTGTAACCGTCCTCCACGGCGTCGGCAAATTTTTCCGCCGCTTGTGAAAGCTTGGATTTTTCGGATTTTTCCATCAGAATACCTCCTGATCGTTATTTCTTCTTGTAATTATTACTGCTGTTACGGCGGCAGCAACGCCGACGGCTGCTGTTATGCAGGCGGGGATTACAAATTTTTTCATTTATCTGACCTCCTTTATCATTTATATTATTTCACAAAAAATGCGGCATATTCCGGAATCGGAAAATGCCGCTTGCTTTTTATTCAAATAATTCGTCGTCGGAAAGTCTGCTTTCTTTGGGCTTGGGGGATTCGTCCCAGACCTTGTCGGGCGGGGCTTTTTCTTCCTGTCTTATTTCGGGAATTTCCACATCGTCTGTAGGAAGTTCGTCCATTTCGTCCGAGGGATCGCCTATGGGAACATATTTTATTCTTTCAGGGCATTCAGTGTGAAATTCACTTGAATCTATATATTGATCCGAACCTAACCTGTCCTTTGCCGCAAAGGTAATGTCGTCCAGAGCGGGGTCAAAAAACGGGAATCCGGGAAGTTCTTTCAGTTTCCGGAACTCGGCAGAAGCGTTTATTACAAATATCTGAAGCCCCGAAGCGACAAGAAACGCAAACGCTCCGATATGCGCAATATCCAAGCCGGAAAGTTCCGCCGTTAAAGAAGCGGCAAGTCCCAGAGGTATCGAGAATAAGCACATTTTCGGAAATCGCGCCCAACATCCGATAAACGCCAATAAACAGAACATGAAGCCGAATAACGCCATGGCAGCCATTAAAGCAGGGTCAAACGCCACGCACAGCGAACCGACAATAAAAGCCGCAATGGGAATTACCAGTCCCATTCTCAGAACTTTGTCAACTTTATTTTTCAGCTTTCCAGCCCGTTCGTAGTGGGCAAGAGGCTGTTCCTCATTGTAAATAATAGGCTCTTTCATAAAATTTCCCCTAATTTAGCAGTATATATCAGTATATTAATATAATATCATACTTTTTCAGGAAAGTCAATACTAAACTTCCGAAATAAGTCCCGCGTAGTATCGGCTTAATTTTTCCGCAAGAATGTTAAGGAGTTTCAGGGAATCGGTTTTAAGTTGTCTGTCGGCGTAAATTCCGCGCTCGGAAAGTTCTGCCGCCTGCTTGGCGTATTCGACGGCTTTTACGGTGTTTTCCTCCGAAAGCGACTCCGCAAGATGATAGCAGCACTTTGCGGAAATAGCCGTCAGTTCGTCGTAAAACGCGCCGTGTTCGTCATTTTCCCCGATAAGTTCCTGTGCTTCGGAATAGCTTCCCTCAAGGAAAAGCATTTTGACCCGCACAAGCTTTTCCGCGCCGGAAATGACCGCGGGTTCTTCTTCATCGCCCTGAGTGTACGCGGCAACGGGGATATCCAGCACCGAAGCGAGATATTCCAGAGTTTTCACCGAGGGCGTGGCTTTCCCGCTTTCTATCTGACTGAGCATATTTCGGGTAATGAAATTCCCCGCAACTTCGCTCTGGGACATTTTTTTTGAAATGCGCGCTTCTTTGATAATTTTTCCTCTTTCAGCCGGTGTCACAGCGTTCCCACCTTTATTCGGTAAATTTGATTTACTATATTGTATCACATCTTCCGTAAAAATGCAAGGGGTAAATAAAAAATATTTTAAAAACCCCTTGACAAGCGGGGAATATTCCGCTATAATCAGATTAGTAAATAAAATTTACCTTTTGGAGAGGAATGAGGGGTATGGGCTGTTTTAGCGACCCGTTTGAAGCATTCATATGGGTCTGGGGCTTATTTTACGCGGTTTTATCACCGTTTTGCAATTTTTTTTGGATTTTTGTTAAAATGTACTTGACAAAATTTTAATACGGGTTTATAATGTAGTAAATGGCATTTACATTGACCCAACGTGAGAGGAGAGTTATTATGTCCGAATGGTGGGGTTCGTTATCATCTTTATTGAAAGTGCTGTATTGCTTTGCAGTTCCGTCAACGCTTATTCTGCTTTTGCAGACCATATTTTCAATATCGGGGTTCGGGCATGACGGAGATATAAACATCAGCGACACCAGCGGTCTGGACGGCGGAGGTTTTGACGGCGATTTTGACGGTGCGGATATTGACATGAACGGACTTGATACGGACGTAAACGGCGATGTTTGTCCGCAGGGCGATGTGAATATGAATGTTCACGTCCACGGAGATTTTACGCCGCTGAAACTTTTCACGGTTCAGGGAATAGTAGCGTTCTTTGCAGTTTCGGGCTGGGTTTCCATAGCGGCGATAAGCGGCGGAATGCCGCCGTTCCTCGGTCTGCCTTTGGGAATAATCGCGGGATTTTTCGCCATGTACGGAATTGCAAAACTTATCCAGTTAAGCAGGAAACTTGTTGAAAACGGCACGGTGGATTTCCGCAACGCCATCGGCGAAGCCGCAACGGTCTACATACCCATTCCTCCCAACGGTGAGGGCGAGGGGAAAGTTACTCTGACTTTGCAGGGACGGTTCATGGAGTGCGAAGCTGTTTCCTACAGCCGTGAAGTTCTGAAAACAGGCACGCAGGTGCGCGTTACCGACCTTAACGGAGAAACGCTCGTTGTGGAAAGAGATTGAAATTTCATAACTTTGAGAGAGTTGAGTGTTGAGAGTTAAGAGTTAAGAGTTGAGTTATTGACATAAACTGTCAGTGTTCTTTTCACCACTTAATGCGTTGTGAAAATAAACAGATAAAATATTGCTATTTTCTTTAATTTGAGAGTATAAAATTGAAACGTTATCTTAACTCTCAACTCTTAACTCTCAACACTATTAATAGGGTCAACAATGTTGAAAAAAAATTAAAATAAATGGGAGGTCTTTATATGGAACACATCGAAACCCTTATAGCAATCTGCGTAATTGTCGTGGTGCTTTTCGCGGCAGTTGCGGCTATCCTGTCACGGTACAGAAAATGTCCGTCCGACAAGGTAATGGTAATTTACGGTAAGGTCGGCACCGATAAGAACGGTCAGGCTCGCAGTGCGAAATGTATCCACGGCGGCGCGGCGTTCATCGTACCTATTATCCAGTCTTATCAGTATCTTGACCTGACGCCTATTTCCATTAACGTTGACCTGAAAAACGCGCTTTCAAAGCAGAATATCCGTGTTGACGTTCCGTCAAGATTTACGGTGGGAATTTCCACCGAGCCGGGTATCATGCAGAATGCCGCGGAACGTCTCCTCGGTCTGAAAATGATGGAAATTCAGGAACTTGCAAAGGATATTATTTTCGGACAACTCCGCCTTGTAATTGCTACAATGGACATTGAGGAAATAAACACCGACCGTGATAAATTCCTTGTTGCAGTTTCAAATAACGTTGAGATCGAACTTAAAAAGATCGGTCTGCGGCTTATAAACGTAAATGTTACCGACATCAACGACGAATCGGGTTACATAGACGCTCTCGGTAAAGAAGCCGCCGCAAAGGCTATAAACGACGCCAAGAAGAGCGTTGCCGAAAAGGACAGAGACGGCGCAATCGGTGAAGCCAACGCCAAGAAAGATCAGCGTATACAAGTCGCCGCCGCAAATGCTGCCGCCATCGAGGGTGAAAACGATGCGAAGATCGCAGTCGCCCAGTCGGAAGCTATCCGCCGTCAGAAAGAAGCAGAAGCCGATGCGAAAGCTACCAACGATGCAAAAGTTGCCGTTGCGGAAACAAGCCGTGACGGTGAGATCGGTCAGGCTAACGCTATGAAAGATCAGCGTATACAAGTCGCCGCCGCCAACGCTTCCGCTATCGAGGGTGAAAACAACGCAAAGATCGCTGTTGCCCAGTCAGAGGCAAAGCGCCGCGAAAAAGAAGCGGAAGCCCTCAAAACTGCCATCACCGCCGAAGCAGTTCAGGCTGCAAAGGCAAAGGAAGAAGCTTATATTGCCCAGCAGGAAGCGGAAAATAAGCGTGCCGAGCTGGAAATGGCAACTCAGAAAGCGGACGTTATCGTAAAAGCGCAGATCGAAAAGGAAAAAGCCGAGATCGCCGCAGAAGCCGAAGCGGAAGTTCTCCGCCGCAAAGCGCGAGGCGAAGCGGACGCAATTTATGCAAAAATGGCTGCCGAGGCAAAAGGCACTATGGAAATTCTCCAGAAACAAGCCGAGGGTATGCGCGCGCTTGTTGACGCTGCGGGAGACGCGGATTCCGCTGTCAAGATGGTAATTGCCGACAAGCTTGAGGACCTTATGAAGATTCAGGTAGACGCTATCAAGAACATCAAGATAGACAAAGTTACCGTATGGGACGGCGGCAAGAACGCCGACGGAAGCACTGCCACTGCGGATTTTATTTCGGGAATGATGAAGTCCGTTCCGCCGCTTAATGAAGTTTTCAAACAGGCGGGTATGGAACTTCCCGCGCTTCTGGGGCAGGAACTTGAAAACAAGACCGCTGTTCCCGTTCCGACGACACCTGATAACGATGATTAAAGGCTGAATTTCGTAATAAAAAGCCGTTCTCCGATGTGGGAACGGCTTTTGAAGTATGCGGTTTCTCAGGCGTTATTTATGCTGTTTATCTGTCCGAGAATATCATAAACGGTTTCGGACAGCCGCGAAGTGGGGCGTTCTATACGTTCAAGGGCTTCATCGTCAAGGGTTATGACCTTTCCGTCCTGATAGGCGTCAAGGGCTTTTACTTCGTCGGGGAGGGCGCTTTCCACCGATTCGGGCATTATCAGCCACTGGGGGGAAAGTTCTGCAAGCTGTTCGGCGTCAAGGACGGTCGCTTCGTCACTATCGGCAGCGGAAACGGCGTTTTCTCCGAACTTGGAGAAGAAGTTTCCTGCAAAATCTTCGTTTGTGGCGACTGCAAGGTCGGGGGACATGATATATACAAAGCTTTCTATGGAATTTTCGGCTTTACGCAGGGCGTCGCTCAGGGGGCGTATTGCTTTGTCGGCGGCTTCGGAGCAGGTGAGTTTTCCGCCGAAAACTGCGGCTATATCTTTATACTGATTATAAAGCTGCTCGATTGATTTCGGAGCGGATATTATCATCACGCGGGTGCCGCCTTCTTCAATTTTGACAATATCTTTTTTTGCAATGGGGCTTTGGGAAATAAGCAGCTGCGGCGCGGCGGCGATAACGGCGTCCACATCGGGATTTGCCGCAGAGCCAAGGTCGGCTTTTTCGGAGATATTTTCGGGAAAATCGCAGTAGCTGCTTCGTCCGATAAGATTTTCGGAATATCCGAGTTCGCATATCATTTCGGTAATTGCAGGAGAGAGAGAACCTGCGGTCTGGGGCTGTTCGTTGAAGATAAGCGATCCTACGGTTATGGGGTAGGGCTTTTCCGCGGCTTGTGTAATTTCAGTCTGAACGGGGGCTTCCTCGGCTATACGGTTACAGCCGCACATAATAAATGCTGCAAGCAGTGCGGCAGCAGGTTTTACAAATTTATACAAAATAAACACACCTCTTGTAAACATCATACAAGATAAAGTATAGCACAGCTTTTGTGAAAAAACAATAGTTTTGCCGAAAAATGCGGATAATAAATTTTTACCGTATCTTTACCGGTTGCTTTACCGATTTCTTAACCGTTTTGCTGTAGTATAGGTTATAGTTCCTTACAAAATTGTAATGTCCGGTAATATTGAACGCGTGAAATTGCTTTTCAGATGCTGTATAATTAATTTGCAGTAAAATCTGCGATTTCAGATAGGATATTTGTGCAGAAATTACTATTGACATATTGTTATGCTGATTGTATAATTGTATTATGCGGGTAATACAATGTGATAATTTTGTGAAAACTATTGACAAGTTAAATGTTGTATGATATTATATAATATATAATATAGAAATTTCCATGAAAGGATAATCAATATGAAAGCAAAGAAAATCATTATTCCTGTTGTCGCAGCAGCGGGAATTGCAGCCATAGGCGCGGGAGTTATCGCTCTCGGACAGTCCGCGTCACAGGTCACTTATGCCGAAACGGTCAGGATAGAGCAGAAATCTTTAGAAGATAAAATTTCGGTAAACGGCACTATAAAAAGTTCCGAAAAGAAAAACGTTTACTCAATGCTGAACTATCAGATAGATTCGGTAAACGTCAAAGTCGGCGATGAGGTGAAGAAAGGGGATATTCTTTGCACCATAAATACTGATGAACTTCAGCAGCAGATACTTCAGACCGAAACCGAGATAGACAACAGCGGAATTACCAACGAATATAATATTTCCGATGCGGAACAGCGCTATAACGATGCCCTTGAAAGCTTTGAAAACGGCGATACGCTTGTTTCGGCAAAGAATGCCGTTGAACAGGCGGAGAAAAATCTTGAAGAAGCAAAGCGGCAGGAAACTTTCGGGAACGATACGGCTTTGCCGTCGGGAATACGTTCCGCGGAATCTTCCGTTGAAAGCGCAAAGATGAATTACGATAACGCCGTAAAAGCATATGAAGACGCGGTAAAAGCTCTTGAACCCGAAAATTATTCCGCCGACATGAAAGTTATCAAGGAAAATCTTGACGAAATAAAAAAGCTCTGGGACATAGTTGACAAGCACAAGCCGAATGAGGAACTAAACGAAGCCGCAGGTGCTTATTCTTTAGCAAAAGAAGCATATGATGAAATGAAAAAGTACAGCGACGGCGCATATGCTCCCGAATATGCACAAAAGATAACCGAAGAATACAATACTGCAAAGGCTGAATATGAAGCCATACAGCAAAAATACGACAAGGACAACCTTGAAGAACAGTTAAAGGCGCAGCAGACAACATTTGATTCTGCCGTTGAAAGACTGGAAGCTGCACGCGACAGCGCAAAGAACGCTATGGACAGCGCAAAACTTGCCTATGACAACGCAGTTGCCGCTTACGAAAACACGCAGAAACAGAATGAAAATACTTCCGAAAGTTATGGAATTTCCGTGAAAAATGGCGAGGACGCTCTTAAAACCGCTAAGGATAATTACGACCTTGCAGTCCGTCAGGCGGAATCGGAACTTGCTTCACTTAAAAAAGCCGCCGAAAAGCAAAGGACAGTCTCAGGACTTAACAACACTCAGGTAATTATGCTTGAAAATCTTAAAGACAAGCTGGAATACGCCGTTGTCACCGCGCCATGCGACGGCATTGTAACAATGGTAAATGCGGAGGAGGGCGCTCCTGCCGCAGGCGTGCTGTTTACTATTGAAGATGTAAGTTCGCCCGAAATTTCCGCATATGTGGGAGAATATGATATTCCTTACGTTAAAGAGGGAATGGATGTTGTTATATGCTGCGATGCCCTTGGCGAAACGGAGTTTGACGGAAAGGTCACGGAAGTTTCCAAAACGCCTGCTTCTTCCGCGGCGGCACAGGGAACAAGCTATGCTATCGTTGTCAGTATTGATAGCAAAGATGAACGCATTCTTACGGGAATGAGCGCAAAGCTGAAAATTATCAGCAGCAAAAAGGACGGCGCGCTTACCGTTACATATGACGCGCTTACCACGGACGAGGACGGAAACGATGCGGTCTATATCGCCGAAAAAGACGAGGACGGCGTTTACAAGGCTCGGCTTATTCCCGTTGAAGTTGGTCTGGAGACCGATTACGAAATTGAGGTAATTTCAAGCGAACTGAAAGAGGGTATGTACGTTCTTACCGACACTTCCACAATTACGGACGGCAGCACCGTTATGATAAACGAAGCGGAGGCGCAGGAGGAATGAGCCCTATTATTTCCATGAACGGTATTGTCAAAAGCTTTTACATAGGCACGCCCAATGAACTGGAAATTCTTCACGGGCTTGATATAGAAGTTCCCAAGGGGCAGTTCGTTTCCATTGTGGGCGCGTCAGGTTCGGGAAAATCCACGTTGATGAACATTATCGGCGCGCTGGACAGGCAGACCGCGGGAAAGTACATTCTTGACGGGATAGATATGTCAAAGCAGGACGATTCTGAACTTTCGGGGATACGAAACAAGAAGATAGGATTTGTTTTCCAGACTTTCAATCTGATAGCAAGAACTTCAGCCATGAAGAATGTGGAACTTCCCATGCTGTACGCGGGAGTGCGTTCCAAGGAGCGGACGAAGCGGGCAAAGGAACTTCTGGAATTGGTGGAGATGTCCGACCGTTCCTCGCATATGCCCAATGAACTTTCAGGCGGACAGAAACAGCGTATCGCAATTGCCCGAGCCATGGCAAACGACCCTGCCATAATTCTTGCGGACGAACCGACAGGTGCGCTGGATTCCAAAACGGGACGGCTGGTAATGGATATTTTCCACAAGCTTCATAAAGAGCAGGGGAAAACCATTGTTCTTATAACCCACAACCCCGAACTTGCGGAGGAGACTGACAGGATAATCACGCTTTCGGACGGAAATATCGTGGGTGACAGGATAATTTCAGAGGAGGCGGCAGCGGAATGAATTTAGGCGAAAATATCAAGCTTGCGCTGGCTTCTCTGAAAGCAAACAAAATGCGCGCCGTTCTCACAATGCTGGGAATAATCATCGGAATAAGTTCGGTAATTATGATAGCCACCATGGGAAATATCATGGAAAACAGCGTAATGGATATTTTTAATTCCCAAGGCGGTTCAAATCTTGTGGGATTTCAGATAACCATGAAAAGAGACGCCGTCCGCAATTATTATATGAATGAGGATCTTATTACGGAAGAAATGGTAGAAAGCGTGAATGAGCGGTTTGCCGATGATATTGATGTGGTTTCGATCTCTAACGGTTCGGAAAGCGCGTCAATGCGATTCCGGAGGGAAGATCTTGACTTGGTGGTTTACGGTGTTAATCCCGGTTATATACGTCAGTCCATGACGGAAGTAGTTGCGGGCAGATATATTTCCGAAAAAGACCTTGACAAGCGGGGAAGCGTCTGCGTTATCAGCGACAAGCAGGCGAACAAGCTTTACGGAAGCCCCCGAGAGGCGCTTGGAAAAACATTATCTTTCAACTGTATGGGTACGGGATATGATTTTACCGTTGTGGGCGTTTATGAATACAAACTCAACGGTCTTATGAGCGCAATGGTAAATATGATGGGGGAGGACTGGAACAACGAAGTATATATTCCCTATACAACTCTTGCCAAAATGGAAGGCGTAAACGAATCGTCATTTTTCTATTTTTATGTAAATATAAATAACGGAGTCAATGCGGAGAAATTTGCGTCAAGCGTAAGGGATTACATAAATAACCGGTGGTACCGCGACAACGACAGCATAGAAGTATGGTACCAGACGGGAGAATCCCAGATGTCCATGATGAGCGAAGTTATGGGCATAATCTCCACGGTAATTTCGGTAATTGCGGGAATTTCCCTGCTTGTAGGCGGAATAGGCGTTATGAATATAATGCTTGTTTCGGTAACGGAAAGGACACGCGAAATAGGCGTCCGCAAGGCATTAGGCGCGCCCAACGGAGCGATACGGAGCCAGTTCATAATAGAATCGGTGATAATCTGTCTTATAGGCGGAGCGATAGGGATAATTCTCGGAATACTTCTGGGAAATATCGCGGGAGTTATAATCGGGACCATGGCGTCTCCCTCTGTGGGTTCTATAGTGCTTGCGGTGACATTTTCAATGGCGATCGGTGTATTTTTCGGATATTATCCTGCAAACCGCGCGGCAAAACTTGACCCGATTGAAGCATTAAGGTATGAGTAATTTTTGATTTAAAAAATATATTACAACAACACCGCACAAATAATGACTTTTGTGCGGTGTTGATTTTTTTAAATTATTCGGATAATGCGCGGATATTTTCTTCGGTAAGATCATACACCGCGGCACCCAGTTTGCCGTTTTGTTCGGAAATAGCGGTATTGTATTCTTCTTCGGTGACGGGGGTATTTTCAATATAAAATGTTTCTCCGTCAGAATATGCGATATTTTCGGTGGTATACCCGTTTTCGGAAAATTCTTTTATAAATGCGATGCCTGTTTCATTAACGGCAATCGGCGCAGAATAGCTGAATGTTCCGTCGGTTTTCAGATCAATTAATGTTCTGCTGTCTGTTCTGTAACCGTAAATTTCTCCGTTCATGCCGTGAAGTATCAGTTTACCGCCGGTGTCTCCCGAAACTCCGAATACGGACATTATTGCTTCGGGCGAACTGTCATTGTCAAGGTCTGCGGAAGAAATATCCCATATTTTCATGTATTCGTCATCGGGGTCAAATATTTTCGGAACGTCCGTAATATTCACCGCTTCCGTGCCGTTTCCCGAAACGTATAAAAACTGCTTGTTTCCAAGAAGAACATCTTCGTAAATCCCGAAAGCGGCGGTTTCCTCGGCGGGGGCTGTTTCGGGAACATAATCGTCCTCAAAACCTTTTATAATTGTCTCGCGTTCGGCAAAAGTTTCTTCCGCAGGTTCAGAATATTCCGAAGTCACGGCATATCCGGTATCGGAAGTTTCTGCTGCGTTTCCCGTATTTGTCACGCAGGCGGAAAGCATTACGGCTGAAATTGCTGTCAAAGCGGTAAATATGCGTTTCATAAAATTTTCCCCCAAAAAGAATTTTTAATAATTAATGTTAATTATAGCATATTCGTTTTCCCGTGTCAATTGATTTGTATTATCTGTAACCGAATTGTAATTTTTAAAATTCTTAAATATAATACTGCGCCTGCGCTCTGAACATTTCGGCGTAAATTCCGTCCTGCCTGCGGACAAGTTCGTCATGTGTGCCGTACTCTTTTATAGTCCCCTCGGAAAATACCGCAATATGGTCGCAGAATTTGCAGGAAGATAATCTGTGGGAAATATATACCGCTGTTTTTCCGTGAACAAGGTCGTTGAACTGACGGTAAATTTCATATTCCGCAACGGGATCGAGAGCCGCTGTGGGTTCGTCAAGAATTACAACAGGCGCGTTCTTGTAAAGAGCGCGGGCAATTGCAAGTTTCTGCTGTTCACCGCCCGAAAGTTCCACGCCCTCTTTGTCGAACATCTTGAACATCATGGTGTCTTTGCCTTTGGGAAGCGAATTTATTTTGTCCAGAATACCCGTCTTTCTGAAAAGCACGTCCAACGTGTCGGGATCATCATTTTTTCCGAGAAGAATATTATCTTTAGCGGAAAATGCAAGAAGCATGAAATCCTGAAATACCACCGAGAAAAGCCGCATATATTCTTCATAATCGTATTCGCGGATATTTACTCCGTCAAGGAGAATTTCTCCGCTGTCAACATCGTAAAGACGGCATAAAAGTTTTATGAATGTTGTTTTTCCTGCGCCGTTCAAGCCCACTACCGAAAGCTTTTCTCCGCTTTTTAATTTTATGGAAACATTCTTCAGAACTTGCACATTTGTATGCGGATAGGAAAACGTAACATTGCGGAATTCGATTTCGTGACCGTTTTCCGGTTCTGAAATTTTCCTGTTTCCCTTTTCGAGGGCGGGAGGATATTCCATGAATTTAATAAATTCGCACATATAGCCGCTGCGTTTTACAATGTCCTGAACTCCTAAAATTATCGCCTGAATTGATGAACTTAACGTTCCCGCTGCGCTTATAAGCTGTGAAAATGTTCCCACGGTAATTTTACCCGTAATTGCAAGAATTCCGAGATAAAAATATGTTGCAAAATCGCGGAGGGAATTCGCTCCCGCGTCTGCAATATCAAGAGAATATTTTTCATAACTTGTTTTCTCCTGATTCTGACGCAGACGTTCATAATTATTTCTTGCGTTTGTCATCATCATATCGGCGGCATCGTAAAGGCGTATGTCTTTTGCAAATCTGAACTGATCCAGTTCCCGCTCTATGTAATTGTAAACGCGGTTTATCTTTGCAAGTTCTTTGAAATATTTTATATCTATCTTGTTTTTCTTGTTGTTTAAAATTGCGGAGACTGCAAGGAGAACGGCTATTACCGCAAGCAGTACCGGCGCGGCGAAAATTATCACCGTAATTACTCCTAAAAGCCTTATGGCATTTGAAAGTATTGTAAAGAATCCTTTTGCAATTTCGTGCGCGCCGCCTGACCAGTTTATTCCCTCGCGGGCTTTCTGTATCTGATCGAGAGCGTCTTTGTCCTCTGTTAAAGTGAAATCAATTTCCATGCAAAGCCGCGAAGCCTGCTCGCCTTCCATATTAAGAAAATAGTCTGCGTATTTTTCCAGATGAATGGTCATACAGCTTGCAAGACAGCTTAGTAAAACGCCCGAAATGACCATTACTGCGCCGATAACCGCGGCTTTTTTGAAGTCTCTGTCATTTATTAGAGTATCTATAAGCACAGGCATAAGCAGGATATTTGCAAATGGCTGAAGCGCGGAGAAAACAACATTCAGCGCGGAAAATACAAAATAAATTTTCTTGTTCTGCCATATTTCACCCATGCAGTGCTTTAATGCACGAAATGCAAGAGAGCGTTCTTTTGCTTTATCCGACATCGTTCATCACCTCACTATTTTCGGGAATGTCGAATATATCTTTGTCCTCAACATAATACTGCGCCTGAACATTGAACATTTCGGAATATGCTCCGCCAAGCGCCATAAGTTCATCGTGCGTTCCCGTTTCAACCATTTCTCCCGCTTTGAACATTGCCACTCTGTCGCAGAAGCGCGTTGACGACAGCCTGTGGGAAATATACACTGCCGTTTTGTTTCCCACCATATCGTTGAAACTGCGGTAAAGACGGTATTCCGCAAGTGCGTCAAGTGCGGCAGTGGGTTCGTCAAGAACAATTATAGGCGCATTTTTATACAACGCTCTTGCAAGTGCAAGTTTTTGTTTTTCGCCGCCCGAAAGGTCTATTCCGTCGTCGTAAAGAACTTTCAGAATCTGCGTGTCAGTGCCTTTTTCAAGGGAATCTACCTTTTCCGAAAGTCCCGCGTAGGCAAGGCATTTTTCCGCAAATGCCCTGTCGGTCTTTTCCGCGGGGGACATGGAAACATTCTCCGACATTGTCTGGGCAAACATTACCACGTCCTGAAAAGCAGGGGAGAACAGGCGGAAATATTCCTCACGGTCAAATTCGCGAATGTCAGTGCCGTTCATTAAAATTCTGCCCTCGGTAACATCATAAAGCCGCAGGAGAAGTTTTATAAATGTTGTTTTTCCTGCGCCGTTCAAGCCCACTACCGCAAGTTTTTCCCCTGCGGAAAGCGTTAAATTTACATTTTTAAGAGCGTAAGTTTCCTGACCCTTATATTTAAAAGAAACATTCTCGAAAACAAAAGTATATTTGTCGGTTTTGGGAACGGGTTTGCCGCCTTTTTTGCCCGTTGGAATATCCATAAAACTGCGGAAATCATCGGTGTGAGCGGAACGTTCACGGATACCCATAAACGCGGCAAGAATATTTCCGACAGCACCTGAAAATGTATTTGCGCTTGCAAAATAAAGCGTGAAATCGCCTATGGACATTCCGTCCGAAATGACGCCGTTTATAAGCCATAGAACTGTAATTATATCCCTTGCAAGGGTTATGCCGTGAGTGAAAATTGTGTTGTATATCCAGTACTGTCGGGACTTTTTCCAGTGTTCAAGTTCGATGGCGTTTACTTCGTGCTGTTTGGCAGACAGGAAATTTTTCATACTGAAAAGCCGTATATCCTTTGCAAAGGCGAAATTTGTGGTAACGTCCTCCATGTAGCCTAATTTCCGCCAGTGGGGAGCCATGGCGTCCCACATTTCCTTTTTGTCCTTGCGGCGTATGTATTCAAAGAATATGAACTGCACACCGCTCAGTACGAAAATAACAAGGATTATCCGCGGGTCAAAGGTACTCATTATAGCAATTGCCGTAATTACCGAGGTAAACTGCAAAAGCATATTCTGAATGTACGTCATCATTCCCTGAACGCCCTGCCACTCGTTGCTGCTTGCCCGCTTTGCCTTTTGCAGACGGTCGAGCATTTCGGGAGTTTCAAGGCTTTCGTATTCCATGTCCATGACCTTTTGCAGGCGTTCAAGGACTATCATTCTTCTGGTATGCTGAAATCCGAGATTTGTTTTAAGGTTGGAAAAATTGTTGAGCCACATCAGGAAAAATCCCGCTGCGGAAGTTCCCAGAGTCAGATACAAAAGCGGCAGAATGTTTCCCTCGCCGCTTGCCTGACGTTCTATCATGTCAATGACAAGTTTTCCGATAAAGCTCCAGAGATAGGACAGTGCCGCACCTGCCACCGCGCTCGTTATTATGAAAAATATCGCCGACCTGCGGTATTTTGCCACTTTTCCGAGAACGAAGCGGCAGTTGCTTAATGTGCCGTAGTCCTTGTGGAATTCATCGGTATTTTCTTCTTTTTTCTTTTTCTGAAATAACATAAAACCTCCTGAAAAACAAAAAGGGCGTTTCCCGAAAGAAACGCCCGTGACAAGATTATCCGCTGTTAACTTTTAAGAAAGCAAAGGCGGACAGGCAAAGTGTTCTTCCGAAAATTATTCTCCGAAATAATAGCATTATTATGGTGTTTATTTGTTCTGAAAAATGCTCTGCGTACCAATGAGATGAAATAAAGAATATTATTGAGTTTTGCGTACATACTTGCCGCCTCCTTTCCATAAATATGAAGTTATTATATCACGAAAAATTTTCTTTGTCAAGCACTTTTTTTTAAAATTTCTATTCTTATTATAAAGGGGTGTTAGTTAATTTTATTGAATATCTCGTCTATCTTTGCTTTTTTGGCAAGCCCGTCGGAGAACGCCGTGGCGTTTCCACAGGCAGTTCCCAATTTAAAAGCGTAAGCAAAATCGTCCGTCTTTTCATACCCTGCTATAAATCCTGCCACCATGGAATCTCCCGCGCCAACAGTGCCTATTACCTTTTCTTTCAGAACGCCCGACCGATGCTGTTTTCCTGTTTTGTCAAACAGAATTGCACCGTCTCCCCCAAGGGAAACGATAACGTTTTCCGCGCCGGATTTTCGGAGTTCGGAAGCGTATTTTTCAATATCCGCCTCGGATCTGATCTCCGTGTGAAATATTTCCGAAAGTTCCTGCTTGTTTGGCTTTATCAGGAACGGTCTGTATTTCAGGGAATTGATAAGCAGTTTCCCCGAAGCGTCTATGACGATGCGGACGTCTTTTCTGCTAATCTGTTCAAGAATTTTTTCGTATGTATCGTCAGGCAGGGAACTTGGGATACTTCCCGCTATAACAACGGTGTCGCCGTCCGTTACGGAATCGGTTTTTTCAAGAAGTCTGTTAAATTCCTCACTGCCGATTTTCGGTCCCTGACCGTTTATCTCGCTTTCTTCCTTTGAGCGCAGCTTGATGTTTATTCTTGAAAAGCCGTCTTTCAGCCTTATGAAATCCGCGTCAATGCCTTTTGCGGCAAGCTCTTCCTCGATAGCCTTTCCTGTAAATCCCGCGGTAAAACCGAGAGCCTTGCTTTTTATGCCGAGTTCGGAAAGTATGCAGGAAACGTTTATACCCTTTCCGCCGATGCAGTATTCTTCGCTTGTTGTGCGGTTGGTAATGCCTGCGGTGAAGTTTTCAAGGCGGACGGTGTAGTCAATGGACGGATTCAGCGTAAACGTATATATCATATCAATGCCTCTTTCTTTGATTTTTAAATAATTGTACCATTTTTTTGTGAATTATTCAAGATTCGGAGGTCAAACATTGTTTTATTGTATAGTTTATTTAATAAAGTTTGTAACAATTATACAAAAATTAAAAATCCTGTTGATATTTTTATAAATATATTGTATAATTGTAATGTGAAGTTGTGTGCTGTTAACTTAAAGGTTTAAGCAGCTTCATTACCGTAATATCGGCAGTTGGGAGGAAATGTCCCTGTGCGGGCATATCATTTGCTATGAAAAACAGGAAAAAGAAATTTGATTTATTTATTATACTTTCTTATGTAGGGGTAATTCTGCTTATTGCGGCTGTTTTCGTTGCGGCATTTTCCGAAGCCTATAAGGGAGCGGTCATAACGGCGTCAATTGTTGTGACTGTAGGATTGTTTATGCTGCTGAATTATCTTTTCACCGCTGCAAGAAACAGGATAAACGCTGTCGAAAAGCTTACGGAAAACCTTAACGGCTATGCCGAAATAAGATATGACAAGAAAAGCGATGAAGCTTACATAACAGGCAGATTTACGGAAATAACCGGAATTGACGTGGCAAGCAGCGTTATGGACGGGACCGACCTCAAGAAGCTTATTTCCGAACTTACGGCTTGCCCTTGCGATACGGCTGAAAATGTCTATATGTCAGCAAAGCCGGAAGTATGGTTCAGAGTCAGGACGATAGATACACCCGAATGTGAATTCACAATGATAACGGACGTGTCGGAGTTTGTTTCCTGCAAAAATATCATAAAGAGCCTTAAATATTATGACAGCGATACCGGACTGCTTTGTCGCGACGCGTTTATTTCAAAAGTGCGCTCGGTGGCTGTTACGGAATACGGAACTGTGGGACTTGTAACACTGCTTGTAAGCGGAATCGACAAGGTAATTTCTTTTAACGGCACGGAAGCTGCCGACAAGGTAATTGCCAAAATTGCCGCCGCCATAAAGCGTTACGAAAATCCTCACAACATATTTGCGGGAAGGACCGCTACGAACGAATTCAGCGTGCTGCTTACGGATATTTACGACGAGGGCTGCAAAAAGTACGCCGATAAACTTCTTGCAAGTGCGGAAGAAGCACTCGGCGGTGAGGGTTCGGGCTATGCGCGTATCTACTGCGGTTATGCGGTCTTTGACGGCGAGGAAACGGACGCGGGAAATATGCTGGCTTCATCGGCTTATGCGGCGTACAACGCCAAGAGTTCTTCTTCGGGAACGCCTGTTGCTTTCGATAATGAAAGTTATGCTACCAGCGCATATGATTTCAAGAAAATACAGGTTTTCAATACGGTCATAGGCGAAAATCGCATACGCTACAATTTCCAGCCTATTGTCGATGCGTGTACGGGTGAAATTTTCGCTTACGAGGCGCTTATGCGCCCCGAGGAAATAAGCGGAATAAAGCTTTCGCCGCTGGAAACCATAGGAATTGCGGAAAAACAAGGCATGACCGCGGAAATAGAAAAGCTGACTTTCTCGAATACTATTGCATTTCTTTCGGAAAATCAGGATATTTTCCGCAGCAGAAAGCTTTTTGTAAACAGCATACCGAACTGTCTGCTGCCCGAATCGGACTATCACAGGATATTCGACGAATACAGCGGAATTTTCGATAAGTTAGTCGTAGAAGTGACCGAGGGCTGCCAGATTTCGCAGGAAAATATTGATATTCTGCGCCGCAGATATAAGGAAAAACGCGCTCAGATAGCTTTGGACGATTACGGCACAGGCTATGCCAACGAATCCTCGCTTATTACCATAAAGCCCGACTATATAAAGATAGATCGCTCACTTCTCAGCGGGATAGACACGGACAGCAGCAAACAACTCCTTGTGGGGAACATGATAACATTTGCCAAAAAGCACGGCATAAAAGTCCTTGCAGAGGGTGTTGAGACCCGCGGAGAATTGGAGTCGGTAATAACTCTCGGCGTTGACCTTATACAGGGTTACTACACCAGTAAGCCTAATGCGGTGCTGCTTCTGGACATTCCGGCAGACATCAAAAACGAAATACTTGACATTAATATCAAGAGCGTGGGTTACGCAAGAAAGACATTTGTCCTTGATACTCAGGAACCCGTTGACGCTGTTGCCCTTGCGGTTCGCGGCTATACGGATATAAACGTAAAGACTTCGCCCGTTTCCATAGTGGGCGAACCTACACGTTCCATAAATATGCGGATAATCTGTGAGGACGGTTATAACGGCACTATCAATATCAACAACGTCAACTTTGACGGAATGGACGGTCCCGTGCTTACCCTCGGTAAGAACTGCGAAGTAATGCTAAATACCGCAGGAAGCTGCTATTTCTCCTATGAGGGAATACGCGTTCCCGAAACGAGCAGATTTATCCTTTCGGGAAACGGCAGTCTGAACATAGACGCTGCGGGAAACAACGGCGTTATCCTTGGCGGCGGCTGTCAGCAGGATTTCGGAAAGCTTCTGCTTGATATGGACGGCGACCTTAATATTACTTCAAAGGGCGACAGTATCGTCGGAATAGGCGGCGGCGTCGGCGGAAAGGATTCCTCTATCGAAATAGTAAGAGGGGAGATCTCCGCAAATCTCCGCGGCGCTTCGGTCGTTGGAATAGGCGTAATTTCAGGAAATTCCAATATTAAGATATACGACACGAAAATCGGCTTTGAAAGTTCCGGACAGAGCGTTGTGGCTGTAGGTTCAAAGAACGGAACGGTTTCCATTGAATGTAAGGCGGATATTACAGCCGATTGTTCAGGAGATAACTGCTGCGTTATCGGAACGCTTGAAAACGGCAGCGGACTTGTTTCCATACAGGACGGAAATTATGACCTTGCAATTCATGCCAAGAATTCCGTTGCCATAGGTGCTATGGGCGGCAAGACGGATATTTCCATAAATTCGGGTTACTTCGACCTTGTATGTGAGGGTAACACCGCTGTAGGTATAGGCGATGCTTTCGGTTCGGAGACCATTACTATTATAAATGGTGTTTTCAATATTCATATAGCTTCTGGAAATGAACTGCCTATAGGCACGAAAAACGGCAAGACCGTTATTCACAGCGGAAATATATTCACTGACAGCATAGAGGAGATACGTTCGGTAAGTCCTTTCGGCGACCCGCTTGAAAAACGCCGCATAGATACGACCAACAGTTTCAGGCAGTCTATAGTTTACGGCGGAAGCGAGTATACATACTCCGCCGACCCTGCGCCGGGAGAGGATTTCATAACGGTATATCTGCCCGTGGGTTACAATATCAAATCAAAATAAACTGTTCTTCCCCGTCTCTGAACGGGGAAGAACATTGTCAGGAGGAATTTTTATGCAGGTACTTATTATTAACGGCAGTCCGAGAAAAGACGGAAATACAAGTATTGCTGTCCGCGAGATAGAAAACATTTTCAAAGAGGAAAATGTCGGGTTTGAAACTTTACAGATAGGAAATATGGATATACGCGGCTGTATCGCCTGCGGAAGCTGTTCCAAGAACGGCAGATGCGCGTTCAACGACATTGTGAACGAAACTGCTCCGAAATTTGAGAAAGCGGACGGACTTATCGTTGCAAGTCCCGTTTATTACGCTTCCGCAAATGCGACGCTGATTGCGTTTCTGGACAGACTTTTCTACAGCACGGGCTTTGACAAGACCATGAAAGTCGGCGCAAGTGTTGTTTGCGCAAGGCGCGGCGGCTGTTCGGCAACTTTTGACGAACTGAATAAATACTTCACGATTGCAAATATGCCGATAGCTTCCAGCCAATACTGGAATTGTATTCACGGACGTGAAAAGGGCGATGCGGAACTTGATGAGGAGGGAAAGCAGACCATGCGCGTTCTTGCGCGGAATATGGTATTTCTTATGAGATGCATTGAGCTTGGCAGGGAAAAGTATGGTATTCCCCGGAAAGAACCGTGGACTCCGACGCATTTTATAAGATAAGAAAGACGGCGGGACTTTAAAAAAGTTTCGCCGTTATCGTTCACAAAAAATTTACTATCGGGAATTTCCATACTTTTGGGAAATCACTATTGACAACAGGGGAAATATACTATATAATAGAATTTTAGGATATGTTTTTTATTTCAGATAATGAAAGGAATTGATACCATGGCTGTAAAAAAAGTCAGAATGTCCGCGGAGGGCTATAAAAAGCTTGAAGATGAGCTGGAATATCTTATTACCGTGCGCCGCGCGGAAGTCGCCCAGAAACTTAAAGAAGCAAGAGCTTTCGGCGACCTTTCCGAAAACGCCGAGTATGACGAGGCTAAGAACGAACAGGGTATTCTGGAAGCAAGGATACAGGAACTGGAACTCACTATCGCCAACGCTCTTGTTGTTGACGAATCCGAACTTTCCAACGATGAAGTAGGCGTGGGTTCTGTGGTAACTCTGAAAGACCTTGAACTTGATGAGGAAATGACACTGCAAATAGTTGGTTCTACCGAGGCAGACCCCGAAAATAACAAAATTTCCGAGGACGCGCCCATAGGTATCGCCGCCCTTAAAAAGAAAGTAGGAGACGTTATCGAAGTTGAAGCGCCTATCGGCGTTATAAGAATGGAAATTCTTGCTATAGGAAAGTAACAGAAAGGATAGAAAAAGATGTCCGAAGAAAATCAGATGAATGCTGTTCCAGAGGAGGAACAGACCGAACAGGATATAAATATTCTCAAGAAGATACGCATTGAAAAGCTTGACGAACTTAAAGCCAAGGGACAAAATCCCTATGAGATCACAAAGTATGACGTTACCGCTCTGAACGCCGATATCCGCAAGGCTTACGAGGAATCGGAAGCCAAGATAATCGCGGAATGCGGCGATGACGAGGAAAAGAAAAAAGCCGCTCTTGAAGCCGCAAGAATTACCGTAAAGATTGCGGGACGTATCATGTCATGGCGTGATATGGGCAAGGCGAACTTCATTGACGTCCGCGACGGAAGCGACCGTATGCAGGTCTATGTCCGCATGAACGACGTGGGCGAGGACGTTTTTGCCGAGTTCAAGAAGTGGGATATAGGCGATATTATCGGCGTGGAGGGCTATGTTTTCAGAACGCGCAAGGGTGAAATTTCCGTTCACGCGCAGAAGATAGAACTTCTGTCAAAATCTCTGCTGCCCCTGCCCGAAAAGTGGCACGGTCTTAAAGATCAGGATATGCGTTACCGTCAGAGATATGTTGATCTTATCTGCAATCCCGAAGTAAAGCAGACTTTCATAAACCGCAGCAGAATACTCCGCGAAATACGGGATTTCCTCGACAGCAGAGGCTATCTGGAAGTTGATACGCCCGTTCTCCATACTCTGGAAATAGGCGCTGCTGCAAGACCGTTCAAGACGCACCACAATGCTCTTGATATTGATATGTATCTTCGCATTGAAACGGAACTTTATCTGAAACGTCTTATTGTGGGCGGTTTTGACAGAGTATACGAGGTGGGAAGAATTTTCCGCAACGAGGGCATGGATACTTCCCATAACCCCGAGTTTACTACTATTGAAATGTATCAGGCTTATACCGATTATATAGGCATGATGGACCTTATCGAGGAAATGTACCGCGAACTTACCCTGAAAATTTGCGGCAAGGGCGTTATTTCCTATCAGGGAACGGAAATTGACATGGCATCCCCGTGGAAACGCCTTACAATGATTGAAGCCGTCAAGGAATACGCAGGCGTTGACTACAACGACTGGGCGGATGATGCCGCCGCAAGAGCCTGCGCAAAGGCAAAGGGCGTTGAAGTGGAGGAGGGCGATTCCGCCACAAAGGGACACGTTCTTATTGCGTTCTTTGACGCGTTCGTGGAGGATAAACTTATTCAGCCGACTATTATATACGACTATCCTGTGGAAAATTCGCCTCTTGCAAAGAGAAAGCCCTCCGACCCCGCTTTCACCGAAAGATTTGAATATTTTATCTATCGCCGTGAAATGGGCAACGCTTTCTCGGAACTGAACGATCCCATCGACCAGAGGGAACGTTTTGTAAAGCAGGCGGAAGCAAAGCGCGCTCAGGGCGCAAATGCTTCCGTGGACGAGGATTTTGTTACCGCGCTTGAATACGGTATGCCTCCTACGGGCGGACTGGGATTTGGTCTGGACAGATTGGTAATGCTTCTTACGGACAGCGCGTCCATTAGGGACGTTCTGCTGTTCCCCACAATGAAGCCGCTGGAACAATAACATTATCAAGGGGGACGGCTTTGGCTGTCCCCCTGTGTCTTTGAGAGGAAAATTTTCATGCCAAAAAAGGAAAAAGGCAAGTCAATATTGCAGGTCTATCAGGAGATAAACGCCCGCGAAGAAGCCGAAGAAGCGGAACGTCAGGCTCGTCAGGCGGAAAAGGAACGCAAAGCCCGTGAAGCTTACGCTGAAAAGCTCCGTCAGGACAGACTTGAACTTCTTAAATTGAAGCAGGGCGTTATTTCCGAGGAGGAGATCCCTCACGAGGAAAAGGCGGAAAAGCACTATACAATATGGGAAAAGATAAGCAATTTCTTTTACCATAACAAGTGGTATGTTATTTTCGGAACGCTGTTTGCGGCGCTTGTGATATTCCTTGCGTACGACTACCTTTCCACGGTATACCCCGATGCGGCGGTAATGATAATTGCCGCGGACGATGAGTTTAACTACATTACCGAGGATATGGAAAAGGTTTTTGAACGGTACTGTCCCGATTTTAACGGCGATGGGGAAATTTACGTGCGTGTAAGTTATCTTCCTGCGGACAGCGACGAGGTTTCCTACTATGACCAAGCGGGAAGAACAAAGCTTGTGGCGGAATTTCAGGCTGGGGAGTCAATTATGGTTATAGGAAACCGCCAAGTCTGCGAAGCTATGGGAATTACCGAGGGCGTTCTTGCGGATATGCGGGAAATTTACCCCGATGATGAGAATGCCATAGATATAGGTTATATGCTGAACGGAACGAATTTTGCGGAGGATATAGGCTATGAGGGACTTTCCGATGAACTGTTCATAGCGTTCAGAACGCCGAAGTCAGGTTTCGGAATAAACGAAAAGGAATTTACGCAGAATTACGAGAATGCCCTTGAAATATGGGATAATTACCTTAATGACAACGAAATAAACCCTGCTGAAACAGCAGAATGACAACGGAGGCGGATATGGATAAATTCAGACTAAGCATAAATGTAGAGCCGAAAGATATTCCCGCTCTGGACGACGCCCACAAGCGTGACTGTGCGGACGCGATAAACGGCGTAATAAACCGCACATTCAAGTATACAATGATTCTGGCGTTTTCCGTAATGGCGTTTTACGGGGTCTATACAATATTTGGTATGCCGTATCTTTTGCGTATGGGCAGAATGCTGCCGCAGATGTCCGCATTTGTGCCTGTTATTGCTGTTGTTATTGCGGTCATTGAGGTATTTTCAGGGATCATGAAGCCGTGGGCAATTGTTATAGAAATGCTTTTGCAAGCAGGGCTGATAGTTGCATCAGCTTTGAGAATTCCGTCGCTTATAATTATCCCGTTTGCCGTTTACGGAATATATCTGCACCTGCGGCAATTTTCCATGCTGCCGTTTTACAGGGTAATTTCGGAACTGAAAGGCTATCCTGATTTTACGCCGCTTCCCATAGGCGAAGTCGTGAAAAAAACCGAAGTTCCCGAAAAAACGGAAGAAAATGAAACCGCGGAAATTTCCGAAAGCGCAGGAAAGGAAAAAGCGGATTCGGAACAGTAGTTTATTTCCGTGGAAATATCAACGTATTATATTTGATTATTAACATAATATTGTTGAAATTTCCGATTAAGTGTGATAGAATTTGTATAGTTAATTTTTTACAAAGGAAGTAATTTTTATGAAATATGTTGTTTTGCTTTGTGACGGAATGGCGGATTATCCCGTTGAGGAACTGGGCGGAGAAACGCCCATGAGCAAGTCGGTAACTCCCAATATGGACGCTCTGGCAAAGAAGTCGGTGATAGGTCTGGTAAAGACCGTTGCTGACGGAATGAAACCCGGTTCGGACGTTGCAAATCTTTCGGTTCTGGGATATGATCCTGCTGTCTGCTATACGGGTCGTTCGCCGTTGGAAGCGGGTTCTATCGGAATTGATATGCTTCCTGATGATGTGTCTTTCCGCTGCAATCTGGTAACTCTGTCCGATGAACCGGATTTCGAGGACAAGACCATGGTTGACTACTGCGCAGACGATATTTCCACGGCGGAGGCAAAGGAAATTGTAAAGACTTTAGCTTCACACTTTGACAACGACGAATTCAGACTTTACAGCGGTGTAAGTTACCGTCACTGTCTTATCTGGCACAACGGAACTCTTGATCTGGGAATGCTTACACCTCCCCACGACATAACAGGCAGAAAGATAAAGGAATACATTCCCGACCACCCCAATGCGCAGAAACTTCTTGAAATGATGAAAAAGAGCATGGATATACTCAAAGATCACCCTGTCAATAAGGCAAGGATCGAAAGGGGACTTCGTCCTGCAAACTGCATCTGGCTCTGGGGCGAGGGCAGACGTGCAAATTTAGAGAATTTCTTCAAACTTCACGGACTGAAAGCTTCCATGATCTCCGCAGTGGATCTTCTGAAAGGCATAGGAAAGTTTTCAGGAATGAATATTGTAAATGTCGAGGGCGCTACCGGATATATTGATACAAACTTCAAGGGTAAGGCGGAAGCCGCCGTCAGGGAACTTGCAAACGGTCAGGACTTTGTTTACATTCATGTTGAAGCCCCGGACGAATGCGGACACAGACACGAAATTGATAATAAAGTCAAGTCAATTGAAATTATCGACAAGGAAATTCTGGGAACGATACTTCCCGAACTTGAAAAGTACGATGATTACAAGTTGATGATACTTCCCGACCACCCCACACCGTTGGCGTTAAAGACACACACAAACGACGCTGTTCCGTTCATGATCTACAGAAAGAGCGTTCCCGCAGAGGGCAAGCCCGTATTCACCGAAAAGACAGCCAAGGAAACGGGACTTTACATTGAAAAAGGTCCGTCCATAATGAATTATTTTATTGATCTTTAATATTTTTCAAAAAATAACCGTAAAATTCATGTATTCCGAATTTTACGGTTTTGTTTTTATATTTTATTATATCCGGAATCATTTTTACGGAAAATAAAATGCCTGTCGTTCAGACATATCCGCCATCTGACATTGAAATTCTTTTCGCGTTTCATTACGGCGAAACTGCATATCATATCGGCTGTCATAATTCCCACAAGAATTATTGCCGCCGGCATTTTAAACGAAAGGGGAATGCCTGTTATAACATTCATCAGCGGGCAGAAACAGTATTCTTCAAAAAACGATATTGCAAGGGTAAATCCGATACTTGTAGGCAAAGATGTGTATTTTGTCAGATGTAAAGGTATCCATGAATAGTTCCAGTATTCGATCTTGCAGGTCTTTTCCATAAATGTTCCGAGGGCTATCTCGCCTGCGCTTACTATTATCATTACAGACAGGAAATACAATATCTTGCCCAATATTTTCGGCAAATTAAATGCGCCGAATAATTTCAGCGAAAATTCGGCAGGCGTTCCAAGGAGAACGTGCATTGCCGTTACGAGCAGACCGTACCCGAAAAGAAACGGGAATTTCATATTCCTGTTGTCAATATATCCTTTTGTGAACGCCAGCCAGATATTTTCCAGCGTAAATCCGAGGAACGATATGACCGCCGTCATAATTCCTATCGAATATATATCGTATGTGCCGTTCATTTAAAATTTTCCTTTCTTTTAGTTTTTGTTATCGCTTATTTCGTAATATTCGGCTTCGATAATGTCGGGCTGTTGATTTTTGATAATTCTTACCGTGGTTATTACGGTGTAAAGGTTTAAAATTCCCTCGGCTAAAAGTGAAATTCCGAGAATTACGGTGAGAATTTCCGCACCTTTTGCGGAATCAAATATAAGCGCCGAACCTATGACCGCCGTAATTATTGCAAGGGCAAGTATTGCCCACCAACTTTTTATTCCGAATTTTTTGGAATCAACGGATATTCTTATTTTGAATATTCCGTCTATCAGAATTGAAATACCAATTACAATGCAGATAAAAAACATAAGATTTTTCGGGTTGATAAGTATTATTCCGCCAAGAATCATAAGCAGGATCCCTGTTTCCATATCAAACTGGAAAGCCAGACGGTACAGGTCTTTTGAAAGGCAGCCCACAAGCCTTAACGCGCCGAAAATTATCATTGCGATCCCGACTATAGTGCCTATCACTTTTGCCGAAATATCGGGAACGGCTATAAAAAATATACCTATCGCGCAAAGCAGCGCGGAAATCGCTATACAACCGAATTTTGCTATCCGCATGGGCGCAACCGAACGCATTTTCATAAAATTCCTCCATTCTTATTGTTATAATATAATTATACCACAAAAAAAGTATTTTAAAATAGGCAAAAAAACTCCCGTGTCTGAAAATCAGTCACGGGACGGAATTTGTCTGAATTATTTTATTTCATTTTTGCGGATATGCTCCTCGAAAAGTTCTTTACGCATTTTTCGTATGCGTTTCATCATACTGCGAACATCATCGTTCATGCCGTTTCTCAGCCAGTTTGAAATCATGCCGAAAGAAAAGCTCTCAAGATATTTTTTTATGACATAGCTGTCATTTTCGCTTATTTTTCTGCCGCCGAGAATGGTTTCCATATATGTGCCGATAACATGGTCGCAGACATTCCATAAATACCGCTCGTACATTTCGCGGTTGGTGGAATTATACATATGCAGAACGGCTTTCTTGTTTTCAAGTGCGGAGTCGATCACTTCGTCTATGCAGTCGTCTATTTCCTCGACGGTGGGGTATTTTTTTATTATATTTTCAAGGTCTTGGGTGAAAATTTCCTCCATAAGCTGCGGAATATCTTCAAAATAATAATAAAATGTGTTCCTGTTCACGCCGCAGTCGGAAACTATATCCTTGACGGTTATCTGTGACAGCGGGCGTTCATTCAGCAGTTTTAAAAATGACTCCCTGATAGCGTTTTTTGTAAAATTAGCCATATTGATTTTTCCCTGTAAAATTTTCTATGGTCAGAGCGGTAAATGCTTTTAAAGCATGGCGTAAATATCTTCAAAAGGTTTCAGGCTTCTTTTGAGAATACCGTTCATATATGCGATAGCCGTTCCGTAATTGGTAATGGGAATACCGCTTTCCTCGGCGCAGCGGTATCTGTAGCGGACTTCACGTTCGTTCAGCATACAGCCGCCGCAGTGGATCACCATTTTGTAACCGTTCAGGTCGTCGGGGAACTGTGTTCCCGATGTGAAATCGTATTCCACGTCCTTGCCTGTGTGTTTCTTTATCCACTTGGGAAGCTTTACCGTTCCGATGTCCTCGCATTGTCTGTGATGTGTGCAGCCCTCGGAAATAAGTATTCTGTCGCCGTTTTCAAGGGAATCCAGACATACTGCGCCCTTTACGGCGGTTTCGAGTATTCCCTTATATCTTGCGAAAAGTATGGAGAATGACGTTAACAGAATATCATCGGGAACTATTGCGGAAACTTTCCCGAACGCCTGACTGTCGGTGACAACGATTTTCGGATTGTGTCCCAGCTTTTTTAAAGTTTCTGCAAGTTCCGTCTCGCGGACAACTACAGAAATTCCTCCCGCTTCGAGAATGTCGCGGATAGTCTGCTGCTGCGGAAGAATGAGCCGTCCTTTCGGCGCGGCAGAATCAATGGGAACTACAAGCACAACGGTGTCAAGGGGATCTATTAGGTCGGCAATTATCCGCTTTCCGTCGTCCTTTATTTCGGAAAGTTTTATAATTGCGTTTTTCAGTTCATCAATACCGATTTTTTTCAGCGCGCTGCCGTATAAATGACCGTCTTTTTTGGGAAATTCCGCGGGCATAATATCCGTTTTGTTATGGAAAATTACAAAGGGGATATTTTTATTTTTTATTCTTTCGATAAGTGCAATATCCTCGGAAGATTCTTCTGCGCCGTCAATTACAACAAGGGCAATATCCGTCTTGTTTAACATCTGGTAGCTTTTCTTTACCCTGAGTGCGCCCAGTTCGCCCTCATCGTCAATGCCCGGGGTATCTATCATCACTACCGGACCGAGAGGAAGCATTTCCATAGCTTTCAGAACGGGGTCTGTGGTAGTTCCGCTGACATCTGAAACAATAGCAATATCCTGATTTGTAAGGGCGTTCATAACGCTGGATTTACCCGCATTTCTCTTTCCGAAAATGCCGATATGTATTCTGTCCGCAGACGGTGTGTCATTAAGTCCCATAAATATCACTCCACTTCTTTTAGAGTTGAGAGTTAAGAGTTGAGAGTTGAGAGCAGGCTGAGCCTGCACGCTTTCAGGCAAAGTTTAGTAATTTTCAAATTAATGCCTGCCTTGAGGTAAAGTAAAGTTTGATCTGCAAAAGTATTGAAACCGATAATATAAGCGTTACTGCAACATCTTAACTCTTAACTCTCCACTCTCAACTCTCTATTTAAGCTTTTAACTCTTAACTCTCAAAAACGAAAGTCTCTGCCTGTGCCGTTTTCTATCTTGGAAAGATTGTCAATAAGAATGCCGCGGGTCTTGTCATTGGGAACATTGGGTATTTCGCTTTCAATCAGCTTGTTTCCGACTGCAACAGTGTCCGCGCTTGCATAGTCCATAAGAAACTCTTTAAGAGTCATGAGCGCGTTGGGGTGACAGCAGTTCTGGATCTGACCGTTCTTGCAAAGACTCATGAACCTGTCTCCCGTTCTGCCCTCACGGTAGCAGGCTGTGCAGAAACTGGGGATATATCCAAGCTTCATCAGCCAGTTGACAACTTCGTCAAGCGAACGCTGATCGGAAACGTCAAACTGCTCCGTGTCGTGGGGACGTTCATCGGGAGTGTAACCCGCATATCCGCCGACGGAAGTTCTTGAACCGCCCGAAATCTGGGAAATTCCGAGACTTAACGCCCTTGCGCGGACAGCTTCGCTTTCACGGGTAGAAATTATCATTCCGGTGTACGGAACGGCAATTCTTATGCAGGCGATAATTTTGGCAAATGTATCGTCGGAAATGCCATTGTCGAACGCTGTCGGGTCAATATCGTCCGCTTTCTTTACGCGGGGAACGCTTATTGTGTGCGGTCCTACGCCGTGAACGGCTTCAAGGTGTTCCGCGTGCATGAGAAGTCCCGCAAATTCGTAGCGGTACATTTCCAGCCCGAAAAGAACGCCAAGTCCTACATCGTCAATGCCGCCTTCCATAGCCCTGTCCATGGCTTCGGTGTGGTATGCGTAATCGTGCTTGGGTCCTGCGGGGTGAAGCTTTTCATAGCTTTCCTTGTGGTATGTTTCTTGGAAAAGTATGTATGTGCCGATGCCCGCTTCTTTCAGTTTGCGGTAATTTTCAACTGTAGTTGCGGCAATATTTACGTTTACACGCCTGATAGCACCGTTCTTGTGCTTTATTCCGTAAATGGTCTTTATGCTTTCAAGAACGTATTCAATAGGATTGTTAACGGGATCTTCACCTGTTTCAAGAGCAAGACGTTTGTGTCCCATATCCTGAAGCGCGATAACTTCGGCTTTGATCTCTTCCTGAGTGAGCTTTTTGCGGGGAATATGCTTGTTCTGGCGGTGATACGGGCAGTATACGCAGCTGTTTATACAGTAGTTTGAAAGATACAGCGGCGCGAACATTACTATTCTGTTGCCGTAGAAATCTTTCTTTATCTGCTTTGCAAGCTCGTAAATTCGTTGGTTCCTGTCCTCAAGAGTGCAGTCCAGAAGAACGGCTGCGTCACGGTGGGAAAGTCCCTTGCGCTTTTCGGCTTTTTCAAGAATTTCGTCAATGAGTTCCGCGTTGTCCTTGTTTTTCTCGGCGTAAGCCAGAGTTTCGAGAATTTCCTCATCGTTAATGAAATCCTCTGCTTTTAAAGATTTAGGATCATACATATTGAGTTCCTCCCTGATATATTTTTTTATTTTCTGAAATCGCCGCGGTCGGTGACAAGTTCGTAACCAACGGAACTTATGCGCCGCCCGAGACAAGCGATACATTCCGCAGCTTCGTCTCCCGTGCAGATCTTATTGTCATACAGGAGATATTTTTTCCGCACATCTTTCGGCGAAAGATTTGGCATAACAACATTTGCGCCCGCTAAGATACCCTTTTCCCTGCCTTTTGGGTGAATTGTTCCAAGCGCAGTGGTGGCAGGCAGAAGCACATTTGGAACCGTCAGCCGCACAAGCCCAAGCATAAGCAGGGTCATTTCAAGCGTTCCTGCTTTTTCGTTTCTGAAAGGCGTGTCATGGTGCGGGATAAACGGACCTATTCCCACCATATGGGGCTGCAATTCGTGAATATAAATAAGATCCTCCGCAAGATTTTCCGCCGTCTGGAAAGGCGAGCCTACCATGAATCCGCAGCCCGTCTGGAAACCTATATCTTTCAGATCGGAAAGACACCGCTTGCGGTTTTTCAGCGAAAGTTCTTTGGGGTGAAGTTTTCCATAATGTTCCTCGTTGGCTGTTTCATGCCTGAGAAGATACCTGTCCGCGCCAGCCGAAAAGTATTTCTCGTAGCTTTCGCGGCTCTTTTCGCCTATGGAAAGGGTCACCGCGCAGTCGGGAAACCTTTTCTTTATCTCCGAAACGATATTGCATATCATTTCGTCGGAATAGTGATTATCCTCCCCGCCTTGCAGTACAAATGTCCGGAATCCCAGTTTGTACCCCGTTTCAGCACAGTCAAGTATCTGTTCCTCGGAAAGTCTGTAACGTTCCGCATTTGCTGCGCTCCGGCGTATTCCGCAGTAAAGGCAGTCGTTTTTGCAGTAATTGGTGAATTCAATAAGCCCGCGCATATAAACTGCTTTTCCGTAAACTTTTTCGCGGATAGTACGAGCTTTTTCAAACAGGTACTCGTCATTTTCGGGAGTATGGTTTCTGATAATTTCCGCAAATTCCGATTGGGAAAGGATATGCTCTTTTTCAAGCTTGTCGATAAGTACGTTAATTCTGTCCATTGTCATTCTCCGTTAACTTTGAATAAACGGTCTTTGCGGAAACGCCGTCCAGCCTGCCTAATTTCCCCGACAGGGCGCTTATAACGTCAGCGGGTGCGTCTACGGCAACGCTTATTATGGAAACGTTCCGTTTCTGGTAGGGAATACCCATTCTGCCGATTATGTACTGTCCGTAATTATGGAGAATTTCGTTAACTTCCTGCGCGGAATTGAAATTTTCCACAACTATGCCTATAAGAGCAACTCTTGTTTCCATTTCATTCCTCCGAATCAAAAAACGCCTGCCGACATTCCTCGGCAGGCGCAGATACAGCGTGTATGTTCTATAAGCCGTGCCTTTCTTCTCAGAAAAACCTTGGAAGTCAGTGCAGAAACTATTAATTTTAAGGCTTTCGGTCAGAAACATCTTCCCGATTACGAGAACATTATAACATACATTTTCTATAATTGCAATAGGTTTTAAAAAGTTTTAGATTTTTTTAATATTTTTTAATTTTCAGATAATTGCGGTGTGTCACACAGGGATATTTCGTCGGAAAATTTTCCTTCCGTTTCAAAAATTATTATTTCGTTTTCGCCCTGTTTTAAAAGCGGAGCGGGCAGATACAGCCGTTTCTGCGGACCTATTTCCCAGAAACGTCCTAAATTAAATCCGTTTATAAATATGCAGCCTTTTCCGAAACCCTCCGTATCAATAAACGTGTCGCCTGTTTCTTCGGCTGTAAAGGTAAATTTGTGGAATGCAGGGGAATTTCCCGTGTCGTCCATGGAAAATTCATGTTCGGGAATGTCCGAAATCTGCTTTTCGTCCAAGGAAAGCGGAAAAATTTCCATGCCGAAACAGCGGTGGTCGTTTATCTTTATCCCGTCCGAAATTCCTTTCCGCTGATTTTCCAATCCCGTGCCGAAATTTTCCCGCCCCATGTTTTCGCAGAGTAGGTCAATTACCGCACCGCTTTTCCCGTCCTTGACTTCAAATTTTTCGCCTATGTTTTCCGCAAATGCCGTGAAAATATAATTTCTGTCCATATACCCGAGAATCCTGTCCGCCGCGCCCTCAAGGTGTACTTCCGAAACTTTCTCGCCGTCTTTTACTTTAACTCGGTAAAGAATATATCCGTAATTCTGACTTATGTCCTCCATTGTCTGCGGATAGACTGATTCTATCGGCGCGGAAATTTTTTCAAGAACGGAAAACAGCCCGACCCTGCCGCTGCATTTTATCGTTCCGAAGTTTTTCCGCTTTATCTGTGATGTGAGAGGAATTTCCTCGAAATTGCGGTATTTCCGTATGACATTCCGGAAAACGCAGTACTTTTCGGTTATCTGTCCGTCCTCGGTCAGCGGAGAATCATAATCGTATGAAGTGACATCTCCCGTTTTGCTGCCGCCGTTCCGTCCCGAAGTGAAGCCGAAATTTGTTCCGCCCTCAAACATATAGAAATTCAGATTTCCAAGCCGCAGAAGTGCGTCCAGTTCTTTCGCGGCTTTTTCCGGTTCGGAAGTGTGATGTTCCTCGCCCCACGCGTCGAACCAGCCGTCCCAGAATTCCATACACATTAAAGGTTTTCCGCTGCCTATGAACTTTTCCATCTGCCCGAACTGCCATTCTGCGCCCGAACCGAAATTTCCCGTAGGAAGCGCGCCGTCAACCATTCCCGACTTGAATATTGCTTCGTTCCACGGACCGTCCGAAGTGACAAATGGAATGGTAATTCCCAATTCACGCATGGTGTCCCGCAGAAATTCAAGATACGCCGTGTCGTTTCCGTAATAGCCGTATTCGTTTTCTATCTGAATGAGAATTATCCTGCCGCCGTTGGTTATCTGGTAGGGAGCAATTTTGGGGATAAGCACGCTGTAATATTCCTTTACCGCGTCAAGATACGGCTTGTAACTGCACCGCAAACGCATATTCCTGTCCTTTAAAAGCCAAGCGGGAAGTCCGCCGAATTCCCATTCCGCGCAGATATACGGCGAGGGTCGGATAATTATGTAAAGTCCCAGTTCGGAAGCTGTTTCTACAAATCTGCATATATCCCGCATACCGTCCCAGAGGAATTCCCCCTTATTCGGTTCATGGAAATTCCAAGGAATGTAAGTCTCCACGGTATTGCAGCCCATGTTGACCAGCTTTTCAAGCCTGTCCTGCCAGTATTCGGGAACAGTCCTGAAATAGTGGAACGAGCCTGAAATTATTTGGAACGGCTTGCCGTCAAGGTAGAATTTTTCCTTTATCTCAAACATAAATTTTCTCCTTTTCAAGTTTATGATATTAATTATAACATAATTTTTTACAGGTGACAACATGGAGACAGGAAAATTTCCGGAATTGTTAAAAGTTTAAACGCAGACGGTTGAAATTTTCGGGGAAGTGTGGTATAATAACTTTAAGTATATTTTTGCAAATGCAGGCGGTCATTATTATGAGTTTTATAACTTTCAAGGACGTTAAAAAAAGCTTCGGCGGAGAACCCGTCCTTAATTATGTGAACTTTTCCCTTGAAAAAGGCGGGATATACGGATTTATCGGCAGGAACGGCAGCGGAAAGACCGTTGTTTTCAAGCTGATGTCGGGGCTTATCCTGCCCGATTCGGGAACTATTCTTTATAACGGCGAAAACCTTACCCGAAAGCGGCGTTTCATCGACTCAATGGGCGTTATGATAGAAACTCCCGGGTTCATTCCCCATTACAGCGGCATGAAAAATTTGAAAATACTCAATTCTTTAAGCGCATATCCCGTCAAGACCGAGGAAATATGCGGTTTTATGACAAGACTGGGGCTTGACCCCAGAAACCGCCGCCCCGTGCGTACATATTCATTGGGAATGAGACAAAAATTAGGAATAATTCAGGCTGTTATGAATAAGCCCGAACTTATCATTTTAGACGAACCTATGAACAGTCTCGATACTACCGCTGCGGACGAGGTCAGGAAACTGTTTTCCGAGATAAACAAGGAGGGCGCCACAATTGTTATGGCAAGCCATATCGCAGAAGACATAGAATCCCTCTGCACAAGGAAATTCCTTATAGACGACAAGACTGTCAGGGAGTGCGAATGATGAGATTTTTCGGAACAGATATAAAGCGGGCGTTTACCGAGCCGAATTTCTTTATTAGCATAATTCTGGGAATAATATCGCTTTTCGGCGCGGCGGCGTATCTGATATTAAACGGCGGAACGGGCGTCTACTTTTCCGCACAATCGTTAATTCTGCCCTTTGCCGCACCGCTTTTAGCGGCTATGCCATATTCCGCTATGATAATGCACGAGCGGGAAACGCATTACAGAATTATGATGGATATAAAACTATGCGGCTTCGGGTATGAAATTCCGCGGCTTATAGTCTGCGGAATTTCGGGAGCGGCGGCGCTGTTTATCCCGCAGATACTGCTGTTAATATTCTGCATGGTAATGGGACAGGTTTCGGACGTCGCGGAAGCCGTTCGCGAGCTGACATTGACATTGAGTTTCGGGTTCGGGTATGCGGTGTTCTCCTACGGGCTTACGTTCCTGAACCGCGAAAGATACATACCCGTGGCAATTCCGCAGATACTGTATCTGTTCTGCGTGTATGCGTTTCCGTATGTAAAATTGGAGAGATTTTACCCGCCGCTGGATATTTCCCCGTCAATATACGGCGGCGGAATTTCCGCGGACAGATTCGTTATCCCCGCGGCTCTGACCTTTGCGGGAATTATTCTGACAGCTTTCGGAGCGGCAAGAAAGGAGAGCGCTTTATGAAAAGACTTCGGGGAACGGCGTTCAGCCTTTCGGAACATATCCCCGCCGCAAGATGGTGTCTTGCACTGGCGGTAATAGGCTTTTCGGCGGTGGTAAGCGTTTACAAATATATCGACCTCGCGGACACAGCGGCGTTTTCTTCCTTTGAAACGCTGTTCATGGTAATGACCGACCCCATAAATATAGTTTTCATATATCTGCCTGCGTACCTGTTCACGGTTTGCGGGATAATGTTCGGCAGCGGCTTCGGCGGGATAGAGATTCTCCGCTGTCACAGCCGTCCCTGCTGGCTTGCAGGGAAACTCATCACCTACGCGGCAAATACGCTGATATTTTTCGGGGCTGTTTTCGGGATAAATTTCGCGGTATGCTCGCGGGCGTTCTATTTCAGTAACGTGTGGAGCAGCGGGTTTGTGGGTTTCCGCGTTATGATGGGAAATCCCGCCTCCGACTTTGCGGGCGCGCCTGTTCCCACAATTGCGGGAGCGGCGGCTTCCGCGCTGTTATTTTACTTTTTTTGCGGAATACTTAATATGCTGGCGTCAATTGTTTTCGGGCGGGAATCCGCCGCGCTGTTCCTGTCGCTTCTGGCGGGAATTGCTCTCGGAGCGGCAAACAGTCTGATATATTCAAACGACCTTGAAAGTCAGCTTATAAGATGCGCCGTTCTTGCCGCGGCGGCAATGTTCGTTTACGCGCTTTGCCTTGCGGCTGTGGATAAACGGGATTTAACGCGCAGATCGGGATAAATTTGCGGATATCGGATAGGAGAAAAGATGCAGAAAATTTTAAAGATAATTTTTATACTGGCGTTCGGAGCGGTCTGTCTTGTGACAGCTTCCCATTTCGCGGAAAAATACGCCGCGGAATCCGCTTTCAAGGAGCAGACCCTTGCGGAAGCGGTAATGCAGAGCCGCCTTGAAGCGGAACTGAAACGCGCCGAGGAACAGGCAAAGCAAGAACTTGAAGAACAGGGCAGGGAACTGGTTACAGAAGTCATGGAAACAAAGCCGCCTGTCACAACTTTGCCCGAAACTACAACTGCTGTTTCGGAAACTACAACTGCCGCGCCTGAAACTACAACAATTCCCGAAACGTCAGAAACATCGGAAACTGCCGCTTCGGAGGAGATAATTACCGAATTTACCCGCGGCGGACTTCTCCCCGAAGACAGAACGGGAGTTCCTATACGCTCGCTTTTCACGCTTACCGAAAGCGAACAGGAAAAGCTTACAAGCTACCTTATAGAACACTATTTCCTTGACGGCTACAAATACAGTCAGGACGAGACCCGCCCCGAACTCAAAGAAAAGAAACGCCTTGCCGCCGAAATGGAAAACGGCGTTATCGAAACGGTAAATATGATATTCGGGACAATTAACGTAAGCGACATTTCAACAATGCTTTCCGCGGACTACGGCGGCATGAAACAACAGGTGACCGAGATAAAAGCGGATTTTGAGAAAAAATACGCGGACGCTGTTTCTTACGGCGAAGATTTCGGCGTGCTTTACGAAAGCAGTCTGAAATATTTCGACCGCCTTATTTCGGCTCTGGATAACATTGAGGGAACGGTGAAAAAATACAATGAAGCAACGAATCCGCTGCTTGCGCTGGGACTTCTTACCACGGCGGTGGACGATGTGCTTGTTCCCGAAATAATGGGCGTTCTGGAACAGTCATTTGACCTTGTTGAAGCGTCGCAGGAAATTTTCCTTGAAGGAACACAGGGAACTCAGCTTCTTACCCGCGATGAGGTGCGGGATATTATAAAAAATCCGGGACTTGTCCTGTAGGAGGAATTTTTAATGAATGACAAAATAAATTCTCTTATTGAGAATATAGAAAAAGTTATCATAGGCAAACGTGAAGCCATAACTCAAGCCGTTGCAGCTTTGCTTACCGAGGGACACGTTCTTGTGGAGGACGTTCCCGGCGTGGGAAAAACTCAGCTTGCGGCGGCGCTTGCAAAGTCGGTGGACGGTTCTTTCAGCCGTGTGCAGATGACTCCCGACATTATGCCTTCCGACATTACGGGATTTTCCATGCTGAACAGGGAAACAGGCGGTTTCGAGTATAAAAAGGGCGCGGCGTTCTGTAATTTCCTGCTTGCGGACGAGATAAACCGCGCTTCTCCCAAATCACAGTCGGCGCTTCTGGAAATAATGGAAGAACATCAGATAAGCATTGACGGCGAAACTTACGTCCTGCCAAAGCCGTTCATGGTTCTTGCGACACAGAATCCCGTGGAAACATACGGAACTTATCATCTTCCCGAAGCTCAGATGGACAGATTTGTAATGAAAATAAGCATGGGCTATCCCACGGCGCAGGAGGAAATTTCCATACTTGGCAGAAACGAATTTGAAAACCCCATAAATAAAATTTCGGCGGTGCTTTCCACGGAAGATATTGTGAAGCTTCAGGAACAGGTCAAGAACGTTGCCGCCGCCGAAAATGTGAAAAATTACATAATAGACATTGTAAACGCCACACGAAATGACGAGGGAATAAAGCTTGGAGTCAGTCCCCGCGGAAGTATTGCCCTTTACAAAACAGCTAAGGCTTGGGCGTTCATAAGCGGACGGAATTACATCACTCCGCAGGACGTAAAGGATTGCTGCGTATGCACGCTTGCGCACCGTCTTATGCTTTCACCCAAAGGCAAGTCAATTTACGAAACACAGGAAAAAGCCGTTGAAAGCGTTATGAACAGGGTAAAAGTGCCTACCGAATGAGGTGTGAAGATTGGTTTTCAAAATAATACTCTATCTGGCAGCTATAGGATTCTGCCTGTTTTTCGCGCTGTATATGTCCGCGGGAGTGGGTTGGGTATTCATTTATATGCTTGTGTTTTCGCCGCTGTTTTCAATAGGCGTGACCATTTTTTTCAAACTCACTCACAAGGTCACGGTTTATGCGGATATTGACAGAAGTATGCTTTATAAGGGCGAAACCGTCACTCTGCGGATAACGGCGCAGAACAAAAGCATTTATCCTGTTCCCGCGGTGAAAGTCAGGCTTTTCCTGCCGGAAAATCTTGACTGCCCCGAGAATTCCGCAAGCTGCGTGTTAAGTATACCGCCACGCTCAAAAGCGGAACTGAAACTTTCCTACAGGGCAAAGGTCTGGGGAAGCTGTCAGGTAGGCGCGGAATCCGCAGTTATATATGATTATATGGGATTTGTAAAATTTTCCGTTCCCTGCGTGAATGCGGCGCGTGAAGTGAAAATTTTCCCCAATATCCCCGACATTCCCGGAGATTCGCCGTTATTGCGAGCCGCTGCGGAACGCGCGAAATTCTACGACGAGAGCGAGGACACCAAGGAAAACGACGGCAGTATACAGTTCGGCGGAATGGCGGGATATACCCACCGCGAATACATAGAGGGCGATCCGGTGCGCCGCATAAACTGGAAACTTTCCTCGAAACGCGGTAAATATATGGTTCGTCTGGACGATGAAGTGGAAACCGTTCAGCAGAAAATTGTCCTTGACCCCTGCGGCGGATTTGACGTTTACGAAAACGAGCGGGCAGTGGAGGGAATGTTGGCGGCGGCGCTGGGACTTCTGAAATGCGGATTTGAATCAACGGTGTATTGCTATTTTAAAGGAACACTTGAAACTTTCGGCATTACCGAGCCTGCAGACGTTACAGCATTACAGACAAGAATGGCTGATTACCGCTTTGAAAACGGCGGCGTTTTCATCGGAGAACGCATACCGCTTTCCGCGGTTTCGGAAAGCGGTGGCAGCGGGATATTATTTTACACACCGCTGTTTGACAAACAGCTGAACGGAGAAATTTCCGCCGCGGAAAGCGCGGGGATACTTACGGCTGTAATAAGTACGGACAGTGTTTCTTCGGGAAGCGCTTATCAGGTGTGGCGGCTTGCGGAAGATTTTTCTGCGGAAATGATTTAAAAGGTAGGGGTACGGTGAAAATTCTGATAATAATTTTAATAATAATATTGATAGCCGCCGTACCCGTGCTTATACATACCGCGGGGAAGCTTGAAGAACTGCGGCAGAAGTACATGAACGGCATTTATGATTTTATTGCCACCAGCAAGGAATATAAAGGTACAGTTCTCGGACGGGTGAAGGGCAGCGGAAAAGCAATAGTGATACAGTTCCGCGATGAAAAAAATCACAGGACTCTCGTGCATAAGTATATGTTTTCCCACAAACGCTATCGCCGAGGAGCGGAAGTGCAGCTTTTTTACCGCGAGGACAACGATTCCATGTGCGTGATGTTTGACAATCCCTTTGCGTTAAAAGCGTTCCGATGCGCGTTAAAATACGCTCTTTGCGTTTTCGGGGCAATACTTTGCATTGCGGCGGCGGTATTTCTTGTGATAGGGCTTGTTATAGGTATTTTTTAAAACAAAATAAATAACAATTAAACGGTAATTTACAAAGAGGAAAATTTATGAGCAGTTCAGAATATAGTGAAAAATCAAATACAGTAATACTTAACAGTGCAGGCAGCGAAGAATATAAGGACAGGATCGACCTTGTTAATGTTGTTATTGCAGACGGCGCTGCCGAAATAGGCAAAGCTGCTTTTGCAGGCTGTGAACGTCTTGCAATTATAAATATCCCCGACAGTGTGACTGAAATCGGCGAAGGGGTTTTTGACGGCTGCACAAATCTTACAAGCATAAAAATTCCCGACAGCGTGACTAAAATCGGCAAATATGCTTTTTCTCTTTGTTCAAGTCTTATGAAAATAACTATACCCGACGGAGTGGCAGAAATTGGCGAGGGTGCTTTTTTTGGCTGCAGCGGACTTGAAAATATGATACTTCCCGAAAGGCTGACTGTAATAGAAAATAATACTTTTGCCGAATGTACTGAACTTGAAAGCATAGCTATTCCCAAAAGTGTTGTGCAGATAGGCGACAACGCTTTCAGATCATGTGAATGTCTTGATCATATAAATATTCCGGACGGAGTGACCGTAATAGGAAAGTATACTTTCAGCCGCTGTAAAGATCTTATGAGTATATCTATTCCGGACAGTGTTACAGAAATAGGCGATGGCACTTTTTTCTGCTGTGAAAGTCTTGCAAGCATAAATATCTCCGACAGCGTGACTAAAATCAGCAAAGAGGCATTTTGCAGATGTGTAAACCTTACAAGCATAAACATTCCCGACAGCGTGAAAGAAATAGGCGATGGTGCTTTTATCGGCTGTGAAAAACTGACGGAAATAAATATACCTTATGGCGTAACGGAAATCGGAAAACGTGCTTTTTCCGATTGTAAAAATCTTAAAAGCATAACCATTCCGGATAGTGTTACAAAAATAGGCGAATACGCTTTTCGCGGCTGCGGTTTTGAAAGCATAGTTATTCCCGCCGGCGTGACCGAAATTGAAGAAGGTTCTTTTATTGTCTGTGAAGATCTTAAAAGCGTAAAAATACCGAACGGTGTTACAAAAATATGTGACGCTGCTTTTGGTAACTGTAAAAAGCTTGAAAGCATAAATATTCCGGACAGCGTGACTAAAATCGGCAAAATGGCTTTTTGGGGCTGTGAAAACCTTGAAAGTATTACTATTCCCGATCCGGAATTTTTTTCACGAATAGAAACGGGAGAGCATATATTTTATAAATGCAAAGAACCGGAATATTTAAATTGCAGAACAGGCGAACAGATACCCGTTCCCGATTATCTGAAATAACAAAAAAATTGCCCCCGCAAGAGGGCAATTTTTATTGGAATTACTTAGTTTCCCCAACAAGTGGGACTGTCACCGCCTATGTATTTTTCCACGCCGAAATAATAATTGCCGTTATTGCCCGATGAGGAATTTCCACCGTAATTATTTCCCGATGAATAGCAGTTTCCGCTGCTGCAGTCGGACGAATTTCCGTAGCAGTTCCCGCTGCTGCAGTCGGACGAATTTCCGTAGCAGTTCCCGCTGCTGCAATCGGAGGAATTTCCATAGCAATTTCCGCTGTTGCAGTCTGATGAATTTCCATAGCAATTACTATTGTTGTTATTCTGATTTAATATCTGAGGGATAAGCCATTCAAGGATATTACTGTTCTGTAAAGGACAGGACGAATTGTAGTTTCCGGAATTGCTTGAATTTGCAGGGCATTGAGTCTCGCAGGGAGTGCAGCTTATCTGACCGTCTGAATTTACGGAACATTGAGTTTCGCAGGGCGTGCAGGGAGTGCAGCTTATCTCACCGTCTGAATTTACGGAACATTGTGTTTCACAGGGCGTGCAGGGAGTGCAGCTTATCTGACCGTCTGAATTTACGGAACATTGTGTTTCACAGGGCGTGCAGCTTATCTCACCGTTTGAATCAACGGAACATTGAGTTTCGCAGGGACGGGCGGTAGTTTCCGCGGGCTTGGGAGTTTCGGTTTTCGGAACGGTAGTCTCTGCGGGTTTGGGAGCTTCTGTTTCGGTAATGGTGGTTTCCGCGGGCTTGGGAGTTTCCGTTTCCGGAACGGTGGTTTCCGCGGGCTTGGGAGTTTCTGTTTCGGTAACGGTGGTTTCCGCGGGCTTGGGATCTTCGGTTTCGGTAACGGTAGTTTCTGCGGGCTTGGGAGTTTCGGGAGCAAGCTGTTCAGAAGCCGCAAAGAACTGCGTCCAGTAATAAATGCCGTTTTCATAGACTGCGCCCACACCTATGTATTCCATATCGGAATTGAGTATGTTCGCGCGATGCCCCTGAGAATTCATCCATGCTTTCATAACGCTTTCGGGGCTTTTCTGACCGTAAGCGATATTTTCCGCCGCGGCGCTGTACTTTACTCCGAGTTCGGAAATCGCGGTAAAGCAGCTTGTTCCGTTGGGGCGGGTATGGGAGAAAGATGTGATGATCTCTTTTGCTCTTGTGTTGGCGGCTTCGCTGAGAACAGGGGAGAGGGCAACGGGGTCAAGTCCGTAACTTTCTCGTTCGGAATTTACAAGTCCGGCTATGCGTTCGGCGTATCCTGCAAGTTCTTCGCTGTCATACAATGCAGAAGATATTGCCTGTACGTTTTTTTCATTGTCCATTGACAATGTTCCGAAAACAGCTCCGAAAACAAAAATACAGGCGACTGCTGCCGTTGTCAGTTTTTTTAGTTTCATTGTAATACCTCCTGACAGATTTTTTGGGAAAAACATTTTCCCGCGGCAAACTTTGTGTGTATTGCCTTAATTTGAGGATACCATTTCAGGGAATTAAAGTCAATGCAAAATGTTTTCCATAAAATCAGGCTATATTTTCTCCGGAATGATATTTTTCCGTATGGAAAAGCTGAAAATTATGCTGTTAATTGAATTTAAAGGCTTTTTACGCTCTTATTCTCAGAACTGCATTTTAATGTAAATGGCAGCGTCAATGCCGTTATTTTCTATAATTTCAAATAATTACATGGAAGAGAAAAATGAAAAGTATTGCGAAAGTGTTAAATTATTAAAATAATACTTTAAAATTATTGTCGGATGTGGTATAATTAAATCATATCAACATCTTTTTAGGAGTGGTCATATGTCGGTAAACAAGGAAGAATTTATAACAGCCAAAAGGCAGGCAATGGAAAAGTATTTCAGCTATCTGAACGATAAGCAAAAAGAAGCCGTTTTTCGGATAAACGGTCCGTTGTTGGTGTTTGCGGGCGCAGGCAGCGGAAAAACCTCGGTTCTGGTAAACAGAGCGGCTAATATGATAAAATTTGGTAATGCGTACATGGACGAAAATTGCCCCGATGGTATTACGGAAGACGATGTTTCATTCTTGAAAAATTACGACGGCAGTCACGACGATTTTATGTCCGCGCGTCTTGAAAATATAATTGCCGTTGATAAAGTCAAGCCTTGGAATATCCTTGCAATTACATTTACAAATAAAGCGGCGGGCGAACTTAAAAGCAGGCTTGAAACTATCCTCGGAAGTTTTGCGGGGGATATTCAGGCGTCAACTTTCCATTCCGCCTGCGCAAGAATATTGAGACATGACATAGAAAAACTCGGAATGGGTTATACGAGCAGATTTTCCATATATGACAGTGCCGACAGCGAACAGCTTATGAAATCTTGTTTTGAAGAATATTTTAGGGCAGGTGCCGTAAGCGATGATGAAATTGAGCCCCGAACCGAAGATAAAAACAAATACAGCAAAATGAGCGGGGGAATTTCCCCGAAATATGTTTTAGGAAAAATATCATGGGCAAAGGATAAACTTGTTTCACCTGCGGGATATATTGATTTTTCAAGGAATTCGGGCGGATATTTTGTTGCGGAAACAGAGAAGAAAATAAACGGTCTGTATGAACTTTATCAAAGGCGTCTGATCGAATCCAACGCTCTTGATTTTGATGACCTTATAAGACTGACGGTGGAACTTTTCAGAAAAGTCCCCGATACATTGAAATATTACAGGAATCTTTTCAAATATGTAATGGTGGACGAATATCAGGACACAAATACCGCTCAGTATGAATTTGTGAAACTTATCGCGGAAGAACACGGGAATATTTTTGTAGTCGGCGACGACGACCAGTCAATATATAGTTTCCGAGGCGCTGATATACGGAATATTTTAAGCTTTGAAAAGCAGTTCAGCAGCGCAAAAGTTGTGAAATTAGAGCAGAATTACCGTTCTACGGGAAATATTCTGAATGCCGCAAATTCACTTATTAAACATAATCCGCATAATTCGGGGAATGAAAAGAAACTCTGGACAAGTTCGGACAGCGGAGATAAGGTTAATCTCTACAGCGCCGCGGACGGCGACAAAGAAGCAAAATATGTTTCCGATACGATTCTTGAAAACAGGAAGAACGGCATGACATTTAAAGATCACGCTGTTCTGTACCGAAACAATGCCCAGTCCCGTAATATAGAAACCGCGTTTATCCGCAGCGGAATATCATATAAGATACTTGGCGGACCGCGTTTCTATGACCGTGAAGAAGTAAAGGATATTGTAGCGTATCTTTCCGTAATAAACAGCCCGAATGATATTGTCAGATTTGAGCGTATCGTAAATAAACCGACCCGCGGCATAGGTCCGAAAACCTTTGAAAATATAGTCCGCGCGGCTGAAAACCTCGATATGACTTTTATTGAAGTCATGCGTAACAGTGAGGATATACAAGTTTTAAGTTCAAAATCGGCAAAACTTATTAAAACAGCGGAAATGTTCGAGCAGTTGAGCAGTTTTGCGGAAAATAATTCACTGGGCGATCTTATTGACGAAATTCTTGAAAAGACAGGCTACCGTGAATTTGTTGAAAAACAAAACGAAAGCAAAGAAAAAATTGAGGACCGCCTCAGAAATATCGGCGAATTAAAATCTGCTGTAATCCAGTATGAAAACGAAAACGGCGAGGATTCGTCATTGGAGGGATTTCTGGAAGAAGTCAGCTTGTATACAAATCTTGATCAGACAGACGACAGTCAGGACACCGTTCTGTTAATGACGGTTCATGGCGCAAAAGGACTGGAGTTTCCTGTAGTTTTCATTGTGGGCATGGACGAGGGAATATTTCCGTCTGGCAGAGCCGATGATATAGACGAGGAAAGGCGTCTTGCATATGTTGCGATCACAAGGGCAAAAAAGAAGCTGCATATTATCCATTCGGACGTAAGGTCACTTTACGGGTATTCCAAACCATATACAGTTTCCCGCTTTGTAAAGGAAATTGATGACGAATACCTTGAAAAAATAGACGGAAAGGTCATTCAGCAGATACCGACAGCAGCTTTTGAAACTTCCGCGCCTGCAAAAATGCCAAAGCTTTATGCAAATACAAATAAAGCCCCCGATTTTGCAGTGGGGGACAGAGTTCTGCACGAAAAATTCGGAGAGGGAACAGTCCTCAGCGTTAAGAAGATCAGCAATGACGCCATGCTCTATGTGGAATTTGACGAGGTGGGCAAGAAAACTCTTATGGCAAATTATGCAAGAATGAAAAAACTGTAATTTACATAATTACAATAAATGCAGCGGCAGTCTCCTCGGCGATCTTTGCGCCGCCCGTAACGGCTTCAATGGTCGAGGAAATAAGATCCGCCGTGCTTTTTGCGGCTTCCGCGCTCTTTGCGGCAAGGTTGCGGACTTCATCGGCAACTACTGCAAAACCTTTTCCCGCCTCGCCTGCGTGAGCGGCTTCAACTGTGGCGTTTAACGCAAGGATATTTGTCTGGAACGCTATATCATCAATTGTCTGTATAATATTGCTTATTTTGTTGGATTTGTCCATGATCACCTGCATAGCAGTCATCATGTTGTTGATGTCTTCGTTCTGTTCGTCTATTTTTTGAACGCTCTGCTGTGAAAGTTTATTTGCCTTTGCGGAATTTTCCGCGCGAAACTGCCCATTTCGTCATTTGCAAAATTGAATCTGCTGTCGGGAACGGAAAATCTGCCCTCCCGCATTTCGCTTGCGATCTTTTCCACGGCGTGGAGGGGTTTTTCAATGAATCTGCGGACGATAACCATTATAACAAAACTGAGGATAAGAACGGTTATTACTGCGCATATAACGGCGGTGAAAATAACTCCGCGGAGCATAGCGTAAACGTCCTCTGCTGAATATCCCGCAAAATATGCGCCGATAACATCATTGTTGTAGTCATAGATAGGTTCGTAAAGAACATAGTGGCGTTCGCCGAGAATTTCGGCGGTGCCTTTGTAGGTTATTCCGTTGAGAATAACGGTCTCCTCAACATTTTCCGCCATGTCCGTGCCGACTGCGCGGGTGCCGTCATCGTTTGTAACGGTGGTGGCATAGCGGGTCTTTCCCGCAAAGATCGTTACCTGCGCGTCTGTCTGTTCTTTGAGTTCTTCGAGATATTCGACTTCGGAAAGATCAAAGCCTACTATTATCGCGCCGATGTTTGAACCGTCCTTTGAAACAGGTCCCATATATCTTGCAGACAGGGGAACATTTTCGCCTTTGAAAAGTCCGCGCACTGAATTTCCCGAACTGATTATATTCTGAGCATCGTAGGAAACAAGATCAAAGTTGGGAGTTTTCCATGCAACATTCCCGTTTGTGTCAAGAATGGCGCAGAAATCGTTTTCAGTTTCAGCCTGAGTTGCCCATGCCTTTTCAATAATACTGAAATCGCCGTTTTCCAGAGCGTCCGCGTCCATTCCTACGCTGCTCCAGTATTCGGCGATCTTCGCTGATCTGTCGATATGTGAATTTACGCTTGCCTTAAAGACTTCCACGTCCGCGGTAAGCTGATTTTCTATAAGTGCAGTGGAATTTTTATATATCAGCACCAACAGGCTGCTTAACAGGATAAACAGCATTACAATCACAGAGCCTAATATAATAATGTTAAGCTTCTTTCCCAGTTTAGACATCAATAATATCCTCCATAACCTTCTTAAAACGCCAAAGTTAATAAAATTTGAGCTAAATTTGACATTTTTCTTTAATTTTCTATATTATAACATACATCTATTACATTTGGCAATAGTAATTATAGCTAAAAGATATATTAATTTTATATAATATTTAACAAAATTAGATAAATTTAGCAATTTACAGCGTTAATATATCTTACAGATATATTAATTATATCTGTTTGATAGTGTTATTTAAAGGGGGATTGTTATATAATATCTATAAATATTGATTTTAGGAAGACTATGGTATGGAATTGATAAAAGTAGGGGCTCGCATAAAAGCAGAGCGCAGGCGGCACAGCTACTCGCAGGAGAAACTTTCCGAAATGATAAATGTAACGCCCCACTATATCTATGAGATAGAGCGGGGAACAAAGGCTATGTCATTGGATACATTGGTAAGGATTTCCGAGGCGTTAAGGGTATCCACCGATTATATATTGTTCGGGGAAAACAGCAGCGGCGGGAAAACGCTTATCGAGCAGCTTGACAGCATGGACGATGAACGCCGTGTCCGAGTGGAAAGCGCATTCATGGCTTTGCTGCCGTATATTATGTAGAGTGAACAAAATCGGGTCGTAAAGCTCAGAAAATAAGCTTTGCGACCCGATTTTACTGTAAAACACAAATCAATTCATAAAACTGCGGACTTCCTCCGCCCTTGCTTTACCCATTTCGTAACCCTCCTGCCATACTTGGCGGAGGACTTTTTCGTCCTTTTCAAAACTGTTCAGCTTGTGGGAGGGACGGAAAATTATTGCTTTTCCGCGGCGTTCAAGCTCGTTGCAGAATTCCATCTGCTTGTTGTAAATTTTATGGCGTACAAGCAGAAGCATTTCAATTTCGGGATATTTTCTGTGGATAAGCTGACTTACGGCAATATTGCCCTTTCCGCATTTTTTAACGAATCCCTCGGGCTGGGTCAGCAGTATGACCGCTTTTGAACAGCCGTCCTTCAGCGCTTGCTTTATTGCCACGGGGCAGGCAAGCCCGCCGTCAAAATACGGTGTGTCGTTTATCATTATTGCGGGGAAATATCCAGGTATCGCGCAGGTGGCTCGGAGAAAGCTGAAATTCTCATCATCTTCAAGAGCGTTGAAGAACTCTGACTTTCCCGTAAGCGCATTGGTCACGCCTACAAAGCAGGTGCCTTTGTATCTGTGGAATTCCTCATAGTCAAAGGGAACCAACGTCTGCGGTATTTCTCCGAAAACAAAGTCCAGCCCGAACATACTGCGGCATCTGGCAAAATTCCGCATACCGAGGTACCGCTTGTCATTACGGTATTTTTCGAGAATTTCAATGTTCCGTCCGAACTGTTTTGAAACGTAGGAAACACCGTTTGAAATTCCCGCTGAAACGCCTATGACATATGGGAATTCTATTCCATCTTCGATAAAGGCGTCCATTATCCCCGCGGAAAATATCCCGCGGAACGTTCCGCCCTCTAAAACAAGTCCCGTCATTATCTATCATTCCTTTTTAATTCAGATTGCCGCCAATTATCCTATACAATAAACTATTACCTGATTTGAAACAAGACACCCCTTGGCTGTAAGTTTCAGAAAACCGTTTTCAATTCGGGCAAGACCGTTTTTTATAAGCTGTTCCGAACGTTTTTCAAGGTTCGGGAACATTGTAACGGGTATGCCCTCCTTTGTAAGCCTTAACGCCAGCATGGCGCGTTCTTCGGTATCGCCGCCCTTTCCAGTGGGAATGTTCCTTTGCAGCGGGGAATTTATAAAGCTTTCTATAGTATCGCCGCAGCGGTAACGTTCACCCTCTGCAAAACCGTGGGCGGAAACGCCTATGCCGCAGTATTCCTCACAGTGCCAGTATTTCAGATTGTGCTTACATTCAAAGCCGTTTTTGGAGAAATTTGAAATTTCGTACTGTTCAAAACCGTGATTTTCAAGGAAATCTACCGTTTCAAGGTAGATATCCGCAGTTCCGTCCTCGGAGGGGAGCGCTTCAAGTAGCGATCGGTCTTTGGAAAGGGGAGTGCCATCTTCAACTTTCAGCAGATACGCCGAAATGTGGGTAAGCGGCAGAGAAACCGCCTTTTCAAGAGTTTCCCGCATGGAATTTTCAGTCTGGAACGGAACGGCAAGCATAATGTCCCCGCTGATGTTTTCAAACCCCGCCTTGTTTGCGGAAAGAACAGCCGAGACTGCTTCGGAAGCCTTGTGTATTCTTCCCAGAGCCGAAAGTTCCTTGTCGTTGAAAGACTGTATCCCGAAAGAAATTCGGTTTACTCCTGCGGCTTTTATTTCTCTGAAATAGCTTTCCCGCGCAGTTCCGGGGTTGATCTCCATGGAAACTTCCGCGCCGCTTTCAATATCCGCCGCGGAAAGTATTCTGTTTATCTGTTCCGCCGAAAGCAGCGAGGGCGTTCCGCCGCCGAAATACACCGTTGAAAAGCTTTCATTCAGCGCAGAAATATTCCTTATAGTGCTGTGGACGTAGCTTTCCGCAAGGGAAACGTCCGTTACCGAAAAGAAATCGCAGTAACGGCATTTCCTTACGCAGAAAGGAACGTGTATATAAAGTCCCCGACTCATTCGTCAAGTTTGAGGACAGCCATGAACGCTTCCTGCGGAACTTCCACCGTTCCCAGCTTCCGCATACGCTTCTTGCCCTCTTTCTGCTTTTCGAGAAGCTTTTTCTTTCGGGTGATGTCGCCGCCGTAGCACTTTGCAAGAACATCTTTCCGCATAGCTTTGACGGTTTCGCGGGCGATTATCTTTCCGCCGATGGCAGCCTGAATGGGAACTTCAAAGAGTTGTCTCGGAATGTTGTCTTTCAGCTTTTCGGCGATTTTTCTTGCCCGTCCGTAAGCGTTGTCCGCATGAACTATGAACGAAAGCGCGTCCACTATCTCCCCGTTAAGCATTATGTCAAGTTTCACAAGCTTTGAGGGAGCGTAACCCATAAATTCATAGTCAAAGGACGCATAACCCTTGGTCCTTGATTTGAGCGCGTCGAAAAAGTCGTAAACTATCTCGTTTAACGGCAGTTCATAGTGAAGTTCTACCCGCGTTTCGTCAAGATAGGTCATATTCTTGAAAATTCCCCGTCTGCCCTGACAAAGTTCCATGATGTTCCCCACATAGTCGCTTGGGGAAAGTATGGAAGCCTTTACCATAGGTTCTTCCGCCGAGGAAATATTTGCGGGATCGGGGTAATTTGTAGGATTGTCAATGTATACCGTTTCGCCGTTGGTAAGGTTTACCTTGTAAATAACAGACGGAGCGGTGGTAACAAGGTCGAGGTCGTATTCCCGTTCAAGGCGTTCCTGAATTATTTCCATGTGGAGAAGTCCGAGAAATCCGCAGCGGAAGCCGAATCCCAGCGCAACGGAAGTTTCGGGTTCAAAGGACAGGGAAGCGTCGTTGAGCTGAAGTTTTTCCAGAGCGTCGCGGAGGTCTCCGTAACGTGCGCCGTCTGCGGGATAAATTCCGCTGAAAACCATTGGGTTTACTTCACGGTATCCGGGAAGTGCGCTTTCGCAGGGGTTTTCCGCATTGGTAACTGTATCGCCGACCTTTGTGTCGCCTATGGATTTTATAGAAGCGGTGATATAACCGACTTCGCCCGCTTTGAGAGAACCCGCGTTGACAAGTTCCACCGCGCCCATGTACCCCGCTTCGGTAACGGTAAATTCCGCGCCTGTTGCCATAAGGCGAATAGTGTCACCGATCTTAACTTCGCCGTCAATAACGCGGACGTAGATAATTACGCCCTTGTAGCTGTCGTAAAAGCAGTCGAAAATAAGCGCTTTCAGCGGCTTGGAAATATCCCCTTTCGGGCAGGGAATGTCGGTGACTATTTTTTCAAGAACAGATTCAACGTTAATTCCTGTTTTTGCGGAAATTCTCGGTGCGTCGTCCGCGGGAATTCCGATAACGCTTTCTATTTCGTCACAAACTCTTTGCGGGTCTGCTGAGGGAAGATCTATCTTATTTATAACGGGCATGACTTCAAGGTCGTTTTCAATGGCAAGGTATGTGTTTGCAAGGGTCTGGGCTTCGATTCCCTGAGAAGCGTCCACCACAAGCACTGCGCCCTCGCAGGCGACAAGGGAGCGGGAAACTTCATAGTTAAAGTCCACATGACCGGGGGTGTCAATAAGGTTGAAAACATAGTCCTTGCCGTTCTGTGCTTTATAATTCAGCCTGACGGCTCTTGCTTTTATAGTGATACCGCGTTCACGCTCAATATCCATATTGTCAAGAAGCTGTTCTTCCATGTCACGTTTGGCAACTGTGGAAGTAAGTTCCAGAATTCTGTCGGCGAGGGTGGATTTCCCGTGGTCTATATGCGCGATTATGCAGAAATTGCGGATATTTTCCTGATCGTAAGACAAATTAACACTTCCTTTGAAACTAATACAAAACATATTATACCATATTCTGTTGATTTTGTAAAGAATAAAAAACAAGGTTTCCGTACATAAATACAGAAACCTTGTGGCGCGCTGCAAGGGACTCGAACCCCTGACCTACTGGTTCGTAGCCAGTCACTCTATCCAGCTGAGCTAGCAGCGCATTCAGTCAACGAACTATATTATACCATGTTTTCACGGACTTGTCAAGGGCTTTTTCAAAAATTTTATAAAAATCGCGGAAAAACAAGGTCAGTGCAGCCTGAATAGCGTATTTCCGAAAGCTGTGGGCTTACTTTATGCCCTCCGGATTTTTTACCGTAAAGTTCCAGCTGTCGCGGCACATCTGGGAAATATCCGCCTTGGCTTCCCAGCCGAAAAGCGCTTTTGCCTTGTCGGTATTGGCGTAACAGGTGGCAATATCTCCGGGGCGGCGGGGAGCGATCTTGTAATTGACTTTCTTGCCGGAAGCTTCCTCGAAAGCTTTGACAACTTCCAGAACGCTGGTGCCTTTTCCCGTGCCGAGGTTCACGGCTTCCGTACCCTTGTGTTTTAAAGCGTAATCCACTGCGCAAAGGTGACCTTTTGCAAGGTCAACAACGTGGATATAATCTCTTACACCTGTTCCGTCGGGAGTGTCGTAATCATTTCCGTAAACGCTGAGGCAGGGGAGTCTGCCGGAAGCTACCTGCGCAACATATGGCAGCAGATTGTTTGGAATACCGTTGGGGTCCTCGCCTAAAAGTCCGCTTTCGTGTGCGCCGATGGGGTTAAAGTAGCGGAGAAGCACAACGCTCCATTGGCTGTCGGCTTTTGCGGTATCGGTAAGTATCTGCTCGATCATTACTTTTGTATAACCGTAAGGATTTGTTGCGGAAGTGGGGTATGTTTCGATATAAGGAACAGGGTTGTTCATTCCGTAGACTGTTGCGCTGGAGGAGAAAACTATATTTTTGCAGCCGTTGTCGCGCATAGCCTTTATAAGCTCTATAGTTCCGGAAATGTTGTTATAATAGTATTCTACCGGCTTTTCGCAGGATTCGCCAACGGCTTTCAGACCGGCGAAATGTATTACCGCGTCAATGGGATTTTCTTTGAATATCCTGCAAGTGCCTTCATAGTCGAGAATATCGGTCTCATAGAACTTGAAATCTTTACCGGTTATTTTTTTGATGCGGTTCAGCGCTTCAGGCTTGGAGTTTGAAAAGTTGTCCATAACGACAATTTCGTGACCCGCGTTAAGGAGTTCCACGCAGGTGTGGCTTCCGATAAATCCTGCGCCGCCTGTTACAAGAATTTTGCTCATAAAAAACTTCCTTTCGTGAAATATAATTTAATTATACACTATTTTTCTGAAATTTTCAACCGTTTCTGTGTGTTTTCGGGCAAATTATTTTTTTGCCTGAGTTTTAAAGGATTTTGTACCGAAGTATGTATACATATTCCCAGAGCTATCCAGAAATACGGTGCGACATTTGACAGACTGCTGTTTACAAATGCCTGAGCCGCGTAGCCTGCAACTATTCCGAGAAATATCCAATTTATGTAACGTTCTTTGTCGTCATTGGTGTTTATTATGTTTTTTACCGATTTTACCGCGGCATATACAATAAGCGTGATATAATTTATTCCGGCAAATACGCCTTCGGTCACTGCCGTATGCAGATATTCATTATGCGCTTTGCTTGATGTATACATACCTTCATGCCAGTTTGGGCTGCTTGTGAATACTTCCTCAAAATTATCAAGACCTACACCTGTCAGCCAGTTATGCGGAATTGCTTCCACACCGAATCTCCAGATATATCCGCGGCGGCTGCCGAATTCGTCAAAATCGCGGGTCATGTCATTATAAAATTCGCCGAACATCTGCTTGAAAGTATCTCTTGTCAATGCTATTACAGCAATAACCGAGGCATAGCATAACATTACCGCAAGAAAAGAAATTATATGCGAGTGAAGCTTTTCTTTATCATAACCCTTTGCGTTCATTACAATAAATGATACGATGTAAAAGCATATTATTGCAATATTTCCAAGCAGTGATATGCGCGCTTCGGTGCAGAATGAAACATAAACGGTAAGGGCTGTAAGCAAAAGATACGGCAAACGCAGTTTGCTGTTCTTTTCCGAAAAAATGAAAATTCCCGCACAAGCGGCGGTCATAATAATTGTCAATCCGGCAAACCAGTTACTGTTTAAAGTAAGTCCGTAACAAAATTTCTGCGCCGACGTGCAAATAGAATTGCCCGGCAGATGTATTCCGAAAGACTGAAAAAACGCAACTATTCCGTTAATTATGGAAACTATTATCAATGCGTAAAGGACATTTCTGCGCGTTGATATGCCGTTCAGAGCCGTTGCCGCAAAAAACAGAGAGAAATAAGCCATGAAATACAGCGGACGTTCACCGCTAAAAGAGGATGTGGTATATCCGTTATCCTGTTTTGTAAATATCAGCGCTGTCAAAGCAAAGAATATCAGCAGCAGGAAAAATACGTCTGACGGATATATCTCTTTATTCCTGAATTTAAAGTAAAGCGCAGAGGCGCAGGATAAAAGTCCGGAACCGCCATAGATATTAAGTATAATAGGCAGTGTAAGGTAAGCAGTTCCTAATAATTGGGAAATAAGCTCGCATACAGGTATCAACAACATGAATGATGTAATGTAGTAAAAGTAAAATTTTTCCGAAGTTAATTTTTTTATCAGATCCAAACTGATCCCCCTATCCTGTATCTCTCGGCCGCGCTGTCTGTAACAAGGATCTATACCAAGCTTTCATGATAATTGTTTTATGAGAAAATTTATGCGCTTTCCTGTGAATTCTTTTTTCTGCCGGATCTTATGGGTGTCTGAACAGATGTGTGTACACACATTCCCAAAGCTATCCAGAAATACGGCGCAACATTCGGCATACTGCTGTTTACAAAAGCCTGAGCGGCATAGCCTGCGACCATTCCGAGTAATATCCAGCTTATGAAGCGTTCTTTGCTGTCCTCTGTATTTATTATGTTTTTTACAGATATTACCGAAACATATACAATAAGCGCAATATAGTTTATCCCCGAAAAAACGCCTTGCGTCACAAAGATGTTGAGATATTCACTGTGTGCTTTATATGATATAAACATTCCTTCATGCCATTCAGGATCACTTGTGAAGACTTCATCAAAATTGTCAAGACCCGTTCCCGTCAGCCAGTAGTGAGGAATTGCTTCTACACCGGATCTCCAGATATAACCGCGGCCGCCGCCGAAACTGTCAAAATTATTTGTCACACTATTCGCATCATTTTGAAACTCTCCTGTCATTTGCTTAAAATCCATTCTTGTAACTGCGATAACAGAAGCAACTAAGGCATAGCAGGCTATTACAACAATAAAAGCTATTATATGTGAGCGAAGTTTATCACGATCATATCCTTTTATGCGCATTACAATAAATGAAATCACATAAAAACATACTATTGCAGTATTTCCCAGCAGCGATATACGTGTCTTTGTGCAGAATGAAACATACATGGCAAGAATTGTAAGAACAAGATAGAGCAGGCGTAATTTACTGCCTTTTTTTGTAAAGATCAGCATTCCTGCACAGGCTGCAACAAGAATGATCGTCAATCCTGCAAACCAGTTGCTGTTATATGCAAGTCCATAGCAAAACGTATCTTTCAGTACACCTGTTGTACTTCCGGGAAGATGTTTTCCGAAAGATTGCGGAATTGAGACAAAACTGTTAATTGCAGAAACTATTAAATAAGCGTAAAGGACTTTCTTTCTGATCGATATGTCATTTAAAGCCGCCGCCGCAAAAAACAGTGAAAAATACGCCATAAAATACAAAGGCCGCTCACCGATATAAGGAGCTGTATCATATCCGGAATCCTGTTTTGTGAATATCAGAGATACCAAAGCAAAAAATATAAGCAGCAGAAAAAATACATCCGACGGGTATATTTCTTTATTCCTTAATTTAAAGAATAACGAAACTATGCATAAAGCTGCCCCTAATATGCCGTAAGCATTAAGTATAACAGGCACTGATGAACCCGGATATTTTAACATTTCACGATCACACTGGCATATAAGTTCGCATACCGGTACAAGGATCATAAATGATACAATATAGCAAAAATAAATTATTTCCCGGACCGGTTTTTTTAACAGATTCACATTCATAAAGATCTCTCCTGTTCCGTATCCTTATTATTATAACAAAATTATCATGATTTTGCAAGCAGATTTTGCACAAACAAAAGTAATGATTTTTGTGTAAAAAGCAGAAAAAATATTTCAGAAAAATTAAAAATTACTCTTGAAAACCTACTAATCATATTGTATAATAGTATTATATCCATGTGAAAGGACGAACTTGATTATGAAAATTTCCACCAAGGGAAGATATGCCCTGAGAATGCTTCTGGATCTGGCTGTATACGGCAAAGATGAGTATGTAGCCCTTAAAGATACTGCCGAAAGACAGGATATTTCCAAAAAATACCTCGAGCAGATAGTTCCGCTGCTGAATAAATCCGGTCTGCTGAAAACCAACCGCGGCTATCAGGGCGGGTATATGCTTTCAAAAGCCCCCGATAAATACACTGTAGGCGAAATCCTCCGCATTTCCGAGGGGGATTTGTGTCCCGTGTCCTGCCTGCGGTATGAACCCAACGATTGCCCGCGTGCGGCTGAATGTATGACGCTTCCGGTGTGGGAGGGACTTTACAAGGTTATAACAGAATATCTGGACGGAATTACTTTGCAGGACATTATCGACAGATATGACGACGGCGGAAATTTTTCAATTTGATTATATCGGAGGAAAATTTAATGGATTTGAACGAACTCAGAGAACGCATTGACGTTATCGACAGCGAAATTTTAAAGCTTTTTACCGACAGAATGGAAGTCTGCCGCGCTGTTGCCGAATATAAAAAGGAACATTCCCTGCCCGTAATGCAAGGTGGACGGGAAAAGCAGGTTATAGAGCGCGTCCGCGAAAACGCTCCCGACGATCTGAAAGACGGAGCGGCTATGCTTTTCCAGAATATTATGGACATAAGCAAATGTATCCAGAATATGGAGATAGAACACGACAGCAAGCTTTCCGCGCCGAAGCCGTTCATTCCCGAAAAGGCAGGGAAGATAGCCTGTCAGGGAACGTCCGGTGCATATTCGGAAGCCGCCTGCAAAAAGCTTTTCGGGGACAGACCCACTGTTTTCTATAAGGCTTTTGAGGACGTTTTCAACGCGGTTGAAAGCGGCGAGGCGGATTTCGGGCTTCTGCCGCTGGAAAATTCCACTATCGGGAACATTTCCGAGACATATGACCTTATGTCAAAGCATAATTTCAGCATATGTTCTCTTGTGAGAGTAGAAATTACCCATTGTCTTGCGGCGGCGAAAGGCACTTCCGCGGATTCGATAAAATACGTCTATTCCAAAGAAGAAGCCCTTGCCCAGTGTTCGGAGTTTATAAAAGAAAAGGGGCTTGTCCGTCGGGAATATGCAAACACCGCGCTTTCTGCCGAACTGGTAAGAGATAGGCGGGATCCGTCACTTGCCTGTATCTGTTCGCGGAACTGCGCCGAACTTTACGGTCTGGACATACTAAATGACCGCATAGCGGACGCTTACCCAAATTATACGCGGTTCATATGCTTTTCAAAGGAATACATATCCCCGTCTGATGCCGATACAATAACCGTCTGCGTTACCATACCGAATACCCCCGGTTCCCTTTACCGTATGCTTACCAAATTCTACGCCGCGGGGCTGAATCTTTCAAAGATAGAAAGCAAGAATATTGCAGGAAGTGATTTTGAAGTAATGTTCTATCTGGATTTTCAAGGAAGCTGTTCCGATCCCAAAGTTGTTGCCCTGCTTCACGATCTGGAAAACGAAATGAGCTTTTTCAGATTTCTGGGAAGTTTCAAAGAGGTGATCTGATATTTACAACTACGTTTTAATGCACAAAAATATACCTGCTGCTGAACTTTACATAGCAGAAACGGTCGGCAGCATATTGAAATGCGCTGCTGTTTCGGAGGAACATCTGCCTTTGGGAGTGCATTTCAGGAACGGCGTTATCGATCGTCGGGAATTTAACGGCTGGAGAATAGACAGACTGATTCCGCTTTTCCGCCCGAAACTCAACAGTGCACTTTTCTCACTTGGAGTAAACAGGCGGGAAATACTTCCTTTGCACAGTTACTGGCTGAGCCTTTCGGATCATTACTGGATAAAACCCATGGACAGCGATCTTAAATGGGAAGATGTGAATTTCTTTGACAATGCCTTTACGGGAGATGTGGGAGATGCGCTTTTCGGGAAATTCAATGGGAACTCGCCTGATCTGTGTTCTCCTGATAATACAACGGATGGCTGCCTGCAAAAGCGTTGGATAATTTCGGACGGAAAGCGTTTCCTTATGAAAGGCGGAGAGCCGCCCTATTATCAGCAGCCTTTTAATGAGGTAACAGCTTCAAGGATAATGGATATTATGGATATACCGCATATCCGATATTCGCTTGTATGGGAAGACGGACTTCCGTACAGTCTGTGTGAGACCTTTACAGATAGTGAAAACGAATACGTTCCTGCGTGGCGGATAATAAATTACCGCAAAAAGCCCAATCATAAAAGTTTTTACCGCCATTATGCGGATATTTGCAAGGAATACGGAATAGACGATATTGAGCATTACCTTGATATGCTGATAGTCCTTGACTATGTAATTGCAAACGAGGACAGGCATTTCAATAATTTCGGACTTTTAAGGAATTCGGAAACAATGGGGTCTTTTTCGCCAGCGCCGATATTTGACAGCGGCACGTCACTTGCGTTCAGCAAATCATTGGAGTATCTGTATGCTCCGTTTATGACGAAACCTTTCAAAACAGATCCGAACGAGCAGTTAAAGCTTGTAACATCTTTTGATTGGATAAATTTTTCCGCATTGGAAAGTGCGGGAGACGCGGTTCGTGAGGTAATGTCGGGTGAAAATGCAGAAAAACTTCTCGGAAAGACAAGAAGCAAAGATATTTCGAGTTTTGTAATGCGGAGAATAGATCGCCTAAGACAGGCGGCTGAAAAACATTGATCGGGAGGAAATTTTATGCCTGATATATCGGTCTCGGTGATAATAGCCTGTGGCGGGAATTCCACCCGCATGGAAGGGATAAACAAACAGCTTGCGGAAATTTGCGGAATACCTGTTGTTATCCGCTCAATGCTTGCATTTGACGGAATAGATGAGGTTTCTGAAATAATCGCCGCCGCAAGGGAGGAGGATATTCCCGAAATAGAACGGCTTGCAAAGGAATATAATGTTACAAAGTTCGCAAAGGCTGTCAGCGGCGGAGAAACAAGACAGCAGTCGGTTTTCAACGCGTTCATGCAGACAGACAAAGCAACGAGATATATTGCAGTCCATGACGGAGCGCGCCCGCTTGTTTCGGCAGAACATATAAAGAAGTGCATAAAGGACGCATCGGTGTTCGGCGGGGCAATTTTGGGCGTTCCCGTGAAAGATACCCTGAAAGTCGTAAACGGCGGGCTTATAACCGACACTCCCGACAGACGGAGCCTTTATATCGCCCAGACTCCCCAGATATTCAGGCGGGATCTGTTTGTAAAGGGCATAAACTTTGCAAAGGATCACGATCTTGATTTTACCGACGATTGTCAGCTTGCAGAAGCCGTAGGCGTAAAAGTCTGCGTTTCCCCGTCGGACTACATCAATATAAAAATTACCACGCAGGAAGATCTGGATATTGCGGAAGCGTTCCTGAAAAGGAGGAACGGCTGATGATACGGATAGGTCATGGTTATGACGTTCACAGGCTTACGGAGGGGCGGAAGCTGATCCTCGGCGGTGTGGAAATTCCCCACGAAAAAGGCTTGCTGGGACATTCGGACGCGGACGTTCTTGTCCATGCGGTAATGGACGCGCTTCTTGGCGCGCTTGCGCTTGGGGATATAGGAAAGCATTTCCCCGACACTTCTCCCGAATATGAGGGCGCGGACAGCATTGAACTGCTGAAAAAAGTCGGCGGGATAATTTCCGGAAACGGCTGTTCGGTGGGGAACATTGACAGCACCATAATATGCCAAGCGCCGAAATTGGCGGGATATATTCCCGAAATGCGGAAAAATATAGCTTCCGCGCTGGAATGTGATATTTCCCGCATAAGCGTGAAAGCCACCACCGAGGAGGGCTTGGGCTTTTCCGGAGCAAAAGAGGGGGTAGCCGCTCACGCTGTTTGTGTGGTGGAAAAATCTTTTTAAACATTCATTCCCGAATTAAAACAAAATTCGGGGATTTTTTGTATATAATGGAAAATAACAGTAAAAAATCCTTTTCCCTAAAAATGTAAAGAACTTTCTGAAAAAATATTTTAAAAAGCCCTTTTCTTTTTTAACAAAGTGTGATATAATAAAAATATATATGTATCATAGAAAGGAATCATAAATATGAAAAAACTTATGCTGGGCAACGCCGCTTTTGCAAGAGGTCTTTACGAAGCGGGCGTTACCGTGGTTTCCAGCTACCCGGGAACTCCGTCTACAGAGATAACCGAGTTCGCTGCCGAGTATGACGAAATTTACGCCGAGTGGGCGCCTAACGAGAAAGTCGCTATGGAAGTCGCCCTTGGCGCGTCAATTGCAGGCTCGAGGTCTTTCTGCGGAATGAAACACGTCGGTCTGAACGTTGCCGCAGATCCGCTTTATACCGCTTCTTACACAGGCGTCAACGGCGGCATGGTAATTGCCGTTGCAGACGATCCGGGAATGCACTCGTCCCAGAACGAACAGGATTCCCGCCACCATGCAATTGCTTCAAAAGTCCTTATGATTGAACCCTCCGATTCTGCGGAATGTAAGGAATTTACAAAAACGGCTTTTGAACTTTCGGAAAAATTTGACACTCCCGTTATTATAAGAATGTCCACAAGAGTGGCACATTCACAGTCGGCGGTGGAGCTTTGCGAAAGAGCCGAACCTGTTCAGAAAGAATATGTCAAGAATCCTCAGAAATATGTCATGATGCCCGCATTTGCCCGCGGCAGACACGTTTTCGTTGGGGAACGGACACAAAAACTTATCGAATACGCCGAAACTTCCCCGCTTAACAAGGTCATTGACAACGGCGGAGAGATCGGCATTATCACAAGCGGAGTTTCCTATCAGTACGCAAGGGAAGCTATGGGGAACGGCGCTTCATACCTTAAATTAGGCGTTGTAAATCCTCTGCCCGTCAAGCTTATAAAGGATTTCTGCGCTAAGTACAAGAAAGTTTACGTTATCGAGGAACTGGACGACATTATCGAATCTCACTGCAAGAAGCTTGGTCTTTATGTTGTGGGAAAAGAGCTTTTCGGCTACATGGGGGAAATTTCACAGGCGATAGTTGCGGAAAAACTTCTTGGTAAGAAAAACGATTTTACCGCTTTTGACGGAGATGTTCCCGTTCGTCCGCCCGTAATGTGCGCGGGCTGTCCCCACAGAGGACTGTTCTACTGCCTTTCCAAAAACAAGATACGTGTCTCGGGAGACATCGGCTGCTACACCCTCGGAGCAAGCGCGCCCCTTTCTGCTATGGACACAACAATTTGTATGGGCGCTTCGATTTCCGCGCTGCACGGTTTCAACAAAGCCCGCGGCGAAGAAGCGGAGAAATCCACAGTGGCGGTAATAGGCGATTCCACATTCATGCACAGCGGAATGACAGGGCTTGTAAATATTGCCTATAATGCTACAAATTCCACTGTTATTATCCTTGACAACTCAATTACAGGCATGACGGGACATCAGCAGAACCCCACCACAGGCAAGAATCTTAAAGGTGATCCCGCCGCGGCGGTAAACCTTGAAGAACTTTGCAAGGCTATCGGCATAAAGCGTGTAAGAGTGGTTGACCCTTACAATTTAGCGGAGACTGAAGCGGCTATCAAGGAAGAACTTGCAGTCAGCGAGCCGTCGGTAATAATTTCCCGCCGTCCCTGCGCGCTTCTTAAATATGTAAAGCACAAGCCAGCTCTTAAAGTTGTGACGGACAGCTGCAAAGGCTGCAAAATGTGCCTGAAATTAGGCTGTCCCGCAATTTCCGTAAGAGACGGCAAGGCAGTCATAGATCATACTCAGTGCGTTGGCTGCGGAATATGCTCCGAAGTATGCAGATTCGGCGCGATTTCCGAATAATAATATGCGGAGGTATCAGATAAATGGAAACACGTTCTATTATGATAGTCGGCGTGGGCGGACAGGGTTCGCTGCTTGCGTCAAGACTTCTGGGAAACGTCCTGCTTGCGCAGGGATATGATGTTAAAGTGTCCGAAGTCCACGGAATGTCCCAGCGCGGCGGTTCGGTAGTTACATATGTAAAATACGGTGATGAAGTTTTCTCACCCGTTATTGAAAAGGGCGAGGCGGACGTTATCATCTCATTTGAACAGCTTGAATCCGCACGCTGGCTGCCCTATCTCAAAAAGGGCGGAAAGCTCATCACTTCCACCCAGAAACTTGACCCCATGCCCGTAATTACGGGAAATGCCGAATATCCCGAAAATATCATTGAGAAGATAAAAGCCGCGGGGATACAAGTCACCGCCGCAGACGCCCTTTCCCTTGCGGAAGAAGCGGGAAATTCCAAGGCGTCAAATGTTGTGCTTATGGGAGTTGTCGCCGCGTCCACGGATTTTGATGACAAACTCTGGCAGGACGCTATCGAACAGTGCGTTCCGCCTAAGTTCCTTGAACTTAACAAAAAAGCCTTTGAACTTGGCAGGAAGGCAGCTGTATGATGGGCGATACCGAAAGACTTATCCTTGAAATGATACATTTCTTTTCGGGAGATATAAAAAGAATACAGCATTTTATGAAAGTTTATGCCTTTTCCGAAACTATCGGAAAGCTTGAAAAGCTTGACAAAGACACGTACTTTACACTTTGTGCGGCTGCAATAGTTCATGATGCGGGCATAAAAATTGCCGAGGAAAAATACGGCGCGGGAATTTGCGGAGGAAAACTTCAGGAAGAACTTGGTCCTGCACCTGCGCGGGAAATGCTGATAAAAGCAGGTTTCGATGAAAAGACCACTGAAAGAGTGTGTTTTCTTGTTGCACATCATCATACTTATAAAGGCGTTGACGGCATTGACTGGCAGATACTGCTTGAAGCGGACTTTATTGTAAACGCCTGTGAGGACGGGCTTTCCCGGACGGCTGTCGAAAACGCGAAAAAAAGTTTTTTCAGGACAGAAAGCGGAATAAAACTGCTTGATGAAATTTTTGGGCATTATTAAAATTTTATATAACGGAGGATCAAGCCAATGGAAAGATACTGGAACAAAGAGATCGAGTGTATGTCCCGGGAGGATATGAAAAAGCTTCAGGACGAACGGCTCGTTGCTCAGGTAAAGCACGTTTACGCTAATGTGCCTTACTACAAGAAGCTGATGGACGAAAAGGGAGTTACCCCCGACGACATCAGATCCACCGCCGATCTGCACAAGCTGCCTTTTCTCACAAAAGCGGATCTGCGGGAAGCATATCCCTACGGACTTCTTGCAAAGCCCCTTTCGGAATGTGTAAGGATCCAGTCCACCAGCGGAACTACGGGAAAGCGCGTTGTTGCGTTCTACACACAGCATGACATCGATCTCTGGGAAGATTGCTGCGCCCGTGCCATCACCGCGGCAGGCGGAACGAAAGACGATGTTTGTCAGGTCTGCTACGGCTATGGACTTTTCACGGGAGGACCCGGACTGAACGGCGGTTCTCACAAAGTGGGCTGTCTGACTCTGCCAATGTCCTCAGGAAACACCGAAAGGCAGATACAGTTCATGATCGACTTGCAGTCAACGATCCTTTGCTGCACGCCGTCCTACGCAGCATACATCGGCGAAACGCTCCACGAAATGGGCTACACCACCGACGACATCAAGCTGAAAGCGGGAATTTTCGGAGCTGAGCCTTGGACAGAAGAAATGCGCCGCGAAATTGAAAAGTCCCTCGGCATAAAGGCTTATGACATTTACGGACTTACCGAAACAAGCGGTCCGGGCGTTTCCTTTGAATGCAGCGAGCAGACAGGTATGCACATCAACGAGGATCATTTTATTGCGGAAATAATCGATCCCGACACGGGAGAAGTTCTTCCCGAGGGTTCAAAGGGCGAACTGGTATTCACAAGCATTACGAAAGAAGCATTTCCGCTGCTTCGTTACAGGACTCGTGATATATGCGTTCTCACAAGGGAGAAATGTTCCTGCGGACGTACTCTTGTAAAGATGAGCAAGCCTCTGGGACGAAGCGATGATATGCTTATTATCCGCGGCGTAAACGTATTCCCGTCGCAGATAGAGACCGTTCTTATCGAACAGGGTTACGCGCCCAACTATCAGATAGAAGTTGACCGTGTAAACAACAGCGATACTCTTGACATAAATGTTGAAATGTCCGATGACAAATTCTCCGATATGGTAAAGGACATTCAGCAGAAAGAGCGTGAACTTGCGGCGGCTATCAAGACAATGCTCGGCATAAGCCCGAAAGTACATCTCGTTCCGCCCAAAACCATAGCAAGAAGCGAAGGCAAAGCCGTTCGCGTAATAGACAAACGGAAATTGCAAGGCTAAACCATTTATAATTCGTAATTTGTAATTCGTAATGCGTAATTTTAAAGAGTTGAGAGTTGAGAGTTAAGAGTTGAGCTGTTGACATAAAATGTTAGTGTTCTTTTCAAAATTTAATTTAAGTTCTAAATAAGTAAAATAAAACTTACATATTTAATATCAGCTTTGCCTCACGGAAGGTACAAAACTGATATAAACAAAATATAACCTGAAAGGGTGCAGGCTCAGCCTGCTCTCAACTCTCTACTCTTAACTCTCTGATGAGTTTTGCGCATTTTATAAATCAGGAGGGAAAACTATGTTAATAAAGCAAATTTCAATATTCGTGGAAAATAAGCCCGGCAGGTTAAGTGCCGTAACAAAACTTCTGGCGGAAAATAATATCGACATACGCGCGCTGTCCGTGGCGGATACAAAGGATTTCGGAATTCTCCGCCTTATCGTCAATAAACCCGACGAGACCTGCGAGGCTCTGAAAAAAGCAGGCTGGACGGTTTCACTTACAAATGTTATCGCTATCGGGATAACCGACGCGCCCGGCGGTCTTGCGGGAGTTGTGGAATGTCTTTACGCCGCAAATATTTCGGTGGAATATATGTATGCCTTTATTTCCAAATCGGAAAATCAGGCGTATGTGATTCTAAGAGTCGACAACAACGACAGGGCAATAGAAGCTCTTGCGGAAAACAATTTCACGCTTCTGAAAGCAAGCGAAGTATACGATATGTAATGTAAACAAAAAGGCTGTGCAGTTCCGCGCTGCACAGCCTTTTATATTTTGTGTATGTTATCAGGAATTAAGAATACTTGCGGTGTTGCGGATATTTTCAGCCATACCTTTTATGTATCCGCCTGTTTCGGAAGTACTTGCAACATTTGCGCTTACCTTGCCCATAGTGGCTTCAAGCTGCGTAACAAGTTCCTCGATCTCCTTAGCCGTGCTGAGAACGCGGTCTGTTTCACGGCTTACGAACTTGTCGTTTTCCTCAACAGCAGCGGTGGTGTCCTTTGTGCTTGAAGCAAGAGAACGTATTTCCTGTGCAACAACTGCAAAGGATTTTCCCGATTCTCCCGCTCTTGCGGCTTCAACGGAAGCGTTGATGGAGAGGATATGGGTCTGATCCGTAATGCTGGAAATAGCGTCTGACATTTCTCTGTATCTTGCGTTGACTTCAACAATACCCGAAACAGCGTTGTTGATATCGGCACACTTGTTGTTGAGCTGATCAAGCATTTCCTGAACGGAAACCATTTCGGTGTTGTTATGTTCGCAGGTCGTTCCGATAGAGTCCGTATCGGCGCAGATCTTTTCAATATCCGATGTGATATTGCTTACAGCGTCCATGATACGCTCTGTCTGGTTTTCGATGGAAGCCTGCGCGTCAAGGGCTTTCTGACGGTCTGCTTCTGCCTGTTTAACAACATACTGGTGGCAGTTTTCGGGAATATTTACCCCGCGGGCGATAGCCATTGCCATACTTCTGCATGAATCGTAACCGCAGGCGTGGCAGTCGAAATGCTGTTCAACGTATGTTTCTTTCATAAGCGTATTATAAGCGTTCTTGATGTCGGATTCGGTAACGGATTTGCTGTGCGGATCCTTGGGTTCGTATGTTCTTACGAAATCCTCAAAGCGGAGATGCTTTTCAAACCATTTGAACTGCTTATCCGAGGAAAGACTGTATCTTAAACTGTGCTTCTCACGCTGGGAGAATGCGTCATTTCCCACGGTGTTGGCTTTGCTCATGTAGGAGAAAAGCTTCTTTTCGTCAAAATTTGTACCCGGTCCCGAGATACAGCCGTTAGGGCAGCTGAGAATATCGAAAACAGCAGGTCTGTCGGCTTCGCTTGCCTCACCGTAATTGTCAAGTTCCGGATAAACGTGGGAAACGCCCTCGCAGTTTCTTACGTCCAGCCCGGGAACGGCGTGCTGGAGGCAGTCTTTAAGTCCGCCGGGTCTGGGGTAAATTTTGCCGCAGAAAGCGGTGGTGTTATCAAAGGTAAACTTCGCGGATCTGTCGTAATTGAAATTCTTGCGCATATATTCCGCAAGGCGTTTGAAAGTGACATTATACTGTGCAAGACCTGTTTCTTCAAGTTCAAACTTCTTTGCGATACAAGGTGAAACGAAAGCTATGGGACCTGTAACGCCCTCGTATTTTCTGAGATATACCGCGCCGCAGCCAAAAGGCGAATGCACAGGGGAAAGGTATTGTATCAGGTTGTGCCTGTGTTTAAGAACATATTCCACCAGTGCAGGGCAGGGCTGGGACATGATCTTTCCGCATCTACCCTCTTTTACGGCTTTTATGTGCATATATGTACAGATATCCGCGCCGAAGGAAACGTCATGGATAAGTTTTACGCCTAATTTGCGCAGATGCGCAAGCATGGCGTCCGCTTCCGGTTCGGTGAGTCTGAATGCGGGAGCGACCATAACGGTAATGTTCTTGCCGTTCCTGAGATCCTCAAAAAACGCTTCGGTATCGTCAACATAAGAACGCGCTTCGTGTTTACATTCCTTTACGCACGCGCCGCAGGATATACATTTATCCTTATCAACGGTAATAATGGAATGCTGACCGTCTGCGGCAAGCTTGGCGGTATTGGCGTCATGCACGGGACAGACCCTGATACAGGCGTTACAGCCGATACATTTTTCTTCATCAATAGTTACAAACATAACATTACGGTCTTATATCTGGTATGTATAAGACCTTAGCCCCTTTCATAAAGAGATTTATGTACACAGCTATTGTGTCACGGTAAAATTTGTACATATTGAATATACTATACTAATCGGGTATAATTAGCCCAGAATAGTGTTGTTATAATTATACATATTTTTTGAGTTTCTGTCAATGGTTTTGTATAAATTTTAAATATGGTACATAGAAATATTTCGTTTTCGTCAAAATATTTTCAAATTCGAGCTTTAAAGCGTTTTAAAATAGAATCCTGTTTTCGGGAGACTTTGGAGAATTATTACAAAATGGTTACAATTTTCAAAAACCCCTTGACAATCTTCCAAAATAGTGTTATAACTGTATTATGCTAATTAGTACAGTTGGTACAAATACGGTAAACCGGCGGTTGCAGAAAATTGCAAACTAAAATTGCTTGCGTGAGGGGAATTTTTACTGTACAATAAACCATGAAAGGGTGATAGAATGTATACTATTGATCTGCAAAGCAGGACTCCCATTTATGAACAGCTTTATAAAAAAGTCGTGGAACTTATCCTGAAAGACGAACTGAAAGCGGGGGATAAACTCCCAAGCGTCCGCGAACTTGCCAAGTCTCTCGGCGTTAATCCCAATACTGTTTCAAAGGCGTTTCAGCTTTTAGAGCGGGATAAGGTAATTTATTCGCTGGCGGGACGGGGAAGTTTTGTTTCGGAAATCAATGCCGACAGCGTAAAGGAAAAAGCACTTGCGGATTTTGATAACGCCGCCGCCGAGGCTCTGAAAGCGGGGCTGACCCGTCGGGAACTTATAGAACGTCTTGACGGCGGCGTAAAAGCGGGGGAAAACCATGAGCAGACCTCGTAAAAAGAAAAACCGTGTTTCAATGCTGTACCTTGCCGCTCTTGCGTTATTTCTCATTGCCGAAATAGTTGTTATAAAGCAGTTCTGCACGCCCGAACTTATCGAAGCGGAGAAGAAAATTACCGCGGACTATAAAATTTCCGAGGAAAACTGGGAAATTATCCTTGTAAACGCAGATAACCCCATTCCCGAGGATTACGAACCCGAACTTACGGAACTTTCCAACGGTCAGAGTGTGGATTCAAGAATTTATCCCGATCTTCAGGAAATGTTTGACGATATGCGGGAACAGGGAATTTACCCCGTTGTGGGAGAAGGCTACAGGACTGCCGAAACTCAGCAGAAAGCCATGAACGATAAAGTAGAAGCCTACGAGCATGACGGTTTCGGCGAAAAATTTGCAAAGAAACTTGCCGCCGAACAGGTCGCCGCCGTGGGAACAAGCGAACACCAGTTGGGACTTGCGGTTGACATCAACGCAGACAAGGCAAAGTCGGACAACGAGGAAGTTTATACATGGCTTGCAGAAAACGCTTATAAATACGGTTTCATTCTCCGTTATCCTGCCGACAAGGTGAAAATTACGGGCTTTGACTATGAACCGTGGCATTACCGCTATGTGGGAAAGGAGCACGCGGAAAAAATTTATTCTTCCGGCGTCTGCCTTGAAGAATACCTTGAAAATTAAAGAAAGGTGGTAAATTTAATGATAGAACTTAAAAATGTCAGAATGTGTTTTGACGATTTTAATGCGCTGGACGGTGTTGACCTGACGATCCCAGAGGGAACGGCGTTCGGGCTTCTTGGCTCAAACGGCGCGGGCAAATCAACTATCCTGCGTTTGCTGTCGGGAGTTTACAAGCAGACGGAGGGGGAAGTGCTTATTGACGGAAAACCCGTTTACGACAATGTGGAGGAAAAAAGCAGGGTGTTTTTCATAAATGATGAAACGGTCCAGTTCGGGAATATGACACTTACCGATATGCGGAAATATTACAGGGGATTTTACCCGAAATTTTCCGATGAGACTTTCGACAAGCTGAACGGCGTTATAAAACTTCCCGAAAACAAACGCCTTGACAAGTTTTCAAAGGGCATGAAACGTCAGGCAATAGTAATTACGGGACTTGCCTGCTGTACAGATTATCTGCTTCTTGATGAAGCTTTTGACGGACTTGACCCTACTATGAGAATTATAGTAAAGCGTATGCTTGTTGACGCCATGCTTGACAGGAAACTGACAACTATAATTTCCAGCCACAACCTGAAAGAGATCAACGAAGTATGCGACACGGCGGCGCTTCTCCATCAGGGAAAACTGTTATTTAACCGCGATCTTGACAGCGTTAAGGGAAGCATACAGAAAGTTCAGGCGGCGTTTGAGGAAGAAGTTACCGAAAAGGACTTCGAGGGGCTGAATGTTCTCCACTTTGAAAGAAATCAGAGCATTGTTTACATTATCATCAAGGGCGAAGAATCGGAGATACGCGCCGAACTTGAAAAGAAAAAGCCGAAAGTCCTTGATATGATACCTCTTACACTTGAGGAAGTATTTATCTATGAAATGGAGGGTATGGGTTATGACTACAACGGCATCAGATAAAAAATATTTCCCCGCTTTTCATAACTGGAAATGCGGGATACGGTCTCAGAAAAAACTCGGGATAATAATTCTTATACTGCATATGCTTGCGATCCCCGCAGTTTTAATATCGGCAATGATCTCAATTTGTACGGGACACCAGATCGACAATGTAGAACCCTATGGAGTAATTGCGATATTCACCACAGCGGCAGCAGGATTTCTGGGGATCTTCACGGCGGTGGAAAGTTTCAAATGCCTTTACAGCCGTTCGGTGGTGGATATGAAATTATCCCTGCCAATGACGTCCGATCAGAGATTTATTTCAAACTATCTAACGGGACTTTTCACCTATATTGCGCCGTTCCTTGCGGCACAGGTAATAGGCATCATTCTTATGTGCTGCGGACTTGTATTCATGGACGGAAAAACCTTTGAATATATTTATGCGCATTACCCCACACCAACAATAATTACCTATGTATGTGATTATTTCCACGAAGACGTGCCGTATTATTTCAGACTGCTTTTATGCGGTATCCTGACAATGGTAATGCTTTACACTCTGACAGTGCTTGTTACCGTCTGCTGCGGAAGTAAATTCGAGTGTATAGCATATTCTCTCATAATAAACGGAGTAATTCCACTTACGATACTTGCGGCATTTTATTCTTTGTATGCTTCACAGTTCGGACTTGCTGCAGACATTCCTATGGTGAATGTCATATCCTGCGTATGTCCCGTGGGCGGAATATACAGAGCTGTATTGGAAATGGACGACGGTGGAAATATTATTCAGACCGGTTATATAAAAACATGGGTATGGGCGGTAATTTTCCTGCTTGTGACAATTGCATTCGGCGCGCTGGCGTTTTTCCTCTACCGCAGACGCCGTGCGGAACAGGTCTCAAAGCCTTTTGTTTTCAAGCTTGTATATTATATTATGATAACGGGGATCATATTCTGCGTATTTGTTCTGCTTGATGACGGCGGAATATCGCTCATTCCGACAATAATCGTAACGGCAGTAATTTACATGATATTTGAAGTTGTGGCAAACCGCGGTTTCAGAAAATTCTGGCTCAGCGGAATAAAATATATTGCTACGGTGGCGTTTTCATTTGCTCTTGTATTTGCCGCAAACAAAACGGAAGGTTTCGGAGCGGTATATAAAGTTCCCTCGGAAAAAAGCGTTGATTCGGTGACAATTGATTATAACGGATTTTTCAGCGATTTTAATTTCCTTGAAACGGTAACTCTTTCCGAACAGCAGAACATCGAAGCGGTAATAAACGCGCATAATATTGTTCTTGGAGAACACAAAGAGGAAAATGAAAATGCGGCAAGTATTTCATACGCCTTGAGAATTGATTACAAGCTGAAAAACGGTCTCCACATCAGAAGATATTACAGTGATGTAATGCCGTCGGCATATGCGGAATTATCCTGCATAGACCTTTCGGACGAGTTCAAAGCTCAGGCTGCGGAAGAAGCCAAGGAGATGTTCGGTACTGTCAAGGACGACATACGGGCATATCTTGACACAGATAATAAAAATGCGGATCGCAATTATGATGACGATAGAGCAAAGATAACGCTTTCTCTCCAAAATATTTCTGTTCCCGAACAAAGCGCGTCTTCATATTATCTGTACAATCATGACTTCTTTGAAAATGTCCGTGACGCATATATCAAGGATATTATGGCTATAAACGAAGATAATTATTATCATTCGGAACTTACCGAAATTTACATTCTTACTATGGGATATACGCGGATAAATTTCCCTGCGTCCTTTGAAAATACTCTCAGCGCTCTTGCGGCTTACGACCTTAAAGCGGTGCGCCTTGAGGATCTTTCGGACGGAGAGATAATGAAAACTTTCGCTTCGGGTTATATCAGATCGCCTATGATATGTTCCGCCGATGAATGGCGTGATCTTATCGGGGCAACAGGCAGCGGTGAAATTTATCCCCAGTATTCAAGGAATTTATATCTTGTTTATAGCGATGAAAAGAATATTTATCTTGATACGATCATGGACCGTGATTATTTTGACATAATAAGGCACGCTCAGCCGAGGAATATTGTTGCTGAAAACGGATATGTTATAGAGGTACAGGGAAAGCGCTATACCATTCCGCCCGAATATTACGATGCCGCCAAACGTCTTATGACGCACCGCACGGAATATTCGGAACAGTATCCCGAAGATCAATATGCGAAATGAAGCGTCCGGTACAAAACCGCGTTAGAGATTTGCACAGGACGGATAGCATGACGCAGAAAGCATAACCCCTGCGGGAAAGGAAGCTAATATGAAAAAAGTAATTTCAGCGGTTTCCGCACTGCTTGCTGCCGCGGCTATGCTTGCAGGATGTTCTTCCGACGGCAGCAGCGGAAGCGGAAATGAATCACAGACCACCACATCACAAAGTCAGACCACTACCGAAACAACAACACAAAGCGAATCCGAGAGAAGTTCCGAAACGGGCGACGTTGACGGCGACGGATTCCTTGAAGAAATGGGTACCGATGTCAACGACATGGTAGAAGATGTTGTAACAGGCGCAGAGGACATTGTAAGCGATGTTCTGGACTAAGTGTGTGACAGACTGAAAAATAAGGGCTTGACAAACCTATACGGTAATGTCGAGCCCTTGTTATTTTTTTATAAAATCAATCCTGCTGTCGGGCGTTGTAAAGTTTCCAGTAGTCGCCTTTCTTGGCAAGCAGTTCCTCGTGAGTGCCGCTTTCGGTTATGCCGAGGTTGGAAACATACATTATCTTGTCGCAGTTCTGTATTGTGGAAAGCCTGTGGGCGATGATAAAGGACGTTCTGCCCTCAAGAAGCCGTTCCAAGCCCTCTTGCAGAAGCTTTTCGGTCTTTGCGTCAATTGAAGAAGTGGCTTCGTCCAGAACCAGTATTTTCGGGTCGCTGATAAGCGTTCTTGCAAATGCGATAAGCTGTTTCTGTCCTTGTGAAAGTGTAGAGCCGCCCTCGGTTATTTCGGTGTCGTAGCCTTTGGGGAATTCTCTTATAAATTCGTCTGCGCGGACGGTCTTGCAGGCGGCGACTATCTCGTCCATGGTAGCGTCAAGCTTTCCGTAACGGATATTGTCGGCGATAGTTCCGCTGAAAACAACGCTGTCCTGAAGCATTATTCCCATTTGCGAACGCAGGGATTTTAAAGTCACATCGGAAACATTGTGTTCGTCCACAAGAACTGCCCCGCTGTTCACATCATAGAACCTTGAAATAAGGTTTACAATAGTTGTTTTTCCTGCGCCCGTAGGACCTACAAGGGCAACGCTCTGTCCCTTTTTAACGCTGAATGAAAGATTTTCCAAAACGGTCTTGCTTTCGTCATAGGCAAATGTAACGTTGTCAAAACGGACATTTCCCTCAATGGGCGGAAGTTCCTCGGCGTTTTCTTTGTCGTTTACGCGGACAGGTTCGTCAAGGGTCTCGAAAATTCTTTCAAGGTAGGAAACCGCGTTTATAAAATTGTTGAACAGGTTCGCAAGGTTAAGTATCGGCTGCCAGAAGCGGGAAGCATATCCCGACATTCCTACGATAGTTCCAAGGGATATGGAAGCAGGTCCGAGAACAAGAAGTCCAACCATATAAATTGCCGCGGAAATTGTTGCCGAAATGGTATCTACCGTAGGCCACAGCAGGTTGTTATATGTAACGGCCCGCATCCAGTCTTTGCGGTATGCTTCGGAAAGACGGGCAAATATGGCGTCGTTTTCCTCCTCACGGCGGAAAAGCTGCGTAACCTTTACGCCTACTATTCCCTCGTGCAGATATGCGTTAAGATTGGAGCTTTTGTTTGAAACCGCCTGCCATGCGCGGCGCTGTTTGTTTTTTATAATAAGTATGAAAGTCATAAGCACGGGAACGCCTGCAAGTATAACAAGCGCCATTTTCCAGTGCATGGCGAACATGAATACGGTTATGAAAACCAGATTGAAAAGTTCCAGAATAAATGTTATTATACCATTTGAAAGGGTATCGGAAACGCTGTTTACATAGTTGATTATGCGGACAAGAATTTTTCCGTGGGGGCGGCTGTCGTAGTATTCAAATGAAAGCCGCTGAAGATGTTCAAAAAGGTCCGTTCTTATGTCAAAGATAATATCCTGACCGACTTTAGTCATTATCCGCGAACGTATAGTGGCGAATATAACGTTTACGACTATAGTCAGCAGAAGTAGTCCGCCCATAAGCAGAACTTGCTTTTTGTCGCCGCTGGGAATTGCAACGTCAATTGCGTGCTGCGTGATTACAGGTCCGAAAAGTCCGATAATTACAGCAGCCGCGCTCAGGGACAGAGAAAGTATCATTTTCCATTTGTAGCGGGAAACATAGACCATAGCCCGCTTCATGTGCCGTATGTCGAAAGGGGATTCAAGCTGTTCGTCTATATCATATTTATTTCTTGCCATAGGTTTCTCCTTTCCGGTATCGGAAATATCTATTGACTTTTAAAAGCGATTTATGTATAATATTAATAGAAATATGCGGCAGTAATGCTGCATATTATGCAGGGAACAGGAGTTTCCGGTCGGGCTGACGAAACTTAACAGTCGTAGCAGTTCCGTGAAGTGATGAAGTCCTGTAATGCTCCGATACGCCGTGCAGGACAGAGCTTGATAATGGTTGCGCATTTACCAACAATCGGATAGGTCTCTGACCGAAAGAAAATGCCCAGAAGTCCCTGAAAAGGGACTTCTTTGTCTCTAAAAAGGGACTTTTTTTGTCTGTTACTCGATATTTCCCTGCTGGAGGTCGTAAATTTCCCGATAATAGCCGTTTTTGTTTCTGATAAGTTCGTCATGTGTTCCCATTTCGGAAATTTTTCCGTCTTTGAGAATGATTATCTTGTCCGCGTCCTTGGCGGAGGAAATTCTCTGGGCAATTATAATTTTCGTGCAATTGAAATCAAGGTCTGCAAGATTTTCCTGAATGTGCTTTTCCGTTTCAAGGTCAACTGCGGAAGTGGTATCGTCCAGAATAAGCACAGCAGGGCGGATAGCCAGCGCCCTCGCAAGAGAAAGCCTTTGCTTCTGTCCGCCTGAAAGTCCCACGCCCCGTTCGCCGACAATTGTGTCGTAACCTTCGTTCAGGTCGTGGATAAATCCGTCTGCGTCGGCGGCTTTTGCAAAGCGGTAAACGTCCTCGTCGGGCATATCGCTGTTTCCGAAAGAAATATTTCCTTCAATAGTGTCCGACCACAGGAGAACGTCCTGCATAGCCATTCCGATGTTTTTGCGCAGCTTTTCAAGTTCGATAAAGCGGACGTTTACGCCGTCAACGAGGACTTCGCCTTTCTGGGGGTCGTAAAGCCGCGGGATAAGGTTCACAAGTGAAGTTTTTCCCGAACCCGTTTCGCCCATGATGGCAACTGTCTCACCGGCGTTTATTTTAAAACTTACATCATCAAGGACAATGTTGTCGCCGTAGCCGAAAGTGACGTTCCTGAATTCCACACTGCCGTCAAGATGTTCGGGCATTTCCTTGTGGTCTGCACGGTCAACGATAAACGGACGGGAATAGTAAACTTCGATTATCTTTGAAGCGGAAGCAAGGAATCTTTGCAGGTCGTTTACCAGTGTACCGACATTTCTCATAGGGTTGGAAAGCGTCCAGATAAGACCGCTGAAAGCTACAAATTCGCCCATGGTAAGCCGTCCCGAAATTACAAACAATCCTCCCGCGATAAGATGAACGACGGTAAGTCCCTGAGCGGTGGTTTCGATAAACGGGAAGTATTTCAGCCAAGTCATGGCGGAATCCTTGTTTGCGTGCGCGTAATCGGAGTTTTTCTCCTGAAAGAGTTCTATTTCGTGGTCCTCGCGGGCAAATGCGCGTACAACGCGGTTTCCCGCTATATTTTCCTGAGCGCGGGTGTTCAGGTCGGAAAGTTTTTCACGGAGAGTAACGTATTTCGGACCGACTTCCTTTCGGAAAATTCCCGATATAATGAAGATAAGGGGAGTCAGCGCAAGAAGACAGAGCGCCATGAGCGGGTCAAGATAGAAGAAATATATCGTAGTTGTTGTGAAAAGCACAAGGCTTTCAAGAAGTGTCTTGATTATCCATGCAACGCTGTGGCGGACCATGTCAATATCGCCCGAAAGACGGGTCATAATATCGCCCGTGCGGTTCTTGTCATAGAAAGTCATATCCTGCCTCTGAACGTTTGCAAAAAGGAAATTCCTTATTCTTGCAAGCATACCCTGAGAGCATTTTTCGTAAAGCATATTTGTATTGAACTGGATAACGGTCCTTGTCAGGGTAAACAGAACCATTCCGCAGCAGAGCATTATCAGCAGTCTGCTGTTGTTCCGGAGATTTTCTGCGGCGTTGTCGCTGTATATAAATGTATCGACTATCTGCTGACTGAAAACAGGATTGGAAATGTACATCATCTGCGAAATTACCGTCAGACAGAGTGCAAGTATGTATCTTCCGCGGTAGCCTTTGAGGTTTTCCCATATCCACTTTATCTGGAACATAAATATCCCCCTTTACTTTAGCTGTAAACGATTACCACTTATTTTAACACATAAATACTAAAAATAAAAGGGGTTTAACAAAATTTTAACCTCACATCTGCAACAAATTTTTAGAAAATTTAATGTAGTTTTTTGTTGAATTTTACGGAAACGATTAAGACTTTAAATATAGAAAAATGTGTCATTATTTTATTGACAAACAGGGGTATTTGTGATATAATTTTCCTTGTCGCTTTATGACAAATTTTTTAATTGGGGTGTAAATATGAAAAAACTTATCTCACTTATCCTTGCAGCCGTTTGTATATCGTCTTTATGGACGGTTTCGGCGTATGATGTATACTATTTTTATGATGAATACGGAAATCCCGTATTTATGTTTCCTGACACTTTTTATGAAATTATTCCGGACGAGACGCCCGCAGAAGTCGATGAACCCGTAGCGGAAGAAGTTCCTATTGAAGAACTTTTTCCTGACGGTTGGTTTGACAGTGAACCGAGCAGCAGCTATTCCAAAAACGGTACAGACCTGAGAACAAATTCAAGTTATGCCGGTTACTCGTTGAAATGGAATCAGCACCCGAAAGCCGCAACATACAGAATATATTTCTACAACGAAAAAACAGGAAAATATGCCAAGAAGTATGACGAAAGCTACAATAATTTCTGGGGAACATACTACCTTGATTCCCTTGCTTCCGAGACTACATACAAAATAATGCTCCGTGAGTATGATAAAAACGGAGATATGGTAAACAGCAAAAAGGTCACTCTCAAAACCGATACAAACGCGCCTAATCTTGCAGTTACAAATAACGGCAAAAAGCCGAAGCTGAAAGTTACTACCGATTCCAAAAAAGCAACAGGCGTTGAGGTATACTATAAAGTACAGTCCATTGATAAGTTTGAAGACAGCTACTATTATGGAAGTTATACTCTGGACGAACTGAAAGATAAAGGCTTCAAGCTGCTTAAAAGAAGTTCGGACGGCAAGACCCTGTCCTTGACATTAAAAGCAGGAAAAACCTATACTGTCGCAGCAAGAACATTCTATGTAAACAACGGCAAAAGAGTGTACAGTCCTTTCACAGAACTGAAGAACACGTCCTCTACCGAGGCGCTGATAAACGGTCTTACCCTTAAATCCAGAACGGTAACTTCCGGAAATGAACTTAAACTTGTCAAGAAGTATGTTGACAGCACTATTAACAGCAAAATGTCCAACTATGAAAAGCTTTCCGCGATATTTGACATTGTCCACAGCCACGGCAATTATCAGAACGATATTAACAAAATAGACGGAAATCGTCCCGTATGGCAGATAATGGAGAAGCAGGAAGGTCAATGCGCATCATGGGCATTCTGCCTTTACGATATGCTTGAATATGCGGGCTTTGATATTCAGGTAGTCCGCGGAACACGTCCGTCGGGACAGCATTTCTGGTGCCGCATAAAGCTTGACGGAAAATGGTACAATCTGGACGCTCATCTGGGTGCGTTCCTTACAAAGACAGGCGATCAGTATTACGAAAAAGGCGGCGACTATCAGGGCTACACGATAGTAGAAACGTTTTAATTTTAAATAAAAAATCCTCCGTTCAGGAAAGAGCGGAGGATTTTTGTATTCAGTGGTGGCGTTTAGGTATGCCGCCGTGACTGCCGCGGCTTTTTCCATGACTGTCACTTCTTTGGTAACGGCGTTCGTCACGGATATTTCCGCGTTTGTGCGGAACGCTGTTTTCTGACCGTCGCGAAACCTTTCCCTCATAAACTTTTACCTTTATGCGGTTTCCATTGATCTTTGTGCCGTTCATGGAGGCTATGATGTGTTCCTTTTCCTCGGCGGGAATTTCAACGGTGGTAAATCGGTCATAGATGTCTATCTTTCCGAAACTCTTTCCGGAGAGTCCCGTTGCTTCCGCAAGCGCGCCCAGAATGAAGTTGGGAGCTATCTTGTTCTGTCTGCCCACGGAAATTTCTATTCTTGCGATGCCGTTTTCCCGTTCTTTTTGGTCAAATGAAAATTCCGGAATGGCGGCTGTTTCCTTGGAAATTCGCATACCCAGCAGGGCGGCGGCTATCTGTTCCGCAGAATAGCCCTGCGCCCCCATTTCAGCGATATTTTCGGCAAATCTGTCATATTTTCCCGAATCAACACGCCGCTTTATCTTTTCGGTAAGCGCGGATATTTTCGCCGCGGAAACTTCTTCTTTGGTGGGAATTTCCCGTTTTTCGATATGTGCTTTTGTGTATCTTGCAATTTCGTTGAGTTCGCTTATCTGCCGTCTGCCGCTGACGATGGTGTATGCCGCGCCGGTCTTTCCTGCTCTGCCTGTTCGTCCTATGCGGTGGATATAGTATTCTATATCCTGCGGAATATCGTAATTAAAGACCGCGTCCACGTTGTCAATGTCAATTCCTCTTGCCGCAACGTCGGTGGCGATAAGAATATTTATCCTGCCGCTTTTGAAAGCGTTCAGCACCTGCATTCTGCCGGATTGTTTCATATCTCCGTGAAGTCCCGCCGCTCTGAAGCCTTTTGAAACAAGCTGTTCGGAAAGTTCGTCCACCATGCGTTTTGTATTGCAGAATATCATAGCAAGATTTGGTTCATATGCAAGCAGAAGCATACAGAGCGCGTCTGTTTTTCTTCCCATGGGAACGCTGAAATAATACTGTTCAACGCTGTCAACGGTGCGTGATTTCTGTGCTGCGCCTACCACTATTGGGGAACGCTGATAACGCTCGGTAATGGACATTATCTGTTCGGGCATGGTAGCACTGAAAAGAACGGTCTGGCGTTGGTCGGGAACAAATCCCAGAATGGTTTCTATATCTTCGCGGAAACCCATATTCAGCATTTCGTCCGCTTCGTCAAGAACGACCGTGCGGATATTTTCAAGCTTTAAGGTTCCGCGGCTTATGTGATCCATTAACCGCCCGGGGGTTCCCACAACTATCTCGGCGCCTTTTTTTAGCTGAGAAATTTGTTTTTCTATATCCGCGCCGCCGTAGACTGCGCAGATATGTACCCATGGCATAAAGGCGGAGAATTTTTTCATTTCGCCGCATATCTGGAGTGCAAGTTCCCTTGTGGGGCAGAGTATAAGCGTCTGAACTGTTCCGTGCTTCGACCTGTCGATGCTGTCCACGGAGGGAAGCCCGAAAGCGGCTGTTTTTCCCGTACCTGTGTGTGAACGTCCTATAACGTCTTTTCCCTCTAAGAGCAGGGGAATGGTTTTTGATTGAATTTCGGTGGCTTCTTCAAAGCCCATTTGCGAGACTGCTTTTACGGCTTCCTCCGACAGTCCCAATTCTGAAAAAAGCATAGTATTTCCTTTCGTATTATGTCAGGCGCGGTGCGCTGACGTAGATGAATTTTGGTATGAATAATAGAATATATGTGTTTCTTAAAATGTAAGAAATTATTATACCACAAGCAGAAACATTTTGTCAAGGATTTTGCTGTAATTTTTTGCTATATTTTTTTGCGCATATCTGTGAACGTATTACATATTTTTACAATCGGCATTTTTTGAAAAAATTTTTTTAAAAACTATTGACACGTTTTGTTAAGTATGCTATACTTGTGTAAAGTTAACTTTGCAAAATTTTATAAGAAAGGGGACGGACGTTGAAAAGCAGGATACACGAACTGCGCAGGGCAAGGAAAATTTCGCAGGAAGAACTTGCGGCGGCAGTGGGGGTAACAAGGCAGACCATAACTTCACTTGAATGTGAAAAGTATACCGCTTCACTTGTGCTTGCGTATAAGATAGCGAAATATTTCGGAATGACCATTGAGGAAGTTTTTGATTTCTCGGAAATTGATGAACAGGAGTGAGCTTATGGAAAAATTCAGAAAACAGCTTATATTCAGAACGATTTTTACGTTTGTATTTATTGTTTGTATAGTGGCAGCATATATTGTTATCTATTCAAGTATTGGTGAAAAGTCGGTATCCGCGGCATATTCGTCTGGATTCTGCACGGGGCTTCTGGCAGTTGCGGCAGTTTATGCGGCAAGGTATATTCCTGCGTTTAAAGATGAAGCAAAGCTGAAAAAGCTGTATGTTTCGGAGAATGACGAGCGGGAACGTCTTATCCGCGAAAAGACTGCAAGTGGAAGTTTTTCGGTATGCGCGTTTATTTTAGGCGCGGGAATTGTAATTTCCACGCTTGTTTCTCCGGCAACTGCGGGCGTGCTTACCGTAGTCCTTGCAGGAATGGCACTGGTAAAAATGATATTTAATTTTTACTATCGCAGAAAGTACTGAGCAGGCTGAGCCCTTTTTTCAGAGTTGAGAGTGAAGAGTTTAGAGTTGAGATAAAATTTTCAACCTTATACTCTCAATTTAAAGAAAACAGCAAAATTTTAATAATTTATTTCCGCAACGCATTAAGTTGAGAAAAGAGTACTGATAGTTTATGCCAATATCTCAACTCTTAACTCTCAAATCTTAACTCTTTTGTGTAATATTGCTAATTGACAGAAGTTTAAAAATATAGTATGATTGTATTAGTTTGATAATACAAATTTGAAAGGAAGTGTCTGTATGGGAACAGTCCTTGAAGTCAGGGAACTTTCCAAAAAATATCCTAAAAAAGACAATTTTGCCGTGGATAAAATAAGTTTTTCCGTGGAGGAGGGGGAAATATTTGCCCTGATAGGTCCTAACGGCGCAGGAAAGACCACAACTATCCGAATGATAGCCACACTTATCCAAGCCACCGAGGGAGACGCTCTTGTTGCGGGTCACAGCATTATAAAAGAACCCGACAAAGTCCGCGAAAATATTACCTATCTTCCCGATGAAGCGGGCGCGTACAAGACCATGACGGGCATAAAATATCTCGAATTCATGGCGGGACTTTTTGCCAAGGACAGTGAAACGCTTAATAAGTATGTGGAACGCGGAAAAGCTATCTGCGGGCTGGGCGACAGGCTCAATGAGAAAATAGGCGGCTATTCCCGCGGAATGATAAGGAAGCTTCTTCTTGCCCGCGCGGTAATGACCGAACCGAAACTTGCAATCATGGACGAGGCAACTTCGGGTCTGGACGTTATCAACGCCCTTGAAATAAGAAAAATGATAAAGACCCTTGCCAAAGAGCGGAATATGTCTTTCCTGCTTTCGTCACACAATATGCTTGAAATAGAGTATGTTTCCGACCGCGTGGGAATTATTACAGGCGGCAAACTTATGGTAGTGGGAAAGATAGACGAGCTTAAAGAGCGTTACCAAGCCGCAAACCTTGAGGAAGTTTTTGAAAGGGTGGTGAAAGACCATGAAGTTCGGTAATCTTCTGAAAAAAGAACTGCGTGAACTTATAAACGCACAGGCAATTTTCAGTATGCTTTTCACAATGATACTGCTGATATTTATGGGACAGATAATGGGTCACGCCATGGAAGAAGGATTCGACACCTCGAAAATTACCCTCTGCAATCAGGACGACAGCAAATTTACCGCCGAGATGCTGAAAAAGCTGGACGATTCCGAGGGTACGGATATAAACTATGTGGAACTTCAGAGCGATGACTATGCCGCAGAAATGGAACGTCTTGACATAAAGAGTCTTGTAATAATTCCGCAGGGTTACGGGGAAAGTATTCTCGAAAAACATGAACCCGCCCCCGTAAAGTTCATAAGCGTTTTTCAGAACGGAGGTATTACATCTTCTATCGGCACAATTTCCGCTTCTGACGTTATCGGTCAGATAGAAAATTTCTGCACAAATGAAGTGCTTCTGAAAAATTACGGGCTTTCCGATGAGGAAATTTCCCTTGTCCGCACGCCTATGCAAACGGTAGAATATACCGTAAACAACGGGAAAACGGTCGTATACTCCGCTGCGGCGCTTGGTTCTGTAACAATGATGCAGTCAATGATAGCGCCAATTGCAATATTTTTTCTGCTTTTAATGGCTTCACAGATGATAATGACTGCAATTTCCACAGAAAAGATAGACAAGACTCTTGAAACACTGCTTTCCGCGCCTATTTCAAGAATGTCTGTACTTGGCGCAAAAATGCTTGCCGCTGTTATTACCGCGCTGCTCAGTGCGCTGTCAATGATAATAGGATTTGTATTCTATATGCAGGGAATGACAGGAAGTGCAATGCAGGAAATTACCTCTTCGACGGCATTACAGACAAATATTCTTGGCGGCGATGCGGCAATTCAGGTCGGGAACCTTGGAAACGCCATGAGCGAACTTGGACTTACGCTTTCTTCTATGGAATATGTTCTGTTTGCTTTGCAGCTGTTCTTCACCGTTGCCATAGGGCTTGCTATCTCTCTTATCCTTGGGGCAATGGCTACCGATACCAAATCGGTGCAGACGCTTGTTACACCGCTTATGATAGCGGTAATGATACCGTTCTTTATAACAATGTTTACCGATGTAAATTCCATGTCTGCCGGTTTTAAACTGATAGTCTATGCAATTCCGTTCACACATACATATACAGCCTTGACAAATCTTATGAATGGTGATATGCTTATTTATTGGACAGGTCTTGCTTATCAGATAGTTTTCTTTGCGGTATGTATGTTCCTTGCGGTGAGAATGTTCACAACGGATAAACTGTTTACGGCGTCGTTCTCAACAGGCGGTAAAAAATTCGGAAATAAAAAAGCGCAGACAGAGGACGCACAGTAAGTAATACCTGTCCAAAGGTGGAGGTAACGCTGATGGACAATAGAAAAGTTCCCATATATACGCCCCGTGAAAGAAAACCCATGCTTTTGCGGGCTTGCAGCAGTCTGTTCTGCATAGGAACGCTGCTGATGTGGATATTTTCCGAAAGGCTTGCGGTTTCCCAAGGCGATATGCTGATAATGACGGGAATAGCCGTGCTGCTTATAACTTTTTCGGTAAACAGCATAATTGCTGAAAAACGCATACGGAAATTTGGCGATGAAATAAAAAAACTCCGCGAGGACTGCGGAAAAGATAATTTTCCGAGGTTGACAAAATGAGATTACTGTGATAAAATATACTTATAATCTCATCGGGAGGTCTGTTTTAATGGATAACGGAAAAAGAAAGCTGTGTGTTTCAAGTCTTGTTCTGGGGATAGTAGGCATAGTAATGTCATTTATTGCGCCTGTTGCCGCATATGCCTGTGCTGTTCCGGGGCTTGTTAGCGGTATAAAGAAAAGCCATAAGAATTACAGTTCATCAGCGGGGATAGTCCTTAATATAATCGCACTGTCCCTTGCCCTTGTCAACTCGGTTCTCGGCGTTCTTATGACAATAAAGATATTTTTTTCCGACGGAAAGAAATCGGATAAGTAACTTATTTCGGCATATGGTATTTCCATGTGCCGTTTTATTTTAAGGAGAATGTTTACAATGGAAAAGAAAACCGTTAAAATTTCCGTTCCCTACGAAAGGGCGGGGCTTTCATCAAAAGATTGCTGTGCTGAACTGGATATGTACACTGTGGAAAACTACGATAACATCGCGGTAAAGGCTCACCCCGCGATAATAATCTGTCCCGGCGGCGGGTATGAATACTGTTCCGTCCGTGAAGCCGAACCCATAGCCGTAAGATTTGCGGCTTACGGAATTTCCGCCTTTGTGCTGCGGTACAGCTGTGTGAATAAAATGTTCCCCACGGCTTTGCTTGAAGCTGCGGGGGTAATGGCATATGTTCGCGAAAATGCCGAAAATTTACATATTGATCCGAAAAAAATAATGATATGCGGATTTTCCGCGGGCGGACATCTCGCGGCAAGCCTTGCCGTTCACTGGAAAAAGCCGTTCATTTCCGAAACTTTCGGGAAATCTTCGGAAATGTTCCGTCCCGACGGCGCAATACTCTGCTATCCTGTAATAACTTCCGGAGAAAAGCGCCATGACGGTTCAATTGTAAATATTGTGGGGCAGGACTATCCTGCCGAACTGATGGAGACCGTTTCTCTTGAAAAACAGGTAACTTCCGACACGCCGCCTGTGTTTATCTGGCACACGGCAGATGACGACTGCGTTCCCGTGGAAAATACGCTGCTTTTTGCTTCTGCCCTTGCGGAACACAAGATACCCTTTGCCTGTCACATATTTGAACACGGCGTTCACGGGCTTGCGCTTTGCGATGATTCTACCGCGGGCTATGAAGGACATATCAACCCCGACTGCGCACAGTGGTTCAATATGGCACTCGCTTGGCTGCAGGCTGAGCCTGCACGCATTCAGGCGTAGTTTTGCTATCTTCCGCGTGTGCCTGCCGTGCATGAAGAAAAGTCGAATTTACAAATGAATTCCCGTCCATATATTATGAACGGGAAAAATTTTTTCAAACTCAGCTTTACTTCATGCACATTATACATAAGTTGAAAATCACAAAACAAACCCTGTAGGGGTGCAGGCTCAGCCTGCTCTCAACTCTTAACTCTGTTGCAAAGCCTATATTTATTTTTGAAAAAACCGCCTTTCGGCGGTTTTTTCAAAAATCAGGGGTCAAGGCTCAGCCTTGGCGCGTAAAGCATTCATTACCGCAATAAGGCATACTCCCACATCGGCGAAAACCGCCGCCCACATCGTTGCAATGCCGAATACCGCAAGTATCAGGACTGCCGCTTTTACCGCAAGAGAAAATACTATATTCTGGATAACTATGGCTTTTGTCTTTCTGGAAATTTTTAGCGCGTCAATAAGCTTTGACGGTTCGTCGGTCATAAGAACCGCATCGGCTGCTTCAATAGCCGCGTCCGAACCGATGCCGCCCATGGCAACTCCCGCGTCAGCCCGCATCAGAACAGGCGCATCGTTTATGCCGTCGCCTACAAATACGACCTTTCCCGCGCTTTCGGAAATTATATTTTCAATGGCTGAAACCTTTCCGTCGGGGAGAAGTTCCGCGTGCCATTCGGAAATTCCAAGCTTTCCTGCAATAATTTCAGCAGATTCGCGCCTGTCACCCGTAAGCATGACGGTCTTTATCCCTCTTTCGGAAAGTCCTTTTACGGCTTTTTCCGCATCGGGTTTCAGTCTGTCGGAAACTTCCAGCGCTCCCGCGTAAATGCCGTTTTCGGCAATGTAAACAAGCGTTCCCGAAGATTTTATTGCGGGAACATTTTTAATGCCGTTCTCGTCCATAAGTTTGAGATTTCCCGCAAGAATTGTGCTGTTTTCGTATATTGCACGAACGCCTCGTCCTGCAAGTTCGGTTATTTCGGCTTTTGCGGGAACTCCGCCGAAACCGCGCATTACCGCAAGGGCGGTCGGGTGGTTTGAACCCTGTTCCGCCGTTGCTGCAAGGGAAAGCAGTTCTTCTGCGGAACGGTCAATAGGATATGTTCCCGTAATTTCAAAACTGCCGTTGGTGAGAGTTCCCGTTTTGTCAAATACAACGGTGTCACATTCCGCAAGCTGTTCGATGGTAACTCCGCCTTTTATGAGAATTCCCCTTGCGGACGCGCCGCCTATTCCTCCGAAAAAGCTGAGAGGAACGGATATTACAAGGGCGCAGGGGCAGGAAACTACCAGACATTCAAGGGCATTGTAAATGTAATGATGGTCGTATCCGTTTATGATGATGGGAATTACTGCCAATAATACTGCGCCGATAACAACGCAGGGAGTGTACCAACGTGCAAAACGTGTTATGAAACGCTCCGACTTTGCTTTCTTGGAAGAAGCGTTTTCCACCATTTCGAGAATTTTGGAAACGGTAGTTTCTCCGAATTCCTTTGTGACTTCGATTTCAATAACGCCCGAAAGGTTCACGCAGCCGCCGAAAACTTCCGTTCCCGCAGACGCTTCGGCAGGAACGCTTTCGCCGGTAAGCGCGGCGGTATCTATGGTGGTGTTTCCAGAAATGATAACGCCGTCAAGGGGAATTTTCTCCCCGGGTCTTACAACGATGGTTTCGCCCTTTGCAACGGCTTCGGGCGAAATCTGCTTCACCTCGCCGTCCCGTTTTACAAAAGCCGTATCGGGACGAATATCCATAAGCGCGGCAATGCTTTTCCGCGAACGCCGTACCGCAAAACTCTGGAAAAGTTCGCCAAGCTGATAAAGTATCATAACCATGCAGCCCTCGGGATATTCGCCTATGAAGAACGCGCCGAGAGTCGCAATTGTCATAAGGAAACATTCGTCAAAAGGTCTGAATTTAAGGATATTCTTCACTGCCATGAGAAGAACGTCATATCCTACGGTAAAGTACGCCGCAAGGAATATCCATAAACTGTAGGGAGTGTGTCGGAAGAACATTCCCACAACGAAAATAACAGCGGAAACGGCAATTCTTGCCAATGATATTCTGAAATCACCGTTCTCGTCCTCAGTCTCGGGAACGGTTTTCCCGCCGCTTTCAAGCAGGGAAACTTCCACGTCGGGTTCAATATTCTTTGTAATGCTCTTTACTTCTTTCAGAACGGCTGCGGAACTCCCCGCGGCGGCGGAAACAATGAGCTTTTCCGCCATGAGATTGAGTTCGGCAGTCCTGACAAGAGCGGTCTTTTCCACAGCGGAACGTATCTTTTCGCCGCAGTCGGGGCAATCCAGACCTTTCATGCGAAAAACAAGATTTTCCGCACCGCTGTCGGAAATAACGTCCATTCTTGACGGTTCAACATCGGGTTCAATGTCGGCAGTTATCTTCCGAACGCTGTTGTAGACTGTTTCTGCAAGTTCTTCCTCAACATCAAGGAGAAGCTTTTTCGCCATAAAGTTCAGGTTTGCCTCTTTTACCCCCGAAACCTTTTCAGAGGCGGCGCGGATTTTTTCGCCGCAGTGTGGGCAGTCCAGACCTTTCATATAAATTACCATTTCCATAGTAAGACCTTCTTTACAGATTATTCCATAATGTGTTCAAATGCCTGATCGAAAATCGTTTGAATATGATCGTCAGCAAGGGAATAGTAGACTGTTTTCCCATCGCGGCGGTATTTTACAAGGCGGGCTTGTTTGAGGACGCGAAGCTGATGTGAAATTGCCGATTGTGTCATATCAAGGACTTCTGCAATATCACAAACGCACATTTCGCTTTCAAACAGCGCGCAGAGAATTCTTACTCTTGTGGAATCGCCGAACACCTTGAAAAGTTCCGCGACGTCGTAAAGAAGTTCCACATCGGGAAGCTTCTCCGAGACTTTCTTTACAATTTCGGGGTGGCTGCTTTCACAGTTTTCCGTAAACTCAATATTATTCTCCATATAAAATCACCTTTTCAAACATCAATTGAACGATTGTTCATATGTATTATAATTCATTTGCTCAGATATTGATACATACATACCGTAAAAATATTATGTATTTTTTATTAATTGGCGTAATCATAGAGTTAAGAGTTGAGAGCAGGCTGAGCCTGCACCCATTCAGGCGTTATTTAGTGATTTCTAACCTAATGCCTGCCGTGAGATAAAGCAAAGTTAAATCTGCAAAAGCATTGAAACTGGAGATATAAGTGTTACTGCAATATCTTAACTCTTAACTCTCAACTCCATACTCTATATATGGGAATTGTTTATTATGAATTAAATCTATATTAATAATTAGGTGTTATAATAAAATCGGAATGTAGTCCGCGGAGGTGATGCGGTTTGAAAATAAATAGCGATATTAAAAATAAGTCCGATTTCAGGGAACAAGAGGACGATAAGCTGAATATCAGATATCAGGATAAAGAATATAACGAAAGCTACAAGAAATGGCGGCGCGAAAACAAGGATTCAATAGGATTTTTCTATGTTGAAAAACCCAACTGCATCACATACAGCGATGATATAGGATTTGTTGACGATTCGCCTGAAATTCAGGAGGAGCGCACTTTGCGCCGAGCGGTAAGCGTCCTTGGCCGGGTGCTTGTACTGCGTTCCGCCCTTGACATTGTCTTTAAATACCTGATCCCGCCGTTTCTGGAACACATAGGCGCGGACATAAGGTACGACTTCTTTGACAAAACGCTTTACGGCGATCCTGATTTTATAGCGGTACTTACTTTTATATTGAATATAATTTCCATGGTGCTTCCGGTGGGTCTGCTTATGGGGCAGCTTCATATGCCGGTAAAGGTGATGCTTCCCATGAAAATCACAAACAAGCCCATGTTTCGGGCAAGTATTCCGATAATGCTTCTCATATGCGGCGTTTGCAGTGCCATGTCCATGATATACGAGCATATGCTTTCCTCGGTAAATATTGACACGTCGCGTACCCTGTATTTTCCCGACACGCCCGGGGGAATGGTATTTATCGTGCTTTCGGAAGTTATTATCGTTCCGACTATCAGCGAACTCTGCACCCGCGGTGTTATACTGCAATTTACAAGACAGTTCGGGGACGGGACGGCGCTTATTATAACGGGAATTATTACCGCAACGCTTTGTAACGATATTACAAAATTCTGCTTTCTGTTTATTGCGGCAATTGCAATAGGATATTTTACCATAAGGACGGGTTCGGTGCTTACGGCTGTCGTAATGCGGGTGACAATGCAGTTCTTCGCCTATACACTGTACTATTTCGACTATCTTCGTGATGATGATATGATGCTTATGGCTATGATCTTTATTTCGGTGGCAATAGGATTTTTCTTTACAATACTTTTCCTGTACAGACACAGCGACTGTTTCGGAATGAAGATCAACTCGCGTTACATGACCTATGATAAAAAGCTGCTTGCTTTTTTCACAAGCGCCCCCATTATAATATGGCTTACGGCGGGATTTATAATTACGCTGATGAACATTAAATTCATATCGTGACGGAAAGGAACTTCCAATGCCTGATGATGAATATTACATGAATATCGCCCTTGGTCTTGCGCGGGAAGCCGCCGCCGATGGTGAAACTCCGGTGGGAGCGGTCATTGTCCGTAATGACGGCACTATCGTCGGAAAGGGTAAAAACCGCCGCGAAACCGACCGTAACGCGCTTTGCCATGCGGAACTTATAGCGATCGACAACGCTTGCAGAACGCTTGGCGGCTGGCGGATTCGGAACTGTACTTTGTATGTTACTTTAGAACCCTGCCCCATGTGCGCGGGAGCGATAATAAATTCTCGTATAGAAAGAGTAGTATTTGCCGCAAAAGACCCGAAAGCAGGTTCGGCGGGGTCGGTGGCGGATATTTTCGGAATGGAATATAACCACCGTCCGGAAGTGGTTTCCGGAATACTTGAAAAGGAAAGCAGTCTGCTTTTAAAAGACTTCTTTTCGGAATTAAGGAGGAAAAATCAGAAAATGTCCGGAATAAAAATGGTCGAAGTCAGCACTTCGGAACAGGTAAAAACCGTTGCAAAAATGGCGGACGAGATATGGCATGAATGGTTCCCGTCTATAATTTCCATCGGACAAATAGACTATATGCTGGAAAAATTCCAGTCGGAACAGGCAATTTCCGAACAGCTTGCAAATGACGGTTACCGCTATTTTATTATAATGAACGGCGGGGAATACATCGGCTATACGGCTGTACGCCCCGAAAGCGACGGCAGGCTGTTCCTGTCGAAAATATACATCAAAAAGGACTTCCGTGGAAAAGGTTTCGGGCGTGCTGTTTTTGAATTTCTGAAAGACTTTAGCCGCAAAAACGGCTATTCCGCCATATGGCTCACGGTGAATAAGCACAATGACGATTCCATAGCCGTTTACAAGAAATGCGGTTTCCGCGTTATAGGCGAAGGAGTTACCGACATTGGCGGCGGATATGTTATGGACGACTATTTCTTTCAGCTTGACGTGAACAAAGGGGAGTGAGGTTTTGAAAATACACAATGTACTTTTGGGACTTGCACTGTTTCCCGCGGCGGCATTCCTTATGAAAAAACACGCCGTAACAAAAACGGACGGCAAAGAGGAGCATTTATATACATTAAAAGGCGGAAGCTGGGTCGCAGTTACCAACCAGACCCCCTCCAAGACGGTGAAAAACGCGGTCAGGATATGTTTTAAAAAATAAAAAATTTCCCCGTTTTATCGGAAGCAAATTCCGACAAAGCGGGGAATTCTTATTTTGAAATTATAAAGTCTTCTGTCGGTGAACCGTCGCCGCTGTCATCGTTGTTGTTTTCATTTTCACGGCGGCGGCGTTCTTTTTCGTCCGCAAGCTGACGTTCGTTTTCTTCAAGCTTACGTTGGTCGGGCTTGTGGAGCGCATCGTATTTTTCAACAAATTCAATTGCGTCGGATTCTTCAAGAGGCTTGCTCATAAGGAATCCCTGAATGTAGTCGCACTTCATTTCCGCAAGGAATTTGTACTGCTCCACCGTCTCAATGCCCTCTGCAACGGTATGTATTCCCAGATTGTGTACCAAGTCGATTATGGAATCGGTTATGGCGTAATCCCTCTGGTTATTGTTTATTTCATCAATGAACGACTTGTCTATTTTCAGGCACTTGATGGGGAAGTTTTTAAGATAGTTCAGCGACGAATAACCCGTTCCGAAATCGTCAAGGGCGAGAGCTATACCCATATTGTTTATCTCGTTTATTACCTTGCTTTTTGAATCGGTGAAATCAATAAGCGTGCTTTCGGTAATTTCAAGCTGAATGTTTTTCGGGTTAACGTGGGTAATTTCAATGACCCTCTTGACGTGTTCGATATAGTCGTCACGGCGCAGCTGTACGGGGGAAACGTTTATCGACATTATAACGTCGGGATTGAGAGTCTCGTTGATTTTGGTAAGCGTGCGGCAGGCGCTTTCAAATATCCATGTTCCGATTTGAACTATAGCACCGCTTTCCTCGGCGACATTGATAAATTCAGTAGGCGAAACAACGCCGAATTCGGGACTTATCCAGCGGAGAAGCACTTCAAAGCCGTGAATGTCGCAGGTATCCGCCGCGATAATAGGCTGATAATGCAGACAGAGTTCGCCTTTTGCAAGCGCTTCGTTAAGGCTTCTGGCAATAGCCGCCTTGCTCATAAGGTTATTGCGGCGGTTTGCATTAGTGTAGAATGCTACTCGGTCCTTTCCACTTTCCTTAGCGCGGTGAAGCGCCATTTCAGCGTCTCTTAAAAGCAGGTCGGGCGTAATATCGTCATTTGGGTAAATTGAAACACCTATGGAAAATTTTACATAAATTTTGTCGTTAATTATTTCAAGCGGCTTGTTGAAACAGTTGTGGAGCTTGTCAATAACGGCGTGGACTTCACTGTAATCGCTGTCAAATTCTTTCAGCAGAATGAATTCATCGCCGCTGAAACGGAAGATAGACACTTCCGAAGAAAGCTGGTCTTTCATAATATTTGCAAATGAACACAGAACGGCGTCTCCGAAATTATGTCCCAGTGTTTCATTCAGCCACTTGAAATTGTCAATATCCACGAACATCACCGCAAAGCGGCTCCTGCCCTCTTCGCGGGTCTGGATAATGTCGTCCAGATGTTCATATAATTTGCTGCGGTTGTAAAGTCCTGTCAGAGTGTCAAGATAGGTATAGTTGCTGATGATATTGTTTTCCGATTGAAGTATCTCGGCAATTTCGTTGATATTTTTGCCGATAATGCCCAGTTCGTTTTTCACTGCGGAAGTAACTCGGTAATTGTGATTACCGCGGACGAGTTCGTCCGTACACACGCGCATTTCACGGAGCGGCGCGCTTTCGCGGTGCAGGAGATTAATTATTATGACCATAAGCAGCGCGCAGAAGCACACAAGGATCACCATTCTCTGGAAGAACATACTGTAAACGTCTTTATTGCGTGAGGAACTGTCAAAGAGAACTATGATATTCCAGCCGCTTACACTGCCTGTTTTCTGATAGTAGTAAACCGGCGTACCGTTTTCCGAAACGTAGCTGTCAACGCCCTCCGCAAGGAAATTAGTGCGGCTTATTATATTTGTCAGAGGTGCGCCGTTTATATTGAATTTGTTTGAAAAATTCGAGCCGGAGGGTGAGTAAACGGTAAAACCGTCGGCGGTGACTATTGGATAACAGCCGTCCATGAAAGTATATTCGGAAAGTATGCTGAACATTGCGCTGTATTTTACTTCCATTCCGCAGAAAGCATATGTATAGCCGTCGGAAGTTACAGGCAGGATTATGCTGACTACATTTTCTTCCGGAGAAAACATACTCCTTCCCGATGAAGTGCAGATATATTTGTATTTCAGCGAAACGCGGGAAGTGTATTTTGTGTACCACGGCTGAGTTTTAAGAGAAAATTCACTGCCAAGAACACGTCCGCCGTTTCCCACAAGTATGCCGTTCCTGTCGGAAACCACCCATGCTGAAACTATATCGCTGTTTCCGCGGCAGATGGTATCGAGGGCATTCTGTATTTCCGCATAATCTTTCATTTCGGGAATGTCCGATACGTCCCCGCTGCTGTTCAGTTCGGAAATGAATCCTTTCAGGCTTTCATTTTCCGCGGCTATGTCAAGTTGTGAACCCAGTGATCTTACATGGTCGTCCAGAATATCCGCCACAAGACTGCCGGTGCTGTTCATAGTCTGTAAAAATTCCGAGGACGCGCTCATTCTTGTAAGCAAAAATGACAATATCCCATACAGCAGAAGCATGGCTATTATAAGCAGGGCGATAAAGAACGCTATTCTCTTTGTAAAGCTGTTATGTATAACAGACAGGAATTCGTTAGATTTTTTTTCCGAAATATCAGGCATATGGTATCCGAAGCTCCTTTTAATACGTTCATCTGCCTGCGGGCAGACTGACCTAACTATATTATATCACATTTTTTTCAATTTTTAAATAATTTTTTCTAATTTGAGATTTTTTTGACGTTTTGTATAAATAATTTTATGCTATATTAGGTATTATTACTATTTTTTATAAAATATATGTCAAAAAAGTGCAGAATGTGGAAACATCGGAAGCTGTTCTGGAAATTTATTCCGCATAATATTGACGTTTTGAAAAATTTGCTCTTGAAATGTATAGGAATATATGTTAAAATATTATTATGTAATTCAGATGTGAAAGGTATATTCGTAATGTCAGATAAAAAAAGAAAAAAGAAAAAAAAGATAAATCCCGAAATAGCCCGCAGGAAAAGGAAAGCCGCTATAGCAAGAATACGCGTTTTTCTGGTAATGCTGGTAATTGTCGGAAGCGTCTGGGGAATTGTAAGCCTCAGCAAGTCGGTGGAAATTCCGCTTACGGTAAGTTCGGAAAATTATGTCATGCTTGCCAATGATACCCACGCGGAACTTGACCATGATGATATTGAAGTGACCGATGTCGTTGCCGAGAACGAGACGGAGGACGTTTTCGCAAATGATGATTCTTTGCTGAAATACAAGATACCTCAGCCGAAACTTCGGGGAGAATATCCTATAGATATGATAATACGTTCGGAATATGCAATAGTTTACGACGTTCAGGCGGACGAAGTGCTTTTTGCTAAAAATCCCGATGAAAAATGTTTCCCCGCAAGCACAACAAAGATCCTTACCGCCGCTGTGATGCTTGATAATGTTCCGGAAGATTTTAAGTTCACGGTAGGGGACGAACTGGATTTTGTGAATCCCGAATCCAGCCTTGCGTTTATAAATAAGGGGAATATTCTAAGCAGGGAAACCATTCTGGACGGTCTTATGCTTCCGTCGGGAAACGATGCGGCGTATTCCATAGCCGCCAATGTGGGACGTTATATAAACGGCAATGACGATATTTCTCCGGAAATGGCGGTAAATACTTTCGTTGATGAAATGAACAAAACCGCAAGGCTTATCGGCGCGGAAAACACCCACTTCACCGACCCGGACGGTTTCCACGATGATGAACATTATACCACCGTCCACGATATGCTGAAAATTACCCTTTACGCCATGCAGAAGCCCGAAATAATGGCTTCCGCGGCAAAACCTAACGTCTACGCCGTTTTTGATTCCGGCGAGGAGGTTTCTTGGGAAAATTCCAACAAGCTTATTCAGGAATACAGCGACTGCTATTATATGTATGCAACCGGTATGAAAACAGGCATGACGGATCAGTCCGGTTATTGCGTTGTGGCGACTGCAAGGCGTTTCGACCATGATATTGTCTGCCTTGTATTCGGTGCGTCGGCCTCGGATATCCGCTGGAACGATACAATAGCTTTGCTTGACGCGGCTTTCGTTCAGGTAAGGAACAGGGAGGGAATTTAATGGTAAACATAGGCAACGAATGGGACGAACTCCTGAAAGGCGAATTTGAAAAGGAATACTATCTTAAACTCAGGAAATTCCTTGCAAATGAATACCGCACAAGGAGAATTTATCCCGATATGTATGATATATTCAATTCTCTGAAATACACTTCCTATTCCGATGTAAAAGCGGTAATTATAGGACAAGACCCATATCACGGGGCGGGACAGGCACACGGGCTTTGCTTTTCGGTGCAGAAAGGCGTTCAGATACCGCCGTCCCTGCAAAATATTTACAAGGAACTTGAAGCGGATCTGGGAATTCCTCCCGCGCCCCACGGGTATCTGAAAAAATGGGCGGATAACGGCGTTCTTATGATGAACACTGTTCTGACGGTTCGCGAGGGGCTGGCGAATTCCCATAGGGGAATGGGCTGGGAGATTTTTACCGACAGGGTAATAGAACTTCTTAATCAGCGCGAAAAGCCTATTGTTTTCCTGCTGTGGGGCGGAAATGCCAAGCAGAAGAAAGCGCTTATAACAAATCCCAACCACCTTATACTTCAGGCGGCACACCCAAGCCCCCTTTCGGCGTATAACGGATTTTTCGGGTGCAGACACTTTTCAAAGACAAACAATTTTTTACAGGAACACGGCATGACGCCTATTGACTGGCGGATTGAATGACACGGAGGGGTTTGTATGTTAAATTTCAGGAAAAAACTTGCATTGTTCGTTTCGGCGGTCATGGCGGTTTCCGTGATGTCGTCCTGCGGCGGAGATAAGAGCGAAGCCGAACTTTCGGACACGGAAACGACCCTTTCTCTTGAGACCGAAGAGGATAATTCTGCGGAGATCGACTTTTTCGGCGAGGATTACGACCCCTTTGCGGACGATTACGATCCATACGGAGGGAACGGCGCTTCTGCGGCGAAACATGACCCCAGAACGGAAGATGTTTCCGGAAATGACGGGGAAACCGTTTCTCAAAGCGAGGAAACCGAAAGCGGGGAACAGATCTCTGAAATTACGTCTTCGGAAAGCAAGCCTGCCGCAAGTACGGAAAGTTCCGCCAAAAACAGCGCAAGCGGGAACAAATCATCAGCTTCGGGCAATTCAGAAAGCAAAAAAGCGGATAATTCCAAAGCAGATCAGAGCGGAGTTGAACTTATAATAAATTCTCCCAACGGCTGGAATGACGGCACGAATGATTTTATCCAGATCGACGGAACGGTAAAGAACGGTTCGGACAAGGTAATAAACGGCTGGACGGTGACTATATCTGTTCCGTCCGGAGCAAAGATAGATCAGAAGTGGAACTGTGAGGCTTCTGTAAGCGGCGGAACTGTTACCATAACGCCCGTTGACTATAATTCAAATATTGATCCGAACAGCAAGGGAACGTTCGGAATGATTCTCTGCGGAGCAAGTTCTGTTGACAGTTCAAAAGCGGCTGTAAAGGTCGGAAGCATGACAGTCGGCGGTTCTGGAAACGGCGGCGGAAATTCAGGAAATTCCGGCGGCGGACAGTCGGGACAAAGCGGTTCCGTGGGAAACAATAACCCGAAGATCGTTCAGGCAAAGGACGTCCCCGAACCTACCACCGACGACTGGCTCCATACAGACGGCAGCAAAATTTACGACAAGGACGGCAAGGAAGTATGGCTAACGGGTATAAACTGGTTCGGCTACAATACCGGCACGAATACATTTGACGGCTTGTGGACGTGCGATCTGAATACGTCTCTTTCAAATATTGCGGACAGGGGTTTCAATCTGCTGCGTATTCCCATATCGGCGGAACTTATCAAGAACTGGTCGAACGGAAATTACCCAAGCGCAAACTTCAATCAGGCAACAAATTCATACCTTGTGGGAATGAACAGTCTTGAAATTTTCGACTATGTGATAGGTCAGTGCCGCGCAAACGGCATCAAGATAATGATAGATATTCACAGTGCAAAGACCGATTCCATGGGACATATGAAAAACCTCTGGACGGACGGCGACATAAGCGAAAAGGATTTCCTTGATTCCCTTGCGTGGATAGCAAATCGTTACAAGAAAGACGATACAATTATCGCTTATGACCTGAAAAACGAACCCCACGGCAAGGCGAACGAATCCCCGCGTGCCAAGTGGGACAGTTCAAAAGACAGCGACAACTGGAAGTACATAGCGGAGAAAGCCGCAAAAGCTGTTCTTGATAAGAACCCCAATGTTCTTATAATGGTAGAGGGAATTGAAATTTATCCTATAGACACAAAGAAAAACGGCAATTTTTCTTCTACCAATATGGGGGATTACTACTGCACATGGTGGGGCGGAAACCTCCGCGGCGTAAAGGATAATCCCGTTGATTTGGGCAAATATCAGAATAAGCTTGTATATTCGCCCCATGACTACGGTCCTACGGTTTACGAACAGCCGTGGTTCAAAGGAAACTATACCTTTGACAGCCTTTATAAGGACTGTTGGTATGACAACTGGTTCTATATCCAGAAAGAAAACATAGCTCCGCTGCTTATAGGCGAATGGGGCGGATTCATGCGTGATCCCAACCTTAAATGGATGAAGTATCTCCGTCAGCTTATCAAGGAAAACCGCATAAATCATACATTCTGGTGCTTTAATTCCAATTCGGGAGATACCGGCGGACTGGTTCTGGACGATTTTACCACATGGGACGAGGACAAATACGCTTTTGTAAAGGAAGTTCTCTGGCAGCAAAACGGCAAATTCGTAGGGCTTGACCATGAAATTCCCCTCGGCAGCAACGGAATAACACTTTCAAAAGCAAAGTAAGCGAAAAGACTCCGACATTCTGAGAATGTCGGAGTCTTTGGAGGTATATCGTGTTACATCATATGAATTTGAATACAAAACCATTTGAAATGATCCGTTCCGGTCGGAAAACCATTGAACTCCGGCTCAATGACGAGAAAAGACAGGCGGTAAGGGTCGGCGACGAGATCGAGTTTACCGACAATTCCGACGGAAGAAAGCTGACGGTCAAAGTAAAAAATATACATAAATTTCCTGATTTTGAGAAACTTTACAAGAAACTTCCGCTTGAAAAGTGCGGCTACAGCAAGGAGGAACTTCCGCAGGCAAGAGCTGAGGATATGGAAGTCTACTATTCCAGAGAAAAGCAAAAGCAGTATGGCGTTCTTGGCATAGAGACAGAGCTTTTATAAACAAAAAAGGCATTGACCGTAATGCCAATGCCTTTGAGTTCACTTTCGGATCAGACGGCTCTTGTTACCTTGCCGGAACGGAGACATCTTGTGCATACATAAATATGCTTAGGAGTTCCGTCAACAATAGCCTTTACACGCTTAACGTTGGGTTTCCAAGTTCTGTTGGAACGGTGATGTGAATGGGAAACCTTTATACCAAAAGTAACGCCCTTTCCGCAAATATCGCATTTTGCCATGGGGTTACACCTCCTTTTCCATAGCTTTTTAAAAATCAACGATAATATTTTACCACATTCTTTTATAAATTGCAAGTGTTTTTTGAAAAAAAGTCGGACAAATTTAAAATTTTAAGAAAAATTCATTTAAAATTGGAAATAGTCCTTGAAATTTTAAGTCATATGTGGTACAATAAAGTTATTATTGCTTTTATAAATGGTATTTATAGGCTTTTGGAGGCAGCTTACATATTTTATGAATGAAAGATTGACCGAAATAATCATACACGCTCTGGTGCTGTTGACGGCGTTCCCGATACACGAATCGGCACACGCTCTGGCGGCGCATTGGCTCGGGGACGATACTGCAAAGGATCAGGGACGTATTTCCATGAATCCCGCAAAGCATCTTGACCTGTTCGGAACTATTTTCATGCTTATAGCGGGTTTCGGCTGGGCAAAGCCCGTTCCCATAAACCCAAACAATTTCAGGAACAGGAAGACGGGAATGGCTCTTTCGTCGCTGGCGGGACCCTTTTCAAACCTGCTGCTTGCGTATGTTTCGATAATACTATATAAATTATCGGCGTATTTCGCTTTTTTGAAACAAAGTACCGTCCTTGACGCGCTTTCAACGGTGTTTTTGTATTCCGTATTCCTGAATGTGGGGCTTGCAGTGTTCAATCTGCTGCCGATACCGCCGCTGGACGGTTCGAGGATATTCAACCTCGTTCTGCCCGAAAGGATATACTTCAAAATAATGAAATATGAAAACATCATTTTCGGAATACTGTTTATCTGTATATTTCTGGGATTTCTTGACAGACCGCTTAATTTTATGCAGTCCAAGGTGATAGTGTTCATGGATATTATATCGGGCTGGGTGGATATGCTGTTTTTCAGATGATTTGATAGTCGGAGAGTAATTAATGGAAAAAATGTCTTTTAAATTGGAGGTCTTTGAGGGTCCTCTTGATCTGCTGCTGTATCTTATTTCCAAACATAAGCTGAATATAAATGATATTCCCATATTTACGCTGCTTGAACAGTATCTTGACTATATGGACAAGATGTCGGAGCAGAATATGGAGATAGCGGGGGAATTCCTTGAAATGGCGGCAAGGCTCGTGTATATTAAAACCGTGTCGCTTCTGCCCCGGAAAGAAGAAGCGGAACAGCTTAAAAAGGAACTTCAGGGGCGGCTTATTGAATATTCCTTGTGCAAAAAGGCTGCGGAACTTATGAAAATGCGTTACATAGGCAACGTGAATGCTGTCAGAAAGCCTCTTGCAATTGAATTTGACAATACATATACGCTTATACACGATCCGCAGGAACTGCTTGATTCCTACCTGAAAGTAAGCCGCAAACCTCCCGAAGAACAGGTGAAAGCCGAATCTTTCAACACCCTTGTGAAGAAAAAGATCGTTTCCGTCACGTCAAAAATAATTTATGTACTGAGAAATCTTTACAAAACGGGAACTTGCCTTATGAGCGGGCTTTTTGACGGAATGACGGACCGCTCCGAGCGGGTAGCGACTTTCCTTGCAGTCCTTGAACTTACAAAATCCGGAAGAATCTGGTTAAATGACGATAACACGGTGATAACATTCAACCGTAACAGGAATACGGACAGCGATCAGCCCGGTGAAACGGAGGTTTCCTATCAGTGAAATTGAACGAAGGCGTTTCTATTATCGAATCTATTCTTTTTGCCCACGGAGACCCTATTGAAGCGGAAAAACTCTGCCAAGCGGCGGGGATCGAAGCGGATATGCTCGAAAAGCTTATAAATCTGCTTTCGGACAGGTATGAATCCACGGCAAGTTCTTTGCAGATAATGAAGCTTGGAAACTGCTATCAGCTTGCAGTCAGGGCGGAATATTCCGAGTACGTCAGGGCGGCTCTGGAAACCAAGAAGAATACTCCGCTTTCTCCTGCGGCAATGGAAGTCCTTACTATAATAGCTTACAATCAGCCTGTTACAAAAGGCTTTGTGGAACACGTCAGGGGAATAGACAGTTCAAGCGTTGTAAATTCCCTTGTGGAAAAGAATCTTCTGGAAGAAGCGGGCAGGCTTGACGTTCCGGGGAAACCCATAGCGTATAAAACAACGCCTGCGTTTCTGAGAAGTTTCCAGCTTTCCTCTCTTGATGATCTGCCGCCGCTGCCCGGCTCGGAAAGTCAGGTAAGCTTTGACGAGATACTTATTTCCAAAGATGAAGAAAAAAATGAAAGTGAAGAACCCCAAAAAGGCAATACCGAAGATGTTCCCGCGGGAAGTTAAGTATCCGCGAAAGGCGGTGGTGATTTGACTGCATTGATCGTTATCGGAATAATTGTCCTTATCTTTGCTATCATTCTGAATATCAGGATAAGGGCGGAAGTTAAGTTTTACGGCGGGGTGGTTGACCTCAAAGTAAAATATTTCCTTTTCACCGTTTTCCCTTTTAAAAAGAAAGAAAAAAAGACAAAAAAAGCCAAAAATACAAAAAGCAAAAGGCCGTCCGTAACGGAGGAAACAGCGGAGAAAGTTCCCACAGCGGAGGAAAAGGACACGGCAAGTGAAGAAATTTCAGCTGACAAGACAGAAGAGAAAGTTTCCGCAGCGGAGGAATCTGACACGGAGAGCGATGAAAAAGCCAAGCCCAAAAAGGAAAAGAAAAGCTTTTCTGAAAGGTTCGGGAGTATTTCCGATATTATCGAAAAGGTGAAAGTTATATGGGAGTGCTCGGCGAAAGGGCTGAAAAAGCTTTTCCTGCATATTTACATTGACGGGCTTGTGATAGATTTCAGGATCGCGGGAGAGGACGCTTACAAAACGGCTCTCAATTACGGCAGGATAAGCGCGGGAGTTTATAATGCCATTGGGATTATTTCAACGCTTTTCAGGACGAATATCCGTTCGGTGGATATTGTCTGCGATTTTGACGGGAAAAAGTCTGTTTTTGACTGCGAGGCAAAAATTTCCATAAAGCCTGCCACTATATTTTCGGCGGTGTTTGTAATACTTTTCGGACTTCTGAAAAATATCAGAGTCCTTACCAAAAAGAGCGAAAACGTCAAGGATCAGCCTGATTCAAACGAGGCTGTAACAGTATAAAAAGGAGAATGAAAATGGATACAAAAGTAAAAGATCTGGTAGCAACTGCCATCGGAAAGATACATGAACTTTCCGATGCGGACACTATTATCGGAAACCCCATAAAGGCGGACGGGGATATTACCATAATTCCCGTTTCAAAGGTTTCTTACGGTTTTGCTGCGGGAGGTTCAGACCTGCCTTCCAAGAGTGATAAGGCATTGTTCGGAGGCGGAAGCGGCGGCGGAGTTTCTATACAGCCTATAGCGTTTATCGTTATTGCAAACGGTGATGTAAAGCTTCTTGAACTTGGTACGGGAAATTCTTCCGCAAATGCTATAATAAGCGCGGTTCCCGACCTTATTTCAAAGGTGCAGGCAATGTTTTCCAAAAACAAGAAAGACGACGCTGTTGAAACAGTAGACGCCGTTGTTGACGCTGATGTTTCGGAAACGGCTGCTGAACCTGAAATTGAAAAGGTTGAAATAAACACCGATGGTTTTGATTTCTGATAAAATATAAAATATTTGCGGCTGAAACCTCCATAATATAAGTAAAAATATATTGCGGATCTATGTCCGTAGGAGGTATTTATGAAACGCGTAATTTTATCGGTTTTAACAGCATTTGCACTGTCTGTGGCGGCTTTGCCCTGTCTTAGTGCGGCGGCTTTTTCGGTGTCGGATATTACTGCAAAATCGGCGGTGCTTATTGATGCGCAGTCGGGAACGATCATAACAGGCAAGGACGAGTATTCTTCAATGCCCATGGCAAGCACTACCAAGATAATGTCTGCTCTGCTCCTTATAGAAAGCGGCGACCTTGACAGCGAATTCAAGGTGGATAATAATGCCATTATTGTGGAAGGCTCTTCCATGGGACTGAAAGAGGACGATATTGTCACAAAGCGGGCTCTTTGTTATGGTATGCTTCTTCCTTCGGGAAATGATGCCGCGAACGAAACTGCAGTTCTTCTTGCGGGAAGTGCGGAGAAGTTTGCGGATATGATGAACGAAAGGGCAAAGAGTATCGGTTTGAAAAATACACATTTTGTAACGCCGTCCGGTCTGCATGACGAAGAACATTATTCCACGGCTTACGATATGGCTATACTTGCTCGTGAAGCACTTAAAAACGAGACTTTCCGAGAAATTTGCGGCACAAAGCAGATAAAACTTCGCTTCGGCAACCCGCCTTACGAAAGATGGCTCACAAACACAAATAAGCTGCTTTCCCTCTATGACGGCTGTATCGGCGTCAAGACGGGATTTACGGACGAAGCGGGCAGATGTCTTGTTTCGGCAGCGGAAAGGAACGGCGCAACTCTTATTTGCGTTACCCTAAATGACCGGGGCGACTGGAACGATCATATGAAAATGTACGACTACGGTTTTTCACAGGTGAAAAATTGCAGGGCTGAATGTGATCTTTCGGATATTTCGGTGAATGTCGCAGGCGGAATTTGTGAAACACTTCCCGTAAAAGCAGAAAATTTTCCCAATTATACGGTAGTGGGAAGTTCCGAACCGTATATTACCTATGAGACAGAACTGGAAAGATTTATCTATGCGCCTGCGGAAAAGGGCAGAAAGGTCGGAACGGTGCAATTTTACGCCGACGGTGAACCGATAGGAACTTCCGATATTGTGACGGCGGACGGATGTGAAGCGCTTATTATCGAACGGAAACCGTCATTGTCGGAAAAGATAATTGATTTTATAAAGAAGTTATTGTAAGCGGCGGGAAATTTCCCTGCTGTTTGTGGGAAAGGAGTAAATAAGTGGAAAAGATCAGACTTCAGAAGATACTTTCCCAGAGTGGGATATGTTCCCGCAGAAAAGCGGAGGAAATGATCTCCCAAGGCAGAGTAAAAGTTAACGGCAGAGTCGCGGGACTTGGTGATGGCGCGACCGCAAAGGACGTTATAACCGTTGACGGCGAGCGGGTAAACTATTCAGAAAAGCGTGAGAAATACTATATCATGCTTAATAAGCCCCGCGGCTATGTTACCACCATGTCGGACGAACTTGACAGAAAATGCGTTACCGATCTGCTTTCGGACGTTCCCGTCAGAGTCTACCCCGTGGGCAGGCTTGACAGGAACTCCGAGGGCTTGCTTTTGTTTACAAATGATGGAAAATTTGCCAATGACATCATGCACCCCAGCAGACATATTTCCAAAACTTACCGCGTGACGGTACATTCTTCCGTAAATGAGGAACAGCTTGCACAGCTTGCGGAAGGGGTAGTTATAGACGGCAGGAAAACTTTGCCCGCAACGGTGAACGTCCTTACACAGGAAGCTGAAAGAGTTGTCCTGCAAATCGTTATCCGCGAGGGCAGGAACCGTCAGATCCGCAAAATGTGTGAAGCGGTGGGACTTGATGTTGTTCGCCTTAAACGAACGGCAATAGGTCCGGTAAAACTCGGAATGCTAAAGCCCGGCACGTATCGGGAACTTACTTCCGAGGAGCTTCGCGCTCTCCGCAACGCGGCAGGGGAAAGCAAAAAATAGTATTTCTGTTGTATCAAATATGAACTTTTTGAAAAAACATATAAAATATTTGTTTTTGTCTTGTCTTTGAAAGAAAAATATAGTATAATTAATTTGGTTTATTTTTTTATATCGAACGGAGGAACCATTATGTTAACTGAAAGTCAGAGAGCTAAGTTTGAAGCGTATAAAGCCGCTTCCGCAGGCTCCGGAAAGGCAAGGCTTGCCAAACTGTTCGATGACGGCGTTTTCACGGAAGTTGACGCGGGAATCAAACACAGCGGTGAACTTACAGGTGTTACAGCCGCTTATGGCTATGTGGACGGAAGTCTTGTCTATGCTTTTTCTCAGGATAAAAATGTCAAAGGTGGTGCGGTAAACGTTCACCATGCGGCAAAGATATGTAAAGTTCTTGAACTTGCGTCAAGAACGGGCGTTCCCGTTGTGGGAATATACGATTCCAACGGTGCGTTTGTTGACGACGGCGCAGAATCCCTGAAAGCATACAGCGATATACTTACACAGATAAATAACCTGTCGGGAGTCGTTCCGCAGATCTCGGTCGTTGCGGGAACTTGCGCAGGAAGTGCGGCAATGGCGGCTTGTTCTGCGGACATTGTCGTTATAACGGACGAGGGCGAACTTTACACAGATCCGAACTGCGTAAAGAAAGGCAAGGAAGTTGTTGAAAACGGCACTGCGGCGGTTTCCGCAAAGGACGATGCTGCTGCTTTTGAAGAAGTAAGGAAACTTATCTCCATGCTTCCTCAGAATAACATTTCCGTTGCTCCCATGTTTGAATTTGACGCTCCGAACGGTGCTGCAAGCGGTTCTGCCGAAGATACCGCAAAGGCTGTTGCCGACAAGGGAAGCATGGTTGAACTTTCCGACAGTTTCGGAACTTCCGCATATACTGCTTTTGCAACTATAGGCGGTTCTGTTGTGGGAATTGCTGCCACAAACAAAAAGGACGGAAAGCTTTCTGCCGATGACTGCTCTAAGCTGGCGAGATTTGTAAGAACTTGTGATGCTTTTACCGTGCCTGTGGTAACTTTCGTAGATACGGAGGGATTTTCTTCCGAAACAGGAGTCCGCGACATGGCAAAACTTGCAAATGCTTATGCCGAGGCAACGACTCTGAAAATTTCCGTTGTAACGGGTAAGGCTTACGGAGCGGCAATGTCCGCTCTCGGTTCGGGAAATGCCGATGTTACCTACGCTTATCCCGATGCGGTAATTTCGCCTCTTGCTCCGGAAACGGCAGTTGAGTTCCTGTGGCACGACAAACTCAAAGGCGCAAAAGACCTTGCGGCGGAAAGGATCAAGCTTGCTGCTCAGTACGCTGAGGAAAACGCTTCTGCATTTGACGCTGCGGAAAAAGGCTGTGTTGACGACATCATCACTGCCGAAGAAGCAAGAGAAAAGATACTTGCGGCTCTGGAAGCCATGTCAGGAAAGCGCATGAATAAGCGTTTGCCCAAAAAGCACAGCAATATGCCTTTCTAAGATAAATCAAAACAAAATTTAATGAATGGTGGTATAAAGTTATGAAAAGATTCAATATTACCGTAAACGGCAAGGCTTATGACGTTGCTGTTGAAGAAGTAGACGGCGGAACTGCTCCCGCTGCCACTCCTGCCGCAGCACCCGCACCCGCTGCTGCTCCTGCGCCGAAGGCTGCTGCTCCCGCAGACGGAACTGCCGTTAATGCGCCTATGCCCGGAACTATCCTTGACGTTAAGGCAAATGTGGGCGATACCGTTGCGGAAGGTCAGGTACTTATGGTACTTGAAGCACTTAAAATGGAAAACGACATTGTTGCTCCCAAGGCGGGCAAAGTTGCTTCCATAAACGTAAAGAAAGGCGACACGGTCAATTCCAACGATCTTCTCGCTTCTATCCAGTAAGCTAAGAAAGGGTTGGTTCAGATGGCTAAGATCAAAGTTACCGAGACTGTTCTGCGTGATGCGCACCAGTCCCTTATTGCAACAAGAATGACTATGGACGATATGCGTCCGATTCTTTCCACAATGGACAAAGTGGGATTTTATTCCGCGGAAGTCTGGGGCGGAGCAACTTTTGACTCCTGTCTGAGATTTTTGAATGAAGATCCTTGGGAAAGACTCCGTATTCTCAGAAAGGAAATGCCCAACACCAAGCTTCAGATGCTGTTCAGAGGACAGAATATGCTTGGTTACCGTCACTATGCGGACGATGTTCTGGAATATTTCGTTCAGAAATCCGTTGCCAACGGTATTGATATTATCCGTATTTTTGATGCCCTCAACGACATCAGAAACTTGAAAACTGCTATTTCCGCCGCAAAGAAAGAGGGCGCACACGCGCAGGTTGCAATTTCCTACACTCTGGGTGAAGTTTTCACAACGGATTATTATGTAAATTACTGTAAGCAGATCGAGGAAGAAGGTGCGGATTCTATCTGTATCAAAGATATGGCTGCGCTTCTCACTCCTTACAGAACTGCGGAGCTTGTAAAAGCTATCAAAGCGGCGGTAAAGATCCCCGTTCAGCTGCATACTCACTATACTTCGGGACTGGCTTCAATGTGCCTGTTAAAGGGCATTGAAAACGGCGCGGATATGATCGACACGGCTATGTCACCGCTTGCTCTGGGAACTTCCCATGCGCCTACGGAATCAATGGTAGCGGCTTTGCAGGGAACGGAATATGACACCGGTCTTGATCTGGTTCTGCTTACGGAGATAAGAGATTACTTCATGAAACTCCGGAAGAAATATATCGACAGCGGTCTGCTTGATCCGAAAATGCTTGCTGTTGACGCAAATGCACTTATATATCAAGTCCCGGGCGGAATGTTGTCGAACCTGCTGTCACAGCTTAAACAAGCGGGCAAGGAAGATAAGTTCAACGATGTTCTGAAAGAAGTTCCTAACGTTCGTAAAGACGCGGGTTATCCGCCTCTTGTAACGCCTACTTCTCAGATCGTGGGAACACAGGCGGTGTTCAACGTTATCAACGGCGAACGCTACAAGACCGTTACCAAAGAATTCAAGGCACTTGTCAAGGGCGAATACGGAAAAACTCCGTCACCCATTGATCCCGAATTCAGCAAGAAGATACTCAAGGACGAAAAGCCCATTACCTGCCGTCCTGCCGACCTTATTGAGCCTGAGCTTGAAAAACTCAAAGAAGAAGCTTCCGAGTGGACGGAACAGGAAGAGGATGTTCTCAGCTATGCAATGTTTCCGCAGGTCGCTCCAAAATTCTTTGCAAAGAGACGCGATGCGAAGTACGGAGTTGACAGCGCACACGCAGACGCGGAAAACAAAGTACATCCCGTTTGATAAAATTGATCCCGAAGCAGAAATGTTTCGGGATATTTTATTTCAGGATAATTTTGGTATTGTTACCATATTGTAACCTTTATTTTCCAATATAATACTTGATTTTTATGCAGAAAAATAGTATTATAGTATAAAAAGCCGTTTTGTGAGGTGATAGCGTGGCTTTGGATATGAAACAGGCGGAAGCTGTGAGATATGCTTTGATACAGAATGTTCTGGATATTATACATAATAATGTTCCGGAAGTAAATGTTCCTCACGATTTCAATGTGGGAAAAAGATTTTCCGTCAGCGGAAGCACCCTGAATATCGGCAGAAAAAGTTTTGAATCATACGAAATAGGAAAGTTTACCGTAAATACCGAAGGTTCAATGGCTCTGTATGACCGTTACGGCAAAAAGCTCTGCGGAACGCTTTGTTTGAATGTTTCACTGAAAAATATTGACATATTCTGTAAATGGATAAAGAAAAACAATATTTCCGCAGAGGTCGTTTCGGGAAAATCTGAAAGGACATTTCAGTATATATTCCTTATTCTGGGAGTTGCTGCTGTTATTCTTATAAAGGTTTTGAGAAATTTTGGGTAAAACTTGCCGGAAATGCGGATTTTTAATGAAAAACACTTGATTTTCATGCCGTGAAATGGTATAATAGAATGTAAATGTTTTAACGGAAAGAAAGGACTGTGATCTGATGATAAAAAGTATGACAGGGTACGGCAGAAGTCAGCAGATAATAGACGGCAGAGATATTACCGTGGAAATAAAATCGGTTAATCACAGGTATTTTGAATATTCATCAAGAACACCCAGAGCTTACGGCTACCTTGAGGAGAAAATGAAAACTTTCCTGCAGGGAAGTATCTCCCGCGGCAAGGTGGACGTTGGAATCTCGGTTTTCAATATTGAGGGAAAAGACGCGCTTATCGAAGTAAATAAGTCAATGGCGCAGGGGTATGTTTCCGCTTTGCGTAACGCAAATGAAGAACTCGGTCTGGAGGACGACATTACACTTTCCAAGCTTATGCGGCTGCCTGATATTTTCAATGTTGTAAAGGCGGAAGAGGACGAGGAAGCAGTCTGGAATGATGTTAGGATCGTTGCGGAGGAAGCTTTAAAAAACTTTGTTTCAATGCGTGTCATTGAGGGCGGCAAAATGACCGAGGACATCAGTTCCCGCCTTGATTATATCGAAAAACTTGTGGAAGCCGTGGAGAAACGTTCCCCCGAAACCACAAGACTGTACAGGGAAAAGCTTTACAACAAGATAAAAGACATTCTTGAAGATAAAAATGTCGATGAACAGCGGATAATCACCGAAGCGGCGATTTTTTCTGAAAAGACCGCCGTTGACGAGGAAACCGTAAGGTTAAGAAGCCACATTCACCAGTTCAGGGAACTTCTGAAAGCGGAAGAACCCGTGGGCAGGAAACTGGATTTCCTTATTCAGGAATTTAACCGCGAAAGCAACACCATCGGTTCAAAGGCTCAGGATATTGAGGTCACGAAAACCGTGGTGGAACTCAAATCAGAAATAGAAAAGATCCGCGAACAGATACAGAATATCGAATAACGGGAGAAGTTTATGAAGCTTATTAACATAGGATTCGGAAATATGATAAACGCGGGACGGCTTATCGCAATAGTAAGTCCCGAATCCGCGCCCATAAAACGTATAATTCAGGACGCCAAAGAAAAAGGTTCACTTATAGACGCTACTTACGGCAGACGGACAAGGGCAGTAATAATCATGGACAGCGACCATGTGATACTTTCCGCCGTTCAGCCCGAAACCGTTGCCGGCAGACTCAGTATTGACGAGGAGGAGACAGAAGATGAATAAAGGCTTGCTGATAGTTGTTTCCGGACCGTCGGGCTGCGGCAAGGGAACGGTTCTTGCGGAAATTTTAAAGAATGACAATATTTTCTATTCTGTTTCCGCAACTACAAGAGCGCCCAGACCCGGAGAAGTGGACGGCGTTAATTATCATTTCCTCACAAAAGAAAAATTTGAGGAACTTATTGGAAATGACGGTATGCTTGAATATGCGGAATACTGCGGAAATTATTACGGAACCCCGCGAAAACCTGTTGAAGATATGCTTACAGAGGGCAAGCACGTTATTCTGGAAATTGAAGTTCAGGGTGCTATGAAAATTATGGAAAAATGCCCCGATGCGGTGTTTGTGTTCATTCTGCCGCCGTCACTGAAAGAACTCCGCAGGCGTCTGAACAAGCGAGGAACGGAGACCGAGGATGTCATTGAAAAGCGTCTTAGCGAAGCGGCGGGAGAGATCAAACAAGCTTATAAATACAATTATACAGTTGTAAACGGTGAGCTTTCCGAGGCTGTTGACGATTTGAAAGCGATCATCAGGGCCGAGGAACTCAGTGCCAAAAATTATCCAAATTATATTGATGAGGTGTTGGAAAATGCTTAGACCATCTATTAACCAGATAGCAACTAAAAACGAAAGCTACTATTCGGTAGTTCTTGCAGTTGCAAAAAGGGCAAGAGAGATCGCCGATGAACTTTGCTCCGAGGGAAAAGTCCTTGAAGAAAAGCCTGTCAAGACAGCGGTAGAAGAATTTGCAAGCAGGAAGTATTCATTCATTGAGGGAACTGACGAAGATAAGGATTGATTTCGCGGGGTGATTGGATTTGCTGACTGTAAAGCATTTTGCGGCTGTTGCTGTTGACGGGGCTTCGTATGGTTATGATAATTTATACAGCTACACCATTCCTGTTGAAATGGAGGGTAAGGTCTTTGCGGGGGCAAGGGTGCTCATTCCTTTCGGAAAAGGCAACAGAAAACGCATAGGCGTCGTTTTGAAAATAAACGATACCGACGGCGTGGACATCAGCAGATTCAAACCGCTGACTTCAATTATTGACAAAGAACCGCTGCTTAATGACGAAATGCTGGAACTTCTTGTCTGGCTCAGAAACACGACTCTCTGCACTTATTTTGAAGCCTTTAAAACGCTTATTCCCATAGGTCTCGGCGTTGTTTTCGGGCAGAATTACCGTCTTGCGGACGAGGATATGTCCGAAGCGGAACTTTCGGAAAAAGCCGCGCTGCTTCTTCATGCGGCAAGGGAGGATATTTCCGTACTTGACAGCGCAGAGGGAAAGCTTTTGGACGAACTTACGGTCAAGGGCTTTATCATTGAGGAAAACAGCTTCAAACGCCGCAAAAAAGACGATAATGTAAGCTTGATCCGCCTTTCGGACGGATATGAGAAAAAAGCCGATTTTTCCGCAAAACAAAGGGAAGTGGTAGAACTTCTGGAAAACTGCGGTGCGGCCGCAAAGGAAGAAATTTACAGATTTTGCGGTGTTACCAATGCCGTTGTAAAAAAACTTTTTGAAAAAGGCGTTCTGGAAACATACGAAATTGAAGTTATCAGGAAACCGAATGCAGAAGTCATAAATGACCCTGATGATATAGTTCTGACAGAACAGCAGCAGGCGGCTTATGACGGAATTGCGGAACTTATTGATGACAATGCCTGTCATGCGGCTTTGCTTTACGGCGTCACCGGAAGCGGCAAGACACTTGTATTTGCAAAACTTATTCAGCATACTTTAGAAGCGGGACGTAATGTTATAATGCTTATTCCCGAAATATCCCTTACACCGCAGGTGGTGGAACGCTTTCAGGCGCTTTTCGGAGATATGGTTGCGATAATCCACAGCAGCCTTTCTATAGGAAAAAGACTCAATGAATACAAACGCATAAAAAACGGTTCGGCAAGGATAGTTGTTGGAACGCGCAGCGCGGTATTTTCCCCCATAGACAATATAGGGCTTATAATTATTGACGAGGAGGGGGAACGGACTTACAAATCCGAGTCCTCGCCAAGATATAACGCAAAAGAAATAGCAAAGAAACGCTGCGTCACACATAACGCGACTGTTCTTATGGCTTCCGCAACGCCTGCAATAGAAAGCTATTTTTATGCAAAACAAGGCAGATATAAGCTTTTTGAAATGAAAAACAGATATTCCGCGGAAAAACTTCCCGATGTTGACATAATTGACCTTGCAGTGGACGGATTTTACGGGAATTCTTCCATATTTTCGGAAAAGCTTGTCAATGAAATAAATTACAATCTTGAACATAAAGAACAGACAATTCTGCTGCTGAACAGGCGGGGTTATCATACATATATAAGCTGTATGGACTGCCGTGAACCGCTTGTCTGTCCTAATTGCAGCATACCGCTCACATATCATAAGCCGACCGACAGTCTGGTATGCCACTATTGCGGTCATACGGAAAAAATGATAAAATCCTGTCCGAAATGCGGTTCAGAACACATCAGGAAAACCGGAGTGGGAACTCAGAAAGTTGAGGACGAAGTCGCGCGGCTGTTTCCCGATGCGCGTGTGCTTAGAATGGACGCAGATACCACCGGTTCACGGTATGTTTACGAGAAAAATTTCTGCGCATTCGGAAACGGTGAATACGATATAATGCTTGGTACTCAGATGATAGCCAAGGGACTGGATTTCCCCAATGTTACCCTTGTAGGCGTGCTTTCGGTGGATAAAAGCCTGTATGCAGGAGATTTCAGAAGTTACGAAAGAACTTTTTCTCTTGTTACTCAGGCTGTAGGACGCTGCGGCAGGGGTGAAAAGCAAGGCAGGGCAGTGATACAGACTTACGTTCCGGAACATTATGTCATTAATCTTGCGGCGGCGCAGGACTACACAGGCTTTTATGAACAGGAAATAGCGGCAAGAAAAATGCTGTTATACCCTCCGTTCTGCGATACCTGTACGGCGGAATTTTCTTCTATTATAGACAGCTGTGCAAAAGCCGGCTCAATGAAATTTTTCGGCATGATAAAGGAAACAATTGATTCGGGAACTATAAAATTTCCTATACGAGTCCTCGGACCGTCAAAATGCAGTTATGAAAAGATAAACGGCAAGTATCGTTACAGACTGATAATCAAATGCGTAAACAATCAGAAATTCAGGGATTATATATCAGGTATTTACAAAAGAACTTTTACGGATAAAGATTTTGCAAATGTACAAACATTTTTAGATATAAACGGCGATATAGGAGTTTAAACAGGAAAGGTCAGTGATTGGTTTGGCAATAAGAAATATAGTCAACAAGGAAGAGGATATTCTCAGGAAAAAATGCAAACCCGTGGAGATATTTGACGAAAAGCTGGGTATACTTCTTGATGATATGGCGGAAACCATGTATAAGGCTAACGGTGTCGGGCTTGCAGCGCCGCAGGTAGGAATTTTAAGGCGCGCTCTTGTTGTAGATTCGGGTGACGGACTTATCGAACTTGTAAATCCGGAGATAATCAAGTCGAAAGGCACTCAAAGGGACATTGAAGGCTGTCTTTCCTGTCCGGACGACTGGGGATATGTTGTCCGTCCTATGGAGATAATTGTAAAGGCTCAGGACAGGAACGGCGGTCATGTTCAGCTGAAACTGAAAGAATTTGCCGCAAGAGCCGTTTGCCATGAGATGGATCATCTTGAGGGACAGTTATTTATTGATATTGCCGATGAAATGGTAGACCCCGAACAGGTAGAAGAGGAAAGAAGCAAACGCGGCAGGAAAAAGAGAAGAAGATAACGAAAGGACGCGGTTTCCGATGGATATAGTTTTTATGGGAACTCCCGATTTTGCCGTTCCTTGCCTGCAAGCGCTTATCGACAGCGGAGAAAATGTCCGAGCGGTGTTTACACAGCCGGATAAGCCCAAGGGACGCGGTTATAAGCTTACTCCGCCGCCGGTAAAGGAACTGGCAGTGAAATATAACATTCCCGTGTACCAGCCTTTGAGCCTTAAAAAAGGCGAGGACGCGGAAAATTCTCTGAAAATTTTAAGGGAAATTTCTCCTGATATGATAGTTGTAACAGCGTATGGAAAAATTCTTCCAAAGGAAATACTGGAACTTCCCAAGTATTTCTGTCTGAACGTCCACGCGTCGCTGCTTCCGAAATACAGAGGTGCGGGACCTATCCAGTGGAGCGTTCTCAATGGAGAGAAAGTGACAGGCGTTACCACAATGAAAATGGCTGACGGCATCGACACCGGAGATATGCTTTTAAAATCGGAAACGGAGATCGGGGAGAACGAAACGGCTTCCGAACTGCATGACAGGCTTGCCGTAATGGGCGCGGAACTGCTTCTTAAAACCATCAAGGCTGTAAAGGAAAACAGCGTTACACCCAAAAAACAGGACGACAGCCTTTCAACATATGCTCCAATGCTTACAAAGGATATGTGCCCAATTGATTTTTCAAAATCTGCGACGGAAATACACAACAAAATACGCGGTTTGTCGGCATTTCCCTGCGCGACGGCAATACTTGACGGGAAACGCCTTAAAATATACGGTTCGGAACTTGCAGGCGAGGTTTCCGGAAATGTTCAATGCGGAACGATTGTAAAGCCGGAAAGCTTTACTGTTGCTTGTGGCGACGGAAAGTGTATAAGATTCACCGAAGTTCAGGCGGAGGGCGGAAAGAGAATGAAAACCGCCGATTATCTCCGTGGAAAACCCGTTGCGAAAGGTACTGTTTTACTTTAAAAGGAGGGAAGTTATGTTCTGGGATCCGACTTACATTATCGTGCTGCCTGCGGTAATATTTGCGATGATAGCGCAGTTCAAGGTGAGCAGCACATTCAATAAATACAGCAGTGTACGCAATTCACGCGGATATACTGCAAACGAAGTTGCAAGAATGATCCTTGATGAAAACGGATTGTACAGTATTCAGATAGAACACATCAGCGGCAATCTTACAGACCATTATGATCCGTCCGCAAATATCATACGGCTTTCGGATTCGGTTTACGGAAATTCTTCCGTTGCGGCAATAGGCGTTGCGGCCCACGAAGTAGGACACGCTATCCAGCACGCACAGGGTTATATGCCTATAAAGATACGTCAGGCAATAATTCCTATAACCCAGATAGGCTCAAAACTTGCAGTTCCGCTGATACTTATAGGATTACTGTTCAGCGCACTGGATTTCCTCGTCCCTGTGGGAATATTCCTTTACGCGGGAGTCGTTCTGTTTCAGGCGGTGACGCTGCCTGTTGAATTCAACGCCAGCGGCAGGGCTTTGCAGACTCTTGACGAAAGAGCGATATTGCAGCCCGATGAAGTGAGAATGTCCAAGAAAGTTCTCAGCGCGGCGGCTATGACATACGTTGCGGCAATGTTCTCGGCACTGCTGAGCCTTTTAAGGCTGATAGTGATAGCTTCCGGCGGCAGAAGGAGAAACGACTGATGAGCAGTCTGACGAGGTACACCGTTCTTGGACTGCTTGACAGAATGGACGACAAGGCGTATTCAAATCTTTTGCTGGAACAGGGGATTTCGGGACTTTCCGAAAGAGATAAAGCTTTTGCTTCAAGGCTTTTTTACGGAGTTCTTGAACGGAAACTTACCCTTGAATATATCATTTCAAAATACAGCAGCAGACCTCTTGAAAAGTTAGACGGTTCTGTGGCAAATATCCTTAAAATGGGAATTTATCAGCTGCTTTACATGGATTCCGTTCCCGACAATGCGGCGGTAAACGAATCGGTGGCTCTTGCCGCTAAATGCAGAAAGAAAAGCGCGTCGGGGTTCATAAACGCCGTTCTGCGGAATTTTATAAGGGACGGGAAACATTTTGAACTTCCCACAGACGATATAGAGCGTATGAGCGTGGAATATTCCTGCGGAAAAGAGTTGGTAAAGCTTCTTTGCGAGGACTATTCAACCGAAAAAACAGAAAATTTACTTAAAAATTCGCTTTTGCCCCATAAGCTTTATGTCAGGGTGAATACATTGAAAACCACTTCCCGAAAGCTTGTGGAAGATTTCGGGAAGATGGGGATAGATTCGCAGATATGTGAAAAAATTCCGGATTGTGTTTCGGCAGATATTAACGGAAGTGTGGAACAGTTGGATCTTTTCAAAAACGGAATGTTCCACGTTCAGGATATGTCATCACAAATGTGTTGTGCGATTCTTGCTCCGAAAAAGGGAGAGACAGTTATTGATATTTGTGCCGCGCCCGGCGGGAAAACTTTCACTATGGCAGAAATAATGGAAAATAACGGCAGGATAATTTCGGGTGATGTGCGGGAAAATCGTGTAGGTCTTATCCGTAAAGGTGCAGAACGTCTTGGAATTTCAATTGCAGAAGCTGTCTGCAATGATGGGGCAGTTTTCAACGAAAATTTCACGAAAGCCGACAAAGTGCTTTGTGATGTTCCATGTTCCGGGTTCGGAGTTATCCGTACTAAGCCGGAAATTAAGTATAACGGTATTGAGCGGGCAAGGGAACTTCCTGAACTTCAATATAAGATCCTTTCCGCTGCGGCGTCTTATCTGAAAGACGGGGGAGAACTGGTATATTCTACCTGTACTCTCAGCAGATCGGAAAATGACAATGTAATTGACAGATTTCTGACGGAACACAAGGATTTTGAACCTGTGAACGCTTTTCCGGAAGCGGACGGGTACAAGCTTACGATATTTCCTGATGAATTTGACTGTGAGGGATTTTTTATGGCAAAAATAAGAAAGGTGATAGCTTGAAAAAGGATATTTTATCCTACGCTCCGGAAGAACTTTCGGCTGAAATTGAACTTTTGGGCGAGAAGAATTTTCGGGCAAAGCAGATATATGAATGGTTACATACAAAAAGAGTTCACGAGTTTTCCAATATGAGTAATATTTCATCGTCTTTACGCACAAAATTAGATGAAATATATTGTATAAATAGTATAAAAATTGTCAGAAAGCTTGAATCTGCACTGGATAATACGGTAAAATATTTATATGAGTTGCCGGACGGCAATCATATAGAGTCGGTTATGATGGAATACAAGCACGGAAACAGTCTGTGTATTTCCACGCAGGTGGGCTGCAAAATGGGCTGCAATTTCTGCGCGTCAACTATTGCGGGATTCAAGAGGAACCTTTTGCCGTCGGAAATGCTGCTGCAAGTTTACACTGCCGAAGAGGACAGCGGAAAACACGTTGACAGTATCGTTCTTATGGGAATAGGCGAACCGCTGGATAATTTTGATAATGTGGTAAAATTCCTGAAGATACTTTCTTCTGAAACTGGGAAAAATCTCAGTCTCAGACACGTTTCGTTATCTACCTGCGGGCTTGTGGACAGGATATACGATCTGGCGGAATACCGGTTCGGGCTGACGCTTTCCATATCGCTTCATGCCGTTACGGACGAAAAGCGGAGCAGTATAATGCCGGTAAACAAGCGATATAATATTTCGCAGCTTATAAAAGCCTGCAAGGACTATATGGATAAGACAGGCAGGAGAATTTCATTTGAATATGCCGTAATTCACGGAGTAAATGACACCGCCGCCGATGCGGAGGGGCTGATACGGCTGCTGAAAGGCATGAACTGCCATGTTAATCTTATACCCGTAAATGAAATAAAGGAACGGAATTACCGTTCGGACAGAAATGCACTGAAAAATTTTGCTTCTGCACTGGAAAAAGGCGGTCTTAACGCCACCATTCGCAGAACGCTTGGAGCAGATATAGACGCAGCTTGCGGTCAGTTAAGACGAGAATACGAGATATGAACATAAAGGAGTGAAGTATATGCAGGTCTTTTCGGATACTAATATCGGACTGTCCAGAACCGAAAATCAGGACAGAGTCCGTACAGCTATGCTAAGAGATGACATATGCTTTGCTGTTATTTGCGACGGTATGGGCGGTCAGAACGCCGGAAGCGAAGCCAGCGAAAGAGCGGTAAACGTAGTCTTTGAACGGATAACAAAGGTTTTCCGTCCTGATTACAGCGGAAATTCCATAAGAAATCTGCTTATTTCCTCGGTAACTACAGCAAATTCCGTGGTCTATGATATGTCGGTCTCAAGCATGGATATGAAAGGCATGGGAACTACCTGCGTTGCGGCTCTTATTTTCGGAAACAGACTTTACGCGGTAAATGTGGGAGATTCCAGACTTTACCTTATAAATCATGAGATACGGCAGCTTACAAAGGATCACACCGTTGTAATGAAAATGTATGAGAACGGCGAGATCACAAAGGAACAGCTGAAAAATCACCCCCAGAGGAACTACATTACAAAGGCGGTGGGCGTTTCGGATCGGGTCGCGCCGGACTATTTTGAAGCAGAACTTACCGAAAACTCGGCTATTCTCCTTTGTACTGACGGACTTTCAAATTATTGTGACGAAGCAGATATGTTCAATATTATAAAAAGATCCGAACCAAAGGACGTTCCTTCGCAGCTTATTAAACGAGCCCTTGAAAACGGCGGTGGAGACAACATTACAGCCGCACTTATGAAAATATGATAAACACCGTTGCCTACGGTATTATATAAAATTACTTGTGTAATTACAGGAGTGAATTTGATGGATAAAAATATTGGAAAAAAGCTTGACGGACGTTATGAAATAACCGAGCTTATCGGTATCGGCGGAATGGCGGACGTTTACAAGGCTACCGATATTCTGGAGGACAGGACTGTTGCGGTAAAGATCCTGAAAAACGAATATGCCAACAATGAAGACTTTGTAAGGCGTTTCAGGAACGAATCAAAGGCGATCGCTGTACTTTCTCACCCGAATATTGTAAAAATATATGATGTGGGTTTTACAGAGAAGATACAGTTTATTGTCATGGAATACATTGACGGGATCACTCTTAAAGAATTTATCGAACAGCAGGGCGTCCTTAAATGGAAAGACACAGTACATTTTATAATTCAGATACTGCGGGCTTTGCAGCACGCCCATGACAGGGGGATAGTTCACAGGGATATAAAGCCGCAGAATATCATGCTTTTCCCTGATGGAACAATAAAGGTCATGGACTTCGGAATTGCGCGTTTTGCAAGGGAAGAGGGAAAAACTATTTCCGACAAGGCTATAGGAAGCGTCCATTACATCAGCCCCGAACAGGCAAGGGGAGACGTTACCGACGAGAAAAGCGATATTTATTCTGTCGGTGTTATGATGTATGAAATGCTGACCGGCGAAAAGCCTTTTGACGGTGACAATCCGGTTTCCGTTGCACTTATGCATATGCAGAATAATGCAAAGCCGCTTCGTTCCATTAATGATTCCGTTCCCGAAGGTCTGGAAGAAATAGTTATGAGGGCTATGCAGAAAGAAGCTTCCAAACGTTATCAGTCAGCGTCCGAAATGATAAAGGATATTGAGGAATTCAAGAAAAATCCGAGCATTGTTTTTGAATATAAGTATCTGTCCGAAAAGACCCAGTATTTTAATGCGGGTGCAGTTTCAAAAGCCGCCGCAGAATCCGGTCTGAAATCGGCTTCTTCATCGGGAGGCAGCAGAAGCAATATGAAAAAAAGTGTTACAAGAACAAAGAGCAGAAATGAAGTTGAGGACTATGATGATTATGACGACTACAGCGGAGATGAACAGCCGTCAAAATCCTCTTACTTCGTTGTTGTTCTTACGGCAATAGCGGCAGGTATTGTAATAATAGTTGTGGCGTTTATTGCAATACTTCTTCTGGGAACTTTTTCCGATGAGGACACACAAATAGGAAAAATGCCGAGACTTATCGGTTTTGATTATCAGGAAGTAAAAACAGCTTATGAAAAGTCATTCTCTATTCTTGTTGAAAGAACAGAGTATTCCAACGAATATCCCGAGGGTGCGATAATTGATCAGACTCCGTCCGAGGGAAAGGACTATATTATCGGAAAGCAGACTGTAAAGCTTGTTGTCAGCAAGGGTAAGCGAATGGTTCCTGTTCCCGATGTTTACGATCTGGATTCGGGAGATGCGGAAAACATACTTAAAGACAACGGTTTTGACGTAACTATCGTAAGCGCATATGACGAGACTGTTCCTAAAAATAACGTTATTATGACCGATCCCGAAAGCACTGCGGTCGTTTCATACGGTTCTGCTATCCGTATGTATGTAAGCCGCGGTCCGGAGGAACAGGATATTCCTGTTCCCGAATGCAGAGGATATATGCTTGAGGACGCACAGAAACTTCTGGAAAAGAAGTTTACGGTTCAGGTAATGGAACAGGATTCCCTTGAACCCAAAGGCAAGGTAATAGATCAGAGCCTGCTTCCTACTACCGATGACGGTCAGCTTAATATTGTAAAACTCAATTCCACCATTATTCTTACGGTAAGTACCGGCGTAATGCCCGAATCCGAAGCGGTGATCACTTTCCGTGTTCCCGATAATATGAAAGGTTCCGCTACGTTCAACTGTTATGTTAACGGTCAGATAATAGGTACGGAAACCATTGACAATCTTGCGTATGCTTCTACCGTATCGGTAACAATTACCGGAACTGAAATGCAGAAAGTTATTCTTGAAGCAGTAAACAATGATACCAAGACAAGCGACACCGTGGGAGAATATTCGGTAGATTTTGTTGAAAATGTCGTTACAGAAGTTACTTTTGATGATAGAGCGCTTAAATATCTTTTTGGTGAAGATGAAGATACTCAAAGACCGGATCAGGGTGATTCCGGTTATGAGGGCGACATTTTCGGCGATGAAGGTGATATATTCGGCGGTGATAACGGCAACAGCGGCGGAATTGTTGATGTTGATCCCGAAGCAGAAGCTTTCTGGAGAGAGGTATACGGTTATTGATGTCACTTGAAGGAATAATTTTAAGATCGGTCGGGGGACTCTGTTATACGGAGACCCCCGCGGGTGTTTTTGAATGTAAAGTGAGGGGAATTTTCAGAAAAAGGAATATTTCCCCATGTGCGGGAGATAGGGTGATCCTGACTGATATTTCCGGAGATACCGCACTTGTAAGTGAGATACTTCCGCGGAAAAACAGCTTGATACGTCCGCCCCTTGCAAACCTTGACTATCTGGTATTTGTTATTTCGACCTGCGAACCGTCTCCGAATCTGACGCTGCTGGATAAATTCCTTGCGATCGCGGAGTTCAAAAAGATAAAAAGCATTATTGCGGTCACAAAACTTGACCTGCAAAAAAATTCTGAACTGGCGGATATTTACAGAAATTCGTGTGCGGAATTTCTGGAGATCGACTATGATTCGCCCGCATCGTATGTGAAACTTTATGACATGACGGCAGGAAAAATATCCGCTTTCACCGGGAACACTGGGGTCGGCAAATCCACGCTCCTGAATCATTTAGACGGCAGTCTCGGACTTGAAACAGGCGAAATAAGCCGCAAGCTTGGCAGGGGACGTCATACAACGCGTACAGCGGAACTTTACAAGCTCGATAACGGCGGATATATTGCCGATACCCCGGGATTTTCCACCTTTGAAACACAAAAGTACGATATTATTCGTAAAGACGAACTTGCGGATTGTTTCCCGGAATTCAGACCATATCAGGGGAAATGCCGCTTTCAGGACTGCGCTCATGTGAAAGAAAAGGGCTGTGCCGTTATTGAAGCGGTCAGTAACGGCGAAATTCCCGTTTCAAGGCATACCAGCTATATTGAAATGTACGAGGAAGCAAGTCAGATAAAAGAATGGGAGATAAGGAGAAATGAGCCATGAAACCATGCTGGATATTCGGAGGCGCGCCGATAAGCGGCAAACTTCTTTGCGAGCCGCCGCATGACGCATATATAATTGCCGCAGACAGCGGTTATTCTGCGGCGCTTGAAATGGGATATTCTCCGGACTTGACTGTGGGGGATTTTGACAGTCTTACGGGTGAAAAGCCCTCCGTAGGCGAAGTTTTCACGGTAGGCGCAGAAAAGGACGATACCGACACCATGCTTGCTGTAAAAAAGGCTTTTGAAGCGGGATTTACGGATATTTCCATAACCGGAGCGATAGGCGGGCGCTTAGACCATACAATAGCAAATATCCAGACACTTGCCTACATAAAGTCACACGGCGGCAAGGGCAGACTTGTGGGGGAACGGGATATTGTTTTTTTAGAAAGCGATGGTACGCACATTTACAAGCGCGCTGACGGAATGTATCTTTCGCTGTTCTCTTATGGAAATTCCGCGGAAGTCTCAATTTCGGGAGTGAAATACTGCCTTGACAGGCACTGTCTTGAAAATACGTTCCCCCTTGGCGTCAGCAACGAAATTACCGAGCCTGAATGTTCATTAACGGTGTGGAAAGGTGAAGTTCTGGTTATTTTTTCAAAAAAATAGCACCTATTTGATACTTTGGAATAGAATATAGTAAATGATTTCAAGGAAAGGTTGCTGTTTATGAAGATAGTTGTAGTAAAAAGTCCAAAACTTCTGTCGGGGTTGTTCAGATTTATTTTCAAGATTAAGAAAGAATCCGAGGAGATATGAACAAGAAAAAGCAGAGCGGAAAACGGCTCTGCTTTTGGTTTATATGAAGAATGTTTCGGTCAGGACTGATACGCTCATGTCAATGTCGTTCAGATCAATTAGGTACATTGTCTTTCCTATGCCGCTGAAAGCGGTGTTCAGCACCTGCGTTACCGGAAATACAAGAACGGTGTTTTCCTTTTCAACGCCGTTGAAATCTTTGAAATTCTTGAACTTGAACCGCATATTTATGGTGTTGTCGTTGACGCGGTTTTTAATGTAAAAATCTGAAATGGGCTTCATTTCCTTGTCCATGCCGGTGTTGCTTATGGAATTGCTTATTTTTTCAGGCGTAAGGAAATAGTAGTTTGTCCTGTCTATCTGCTTTCTCAGACTGGATGCGATACACGCGCTGAAAAGCTTATCCATATGGAAAAGCAGAGCGTACTTGACTTTTCCACCCTTAAAGAATGTAGTTCCCTTGTTGAGAAGAAAGAACCTGCTCCATTTTATGGCGTTGAAATACTTGTTCATGCTCCTGTCCTCAATGATGTTCTTGAAATCGTCCCTTACGTTTTTGGAAGATTCCACGTTATCAAGAGCCATCAGCAGCATACGTATCTTTTTCTTATTAAGCGTGTTGGAGGAAAGGTCATTCAGCACTTCAAGAGTTTTTTTCAGCAGACGGTTTTCCGCGCGGTTGACGCTGAAAACATCATATTCCACGAAGAATTTTTCCTTGTGGGCAAAATTTTTCTTTGCGTGTTCGGAATATATGGTTTTTCCTTTAACGAACATCTCGTTGCCGCGGTAGGGAACATATGTCTGCTTCAGACCGTTGCGGACAACGCTCAGGACTTCGTCCGTGTACATTCTTACGCATATCTCAAAAAGGTTCATCTGTTCTTTTTTGAAATAGCGTTCATCGACTTTCCGTACCGGAATTTCACGGATAGCGTCCAGCATACGCAGGATAAGCATTTTTGAAACGAGGATATTTTCCTCTCTGTCGGCGCGTATCTGGGGGAGAATTTCCACTTGAGTGCCGTCTTTCAGCATGATTATTCCCACATATCGTGAGGGCTTCAGGGCTTCACGTCCGTCAGGAAGCGTAATTTTATTCATTACGGAATACTTTTTGCTTGCGGCAAAATCGTCAAGGCGCATAAAATTCTGCTCCGAAATAAGTATGATACCTGATTCTCCGCCTGTGCCTTCCTTGACGAAACAGTCGGCTTCCGTTACCACATAGCGTTTTAATTTTTTCATATCGGCACCGTTAAATTTTCAGGTAAGCGTTTATATTTGCGAAAGCGGCATTGTTTATGGAATAAACTTCGTCATTTTCGAGGTAAAGTTCCGCATTTGAACCGAATATCTGCGCATAGTCAACTGCCGTTGAACGAACGAACTGTTCGTTTTCCTCCTTGTTTGCATCGCCGAGAACGAGTCTTATCTTTTCGTAGTCGTCGTAGAAATATTCCTGCAACAAAGGAACGATGGCATTTTTGAAGATATGTGCCAAGGTTGCAAGAGTGGGTTTATTTTTAAGCTGCATGAAATATGCGTGACCGATGGTATGGTCGCGGTCGCAAAGAATTTCAATGCGCTTGTTTATCTTTATCATAAGCTGGCGTATGTCAACGCCTTCAACAACGACTCCTGTCAGCAAGTCGGGGTTAGGCATCATTTCAATAAAGTCAAAACGACGTCTTAACGCGGAGTCCAGCATTGCAATAGAACGGTCGGCGGTGTTCATTGTGCCGATTATGTAGATATTTTCGGGAACGCCGAAATCTTCCTGTGAATATGCAAGTTTTACGGTTGCGGCTTCGGGCTGACCGATACGTTTGGTAGGTTCGATAAGGGTTATCATTTCACCGAATATCTTGGAAACGTTGCCGCGGTTTATTTCGTCTATGATGAACACATACTTTTCTTCGGGATTTTTGGCGGCTTCTTCACAAAAACGTCTGAAAACGCCTTGGTCTACTCTGTACACCATTTCTTCCTTACGGGAACGTTCGCCGCGTTCGTTCATTACCTGAATGAATACGGGTTTGATACCTTCAACAAATTCCTCATAGCCGAAAGACTGGTGGAAAGTGGTAAACTCTATCTGTCCGTAAAGTGTTTTGAGGGCGTGATATTTTTCAAGAAGTTCGTTATAGTCGTCTTTCATGACCTCGCGCACAGGGCGTCCGTAGATAATGGAGATAGCGTAAGCAACGGTATTGTAAGTTTTACCTGTTCCCGGAGGACCGTACAAAATGATATTTGCACCCATCAGATGTTCACCTCATAAAAGAATTTTTGCAATAATGTCTCCAATATATTCCAATTCCATAAAATACATTTTCAACACCTAATATTAATTTTAATACATTTCAACAATAATTTCAATAGTTAACTAAATATTTTTATGCTATTCTACTATTTTTATAAAATACTTCTCAATTAATTGCTGTTTTGTACAAAAAACAAAAGGCTTCCGACAGGTAAAAGCGAAAACCTTTTGTAATAAATTGTAAATTGCACTTTCCGGAATGGAATTACATTACATAATTGTATGCGCCCTCGGAAGCGGGAAAGCATACGGTGGAAAAATATCCCTTGTCGCGAATTGCTCTGGAAGTAAGTTCGGCAGTAGGTTTGTCGGTAAACAATCCGAAAACAGCAGAGCCGCTGCCGGTCATTGCGGAATATCCCGCGCCGCTGGAATCAAGCAGTTCTTTTATTTCGGCAGCGCTTGCAGGGACGGAAACTTTCTCGAATATATTCATTCCCACAGCCGCAAGAGAACCTATAGTTCCGTTATAGGACGAGGGGAACGGGTTTTCGGCAAAGCCTGCCGCGTCGAGCTTTGCATACGCTTCTTCGGTGGAAACGCCGTCATTGCCTTTTCCGATAACGATAAAGCAATCTTCAAGGGGCGGGGCAGCCGACATAACATCGCCTATTCCTCTGCAAAGCTGTGTTCCTCCCACAATGCAGAAAGGTACGTCAGCGCCTATTGAAGCACCCATCTGACAGAGTCCTTCCAAAGAATAATTTGTTTCAAAAAGCTGATTCAGTCCGCAGAGAACGGCAGCCGCGTCCGCACTTCCGCCGCCGAGACCCGCCTGAACGGGAATTTCTTTATGTATGGAAATATTCAGTCCTTGAAAGATCATTCCTGCCTTCTCGAGAAAAACCTCCGCCGCGCGGTAGGCGGTGTTTTTCCTGCTCTTAGGAACATCTTCCACATTACATTTTATAGATATTTTTTCCATATTGCTTTTCTCTATGGAAATGGTATCCGAAAGGGAAATGCTCTGCATGATATTAACAAGTTCGTGGTAGCCGTCGCTGCGTTTTCCCGTAACATCAAGATAAAGGTTTATTTTCGCAGGGGCTGTTATCAATACTCTATCCATAATATTCACCTCTTAATTTCGTTCATGAATTCGGAAATGCGTTCCACCGCTTCCATAAGATGCTTGAGTGAGTATGCGTAAGAGATCCTTATATATCCCTCTCCGCATTCTCCGAAAGCGTCTCCCGGAACAACGGCAACGCGGTGCTTTTCCAGAAGCTGTTCACAGAATTGCTGACTTGTAAGTCCGCTTGTCTTTATTGAAGGGAAAACATAGAACGCGCCCTGCGGGTCAAAGCATCTGAGACCTATCTCATTCAGAGCGTTTACAAGCCACCGTCGTCGGATATTGTATTCGTTCATCATGTTTTCCACTTCATGCCCGCAGGATCTCAGGGCTTCCACGGCGGCATACTGGGAAACGGTGGGGGAACACATTACTGCGTACTGGTGTATTTTCAGCATTTGTTTTATAAGCGGTTTCGGACCCGCAATATATCCGAGCCGCCAGCCTGTCATGGCAAATGCTTTGGAAAAGCCGTTTACAAGGAGCGTTCGTTCCTGCATACCCTCAAGCTGAGTTATGGAGAAATGTTTTCCCTCAAAAGTCAGTTCGGCATATATCTCATCGGAAAGAACGATAATATCCGTTCCTCGCAGGACTTCCGCTATCGGTTCAATATCCTCCTTGGTCATTATCGCGCCGGTAGGGTTATTGGGGAAAGGGAATATAAGAAGTTTGGTTTTATCGGTTATCTTTTCTTTTAACGCCTCGGCTTTCAGCTTGAAACCGTCCTTTTCTTTAGTTTCCACTATCACGGGAACGCCGCCTGTAAGTTCAACTATTGGAGCATAGCATACAAAGCAAGGTTCGACAATTATGACTTCGTCTCCCGGGTCAACAAGAGCGCGTATTCCGAGGTCAATGGCTTCCGAACCGCCTACCGTTACGATAATTTCGCCGTTCGGGTCATAGGCAACGCCGAGTTTGTCATGGATATATCCGCAAATGGACTCTCTCAGCTCCATAAGTCCCGCATTGGCGGTATAAACGGTTTTTCGCTTTTCAAGAGTAGTTATTGCCGCCTGTCTTATTGCCCAAGGTGTGGTAAAATCGGGTTCTCCCACGCCAAGGGAAATTACATTGTCCATAGTGGCGGCAATATCGAAGAATTTTCTTATTCCCGAGGGTTTCAGCTTAGCGCATTTTTTGGAAATAAGCTTTTCATAGTCTATCATGGAGAAACAAATCCCCTTTCGTCGTCCGCCTCGTTTTCAATGAAAATGCCCTTTTCCTTGTAGCGTTTCAGAACGAAATGGGTGGCGGTAGAAATTACCCCGTCAATGGTGGAAAGCCTTTGGGCAACAAAAAGAGCGACTTCCTTGTAATTTGTTCCGCTGATAGTGACTGCAAGGTCAAAAGCACCCGACATAAGGGTAAGGCTTTCGACTTCGTCATACATCATAATTGTTCTGGCAATATCGTCAAATCCGCAGTCTGCCTTGGGAGTTACCTTTACTTCGATAAATGCGGTAACGGTGTTCTTGTCGGCGGCTTCATCGTTGACGATAGCGGAATATCCTTTTATAACGCCTTCATGTTCAAGAGTCTTTATCCTGTCCTCAACGGCGGTTTCGGACATTCCCGTCATAGCCGCAAGTTCCTTGCAGGAAAGGCGGGCATTCTGCTTCAGAAGTTTGATAAGCGTATCCATAAATTATTCCTCCCTGAAAGTAATACTTATTTGATTATAACATAAAATTTTGCGTTTGTCTATATTTTTATAAAATTTGCTTTCCGTTCTTTGAAAAAGCATAGATATTCAAAGCCCGCTTCAAGAGCGATCTCCGCACCGTCCTTTACACCTTTGCCGAGGTCTGCGGCACAGTGTGCGTCCGAACCCACGGAAAGTATCTCGCCGCCCATTTCGCGGAACATCTTCACCCAGTAAAGGTCGGGGAACGTCCGACCGTATGCCTGACGCAGACCGCTGGTGTTTATTTCAATGCCCTTGCCGTTTTCTATAAGCACTCTGAAGGACTCGCGGATAATTTCTTCATGCTCGGACATATCCACTTTTATGCCCTTGTCTCCCTCAATGTACCGCAGGGGATAGGTGAGATGCCCCAGAACATCGAATTTACCCCACTTGCAAAGCTTGTAAACATTTTCATAGTACAATTTCAGAAGCGGCGCGACAGCGTTCTTGGAATAATCAATAAACGCAAAATCGTCATAGGGCATTACCTGATGTATCGAGCCGATAACGAAATCAAGCCGTTTGTCGGAAACAATGGCGTCGGAAAGCCCGAAGTCGGCAGGAGCCTGTCCCAGTTCCAGACCGCAGATAAAATTGATCTTCCCCGCATATTTTTCTTTCAGAGCAGTGTTTTCCTGCATGGAGTTCTCAAAATCAACGCCGAAATCGTATGTATCATAGTCGTTGGGTTCTGCGCCGTAATGCTCAATTGAAAACCACCTGTTTACTTCGCAGTGATCCGTAAGGGCATAGGCGGAAAGTCCCTGCTTTATGGCAGTTTTCAGCATTTCCTCGGCGGGAGAATCTCCGTCGGGACTGTTTAATGAATGTGTGTGACAGTCAATAAGGTTCATTTTTTACATTCCTTTCAAATATTTTTATAAATTTTGTATAATTTGACGAAATTTACAAGCGGTATTTTCCGAAAAATTAAAACTTTTTCCCACTTGACGCAAATTCCGTTTTGTGGTAAAATAAAACACGTTGATAAAATTCAATAATAATTTAACTATCGTAAAACGACACACGTTGCGCTTTGGCGCGTAAATCTGATCACGGAACGAAACGATCGGTATTTGCGCTGCATTGCGGGCGTGTGTTTTTTGCGCGGAAAGGATCTTTTTTATGCCAAGAAATCAGTTTCAGAGAATGATCTTCGCCCTTATAACGGTGATCATCACAGTCCATGCCTATGTCTTTTACAGCCTTTATGTCGTAAACGGCAGCACACTTATGGAAGTAAACGGCGCGTCAAGCGTTCTGTCTGCCGTCAACAAGCAAGGCGGAGTGCTGATGTGCGGTTCGTTGGTTCCCATATGGGCGGTAGTGCTTACGGAGTTCATACTTGCGTATCTTCTGGAAAATCTTCTGGGAAGTCCGCTTTCGTTCAGGCTTGCCTGCAAGGTATTCGATCCCGCAGACACTCACCCCGTGATTTTTGAAACGGCGATAATCTGCGCCACAGTGGGGATCATGTGTCCTGCCATGAGTTTTATTGCAGCGTTCCTGTATTATCCGTACTATGCGGGATTCGATCCCATGACGCTCCTTGCGAACTGGATAAAGCTCATCTGCTATAATTTCCCATTTGCGTTCTTTTCACAGCTGTTTTTCATTCAGCCCTTTGTGAGAACGGTTTTCAAGCTGATCTTTGCCAAGGACATCAAGGCGAGAACTGTGGCGGAGGTACGCGCGGTATGAGCCGTCTGCGACATTCCTCTTATTTATTATAACACATTTTCCAAAAAATTAACATATATTTTGTGAAAAAAACATACAAAATTGTATGATTTTCGTCTTTTATTTTTTGTAAAATTGTGATATTATAATATATGTATTTTTATTGTTTCGGAGGGAATGTAATATGAGAGCGGTCGTTACGGTCATCGGCAAGGATACTGTGGGAATTCTTACCAAAGTAAGCGGTATCTGCACCGAATATAACGCAAATGTCATCGAAGTTACGCAAAGCGTTCTTCAGGATATGTTCGCAATGATAATGCTTGTGGATATTTCAAGGCTGAACAGGGATTTCACAGAACTTGTGGGAAGAATGAACGAACTGGGCAGCGAACTTGGACTCCAGATCCACACCATGCATGAGGAAATTTTTGAGTCCATGCACAGGATATGAAAACAGACGAACATCACAGAAGGAGTTTTGCACTGTTATGATAAACGTTCACGATATACTTGAAACTATCCGTATGATACAGGACGAATGTCTTGACATACGAACAATAACTATGGGCGTTTCTTTGCTTGATTGTATCGACAGCGACATAGACAAAGCCTGCACCAAGGTTTACGACAAGATAACCAAGCGCGCTGAAAACCTTGTTAAAGTGGGAGAGGACATAGAGAAAGAATACGGTATTCCCATTATAAATAAGAGACTTTCGGTAACGCCTATAGCGATTGTTTCGGCGGCTTGTCCGGAAAGTCCCGTGAAATTTGCCCTTGCCATGGAAAAAGCCGCAAAGGCTTGTGGAGTCAACCTGATAGGCGGCTATTCTGCGCTTGTTCAGAAAGGCTTTTCGGCAGGAGATGAAAGGCTTATAGAGTCCATTCCTGAAGCGCTTGCTTCCACTTCCTGCGTCTGCTCGTCGGTAAATGTGGGTTCTACCAAAACAGGCATAAATCTTGACGCTTGCAGAATGATGGGCAGGATCGTCAAGAAAAGCGCGGAACTTACCGTTAATGACCAGTGTTTCGGTGCGGCAAAACTTGTTGTATTCTGCAACGCCATTGAGGATAATCCTTTTATGGCGGGAGCGTTCCACGGTGTCGGCGAACCCGACTGCATTATAAATGTAGGCGTTTCCGGTCCGGGAGTTGTGCGTTCCGCTCTTAGAAAGTACCCCGATGCAGATATTACAGAAATTTCCGATATTATCAAGAAAACTTCATACAAGATCACCCGCGTGGGACAGCTTGTAGGCGTTACCGCCTCGGAAAGACTGGGTGTTCCGTTCGGAATAGTAGATCTTTCCCTTGCGCCTACTCCCGCAGTAGGCGACAGTGTTGCCTATATCCTTGAAGAAATAGGTCTTGAAAAGTGCGGTGCCTGCGGAACTACTGCCGCCCTTGCACTTCTCAACGACGCAGTTAAGAAAGGCGGAGTAATGGCTTGTTCGAGGATTGGCGGACTTTCGGGAGCGTTCATACCTGTTTCCGAGGACGCGGGAATGATCGCAGCTGCCGAATGCGGTGCACTTGCCATTGAAAAGCTTGAAGCCATGACTGCGGTCTGCTCCGTTGGTCTGGATATGATATGTATTCCCGGAGATACCACAGAGGACGTTATTTCTGCAATTATTGCCGATGAAGCCGCTATAGGAATGGTGAACAGCAAGACCACAGCCGTGAGAATAATTCCCGCTATCGGCATGAAAGAGGGAGACGTTCTGAACTGGGGCGGACTTTTCGGAAAAGGTCCTGTTATGCGGGTAAATACCTACTCGCCCTCTAAGTTCATAAGCAGAGGGGGGCAGATCCCCGCTCCGCTCCACAGCCTTAAAAACTGATATTTTCTGCGGCGTCCGTATTCCGCTTTTGGCGCGGATACGGAGCGTTCCGCATAATATGATAGAAAGTACGGTGATACTATGGAAAATATTATTTTAGGCATACTCGATATTGAAAAGAATGCAAAATCACGCCTTGAAGAAGCCGAAAAGGAAAGAAACAAAATTATTGCCGATGCCAGAAACGAGCGTGAACGGCTTATCAAGGAAAAGGTAAAAAATGCCGAGGACGAACTAAAAAAGAAAGATTCCGAGGAGCAGAAAAAAGCGGAGGAAAAGCTTGCGGAGATCGAAAACCGCAAGAAAGACGAGATAGATCGTCTCAACAAGGCGTTTGAGGAACACAAGGAAAAGTGGGAGACAGACATTTTTAACGCTATCGTAAACGGATAGAGCCGCTTTTTGAAGGGAAGTGAACGCCTGTGTTCAAACGCAGGAACTATAACGCCACTGTCGCGAAGATAATGGCAATTTACGGCAAACGCCTGACACAGCAGGACTATCTTGAAATGATGAGCAAGCAAAGCGTTCAGGAAGCCGCCGAGTATCTGAAAAAAAACACACATTACAGTGAACTGCTTTCTTCCATCGATACAAACACTATCCACAGAGGAATGCTTGAAAATCTCCTGCGCAGAAGCGTTTATGATACTTATATCCGCATTACGGGATTTGAACATATTTCCAAGGAAGAATTTTACAATTACAAGATATTACAGACCGAGATAGACGAGATTTTAAGGTGTATCAGATTTCTGAATGCAGGTTCGGAAAAGCTTATTTCCGATGTTCCTATATATCTGAAAGGGCTTACTTCATTTGACCTTATCGAACTTGCAAGAGTCACGGATTTCAAGGAACTTCTGGTATTCCTGAAAAAAACTCCATATTATGACGTTCTGAAAAACGTCAAGACCAATGCGGACGGCAAGGTAGACGTTACGGAATGTGAGACTTTGCTCAGGACTTACTATATCAAGAGACTGAAAAGTTCCCTTGATTTCAAGAAGAACGATGTTAAACAGTTTGTTTCTTTCCTTGAAACGGACATTGACCTTATAAATGTTATAAATTCTTACCGTCTTACCGCGTTTTTTGGGGCGACGGGAGACGAGATCGAAAAGGATATGCTCCCTTTCGGCGGACGGCTTTCCCCAACGAAGCAGAAAGAAATTTACAGCGCGGACAACTCCGAGGAGTTTGTAAAGCGTTTCTCAAAGACAAATTACGGCAGACAGATGATCGAAAACGGCTATGACATTAATAATCTTGAACAGAGCGCAAATCAGCTCCGCTATAAATATGCCAAGCTTATGCTGAAACGTTCACAGTCTGCGCCGTTAAGTGTATATTCCTTTATTTTCCTGCTTGAAATAGAGGTAAAGAACATCATCAGCATTATTGAGGGAATAAGATACGGTGTTGAATCAAGCAAGATCGCGCCGCTTATTATAATGTAAATAATTAACATTTAAAGAGGTGATAATACAGTGTCGATAGAAAAAATGGAGCTTGTCAACATTGCAGGACTTACAAAGGATCTGGACAAAGTTCTTGTAAAACTAAGCGACTGCGGCTGTTTCCACATTGAGTCGGCTTCAAAGGTTGCTGGCAAGAAAAGCGGTTTTACAGTTCTTAAAGAGGATAACCCGTACACTCCGCTGCTGAAACAGATAAGCGAAATATCGGCGCAGTCGGGAAGAAAGTTCCGCAGCGATGATTTCTCGGACATTGCGGGCGAAAGTCTTTCGTCCTTGGGAGAATACATTCTGAACGTGCGGAAAAAGCTGGACGATTTCAAGACCGCCGAAAAGCTTGCGGACGAGAAACTTTCCGTCCATGAACAGGCGCTGTATCAGGTGGATCATCTGAAAGGCATGACTGTGGATTTTCAGCAGATATTCTCCTGCGAAAATATCAAAGTCCGTCTGGGACGTCTCCCTGTGGACAGCTATGCAAAGCTCGAATATTACGATGACAAGCCCTTTTACTTTGCGCATTTCAGCGAGGAAAAGGAGTATTACTGGGGAATGTATTTCGTTCCCGCTTCATGCAGCGATGATGTGGACGAAATATTCGACAGCCTGTATTTTGAAAGAACGCATATTCCCGACTTTGTAAAGGGCGATTCCTCCGAAGCATCTGCGGAACTTCACAAAATGGTGGACGAGGACAAAAAGCTTATTGAGGATAGTCAAAAACAGTATAACGATTACCTTGATAAAGAGGCGGACAGGCTTGGAAAGATATTCTCACGCCTGAAATCAAGCCATGACAACTTTGACCTGAGAAATAAAGCGGCTATTGTGAATGATAAATTCTATATAGTGGGATTTATTCCTAAAAACGAGACAGACAAGTTCATGGCGCTTTTTGACGATATGGAAAGCGTTTCATTAGTGCTTCAGCCTGCCGATTCAAACGGAAAGCTTGAACCGCCTATAAAACTCAAAAATAACAAATTTTCACAGCCGTTTTCAATGTTTGTGGAAATGTACGGACTTCCGTCCTATAACGGCATAAACCCAACCGCTTTCGTTGCGGTGACATATACGCTGCTTTTCGGAATAATGTTCGGCGACCTTGGGCAGGGAATAGTGCTTGCAATTGCGGGCGCACTTCTCTGGAAATTCAAGAAATTTGCGCTCGGTCCGATACTGACGCGGGTGGGAATTTCGGGAGCGGTATTCGGACTTCTTTACGGAAGCGTGTTCGGATATGAAGAACTGTTAGACCCGTTATATGAGGCTCTGGGAATAACTTTCCTGCCGTTCAAAGTTATGAAGAATGTTACCACGATATTGATCGGCGCGATAGTTTTAGGCGTTCTGATAATGTTCATCTCGATACTGATAAACATTGTCACGGGAATAAAAAACAAGAAGTTTGAAGAAGCGCTTTTCGGAAACAACGGTATTGCGGGACTTGTTTTCTTCGGTTCGATACTTGTGGGAGCAGTTGCGGAACTGTTCGGAATTCACCTTATGAACGCGGTATATGTGATAATTCTGATAATTATGCCCCTTGTTGCTATGTTCATGCGGGAACCGCTTTCCTATTGGGTGAAAGGAAAGAAATACCATATTGAAGGCGGAGTAGGCGACTTTATCGCCTCAAACTTCTTTGAAGTGTTCGAGTTCCTGCTGGGATATGCCACAAATACTCTGTCTTTCATTCGTATAGGCGGATTTGTCCTTTCCCACGCTTCAATGATGCTGGTGGTAATGGCGCTTTCGGAGCAGGTCTCCGCGGCGGCTTCTCCGATAGTGGTAATTCTGGGAAATGCCTTTGTAATGGGCATTGAGGGACTGCTTGTGGGTATTCAGACGCTGCGTCTGGAATTCTACGAAATATTCTCACGTTTTTATTCGGGCGACGGCAAGCCGTTTGAACCCGTTAAGATCAATTACGATGAAAACATCGAATAATTTTTTGGAGGAATTTTTATGCTGTACATTTTTCTGCTTCCCATTGTTGTGATAGGACTTCTTGCGCTTCCCGCGATAATTGCCATTAAGGGCAAACGCGGCGCTAAGTCTTTCAAAAATGCTATAATAGGCAACCTCTGCGCGTTTTTTGGAGTTATGATAATCTGCGCGGCTGTTCCTGTTGGAATTTACGCTTCTGCCGAAGAAGCACCGTCCGCTGATACTTCCGCTTCGGAAGAAGCAGACGAGCCGTCCGGAATTTCCGACGGGGGAATAGGTTATCTTGCGGCGGCTCTGGCAGTAGGACTGGGTTCTATAGGCGGCGGTATCGCCGTTGCGGCTGCTGCTCCTGCGGCTATCGGAGCTGTAAGCGAAGATCCGAAATCTTTCTCGAAAGCGCTTATCTTTGTTGCTCTTGGTGAAGGATGCGCGCTTTACGGATTTGTTGTTGCTCTCCTGATGCTGTTTGTTTAATAGGAGGCGGCTATGCGCTTTTATTTGATAAGCGATAATGTTGATACGCAGATGGGAATGCGGCTTGCGGGTATCGAGGGCGTTGTTGTCCACGAATCAAGCGAGGTAAAAAAAGCTCTTGCCGCTGCTATGGACGACAAGGACGTTGCCGTTATACTTATGACCGAAAAGCTTATAAAGCTTTGTGAAGAAATGGTTTATGAATACAAGCTCGACAGACGTCAGCCGCTTATCGTGGAGATACCCGATCGTCATGCCACATCGAATATTACCGGCATAATTTCAAAATATATAGAATCTGCTATCGGGTTGAAGCTTTAAAGGAGTAATTTCTTATGGATATGAACAATGAAAAGCTGCAAAGGTTCATTGACGCTGTAAACAGCGAGACAGAACGGAAAGTCAGCGAAATGCTGGGCGAAGCCGAAAAGGAAAAGAAAGAGATACTTTCCGAAGCCGAAAGGGAATCGGAGGAATTCGCTGAAAGATATTTCAGCACAGGCAACAAGAAGAACGGCAACCGCTATGTCCGCGATATTTCCAAGGCGGAGCTTGAAATGAAAAAGGAAGTCCTCCGCCGCCGCGAAGAACTTACCGACGAGATATTTTCCGTTGTTTGCGAACGCCTTACAAGTTACAGGAATGACCCCAAGTATGTGGATATGCTTATAAAAGATCTGCTTCGGGTAAGAGTTTCCAACGGCGCGGAAATTTTCCTTGCTCCGGAGGATATGAAGTATGCCGATACGCTGAAAAAGGCGATACGTTCGGAAAATGTTGTATTTTCTCCCGATGAGAACATAAAGCTTGGCGGGATCTCCGTTTACAACAAGGACAGCGAGACCATCTCGGACAAGACTTTTGACATGGCGGTCGAGGAACAGCGGCAGCTTTTTGCCAACAGCAACGTTTTTGCACAATGAATCCCGAACGGAGGTATAAGCCTTGAATACGATTTTTTCCATAAACGGTCCTGTTGTAAAAGTAAGGGATACAAAGGATTTTTCCATGCTTGAAATGGTCTATGTGGGCGTGAAGCGTCTTATAGGCGAAGTCATCGGTATAACCTCCGACGAAACTACCATTCAGGTGTACGAATCCACAACGGGACTCAGACCCGGCGAGCCTGTTGAGGGCAGCGGAATGCCAATGTCGGCAACTCTCGGTCCGGGAATACTTTCAAATATCTTTGACGGCATCGAACGTCCGCTGAAACAGATCGAAGCACTGAGCGGAGCATTCATTTCCGAGGGTGCGAACGTTTCCGCACTTGATACTGCCAAGAAATATGATGTTAAAATAACCGTTTCCGTGGGGGATAAGCTGAGCGGCGGGGATATTTATGCAACCTGCCCCGAAACCCCCGTTATCGAACATCGCTGCATGGTTCACCCGAATCTTGCGGGCGAAGTTGTCTGGACTGCGGAAAACGGTCATTATACCATAAACGACTGCGTTGTAAAACTCAAGACCGACAGCGGGGAAGTCAAGGAACTTACCCTTTGCCAGAAATGGCCTATCAAGAGGAGCAGACCCTTTAAAGAACGTCTGCCCATAAGCAGACCGCTTATAACGGGTCAGAGAGTCATAGACACTATACTTCCTATTGCAAAGGGCGGAACTGCCGCAGTTCCGGGAGGTTTCGGAACGGGTAAGACCATGACGCAGCATCAGCTTGCAAAATGGTGCGATGCGGACATAATAGTTTACATCGGCTGCGGTGAGCGCGGAAACGAAATGACGCAAGTCCTTGAAGAATTTTCCGAACTTGTCGACCCGAGAACCGGAAAAGCATTGACGGACAGAACAGTCCTTATTGCAAACACTTCAAATATGCCTGTTGCGGCGCGTGAGGCTTCCATTTATACGGGTATAACTCTTGCGGAATACTACCGCGACATGGGTTATCATATTGCTATAATGGCGGATTCAACGTCGCGTTGGGCGGAAGCGCTCCGCGAAATAAGCGGACGCCTTGAAGAAATGCCCGCGGAGGAAGGTTTCCCCGCGTATCTGCCGTCAAGAATTTCCGAATTTTACGAACGTGCGGGTTACGTTCAGTCACTTAACGGCGCGGAGGGTTCGGTAACTATTATCGGGGCTGTTTCTCCGCAGGGTTCGGACTTCTCCGAACCTGTTACCCAGAATACAAAGCGCTTTGTACGCTGTTTCTGGGCGCTGGACAAATCCCTTGCATATGCTCGCCACTATCCTGCCATAAATTGGAATGACAGCTATTCGGAATACATTGACGATCTTTCCAATTACTATGACGAAAATGTCAGCATTGACTTCCTGAAATACCGCCAGAGCATTTCCAATATTCTCCTTGAAGAAAATAAACTTATGGAAATAGTAAAACTTATCGGTTCGGACGTTCTTCCGGAAGATCAGAAGCTTGTTATCGAGATCGCAAGAGTGGTAAGAGTAGGATTCCTACAGCAGAACGCGTACCACAAGGACGATACCTATGTTCCCCTTGACAAGCAGTTCAGAATGATGGAAATTATCCTGACGCTTTACAATAAGTGCAAAAAAGTTGTTGCAGCGGGAACTCCCGTAAGTGCAGTCGTTAAGACAGGCGTATTTGAAAAAGTCATCAAAATGAAATACGACATTCCAAACGATAAGCCGGAGCTTTTCAATATGCTTACAGTGGAGATAGACCAACAGCTTAAAAAGATCAATGCCGAAGCCTGAAAGGAGGTCATTTGAATGAGCTTACAGTATATAGGATTAAGCGAAATAAACGGACCTCTTGTTGTTCTTGACAATGTGGAAGGCGTTTCATATGATGAAGTAACGGAGATCCGTCTTGATGACGGAACGAAAAGAATAGGCAGAGTTGTTGAAATTTCGGGCAAAAAGGCTGTTTTGCAGGTATTTGAGGGAACTAACGGACTTTCTCTGAAAAATACAAAGACACGTTTTATGGGCAAACCTATGGAAATGCCCCTTTCTCCCGAAATCCTCGGAAGAATTTTCAACGGTGCGGGACGTCCCGTTGACGGTCTTGGAGAAATATTTGCCGAAAAGACTGCCGACATAAACGGCAAACCGCTGAACCCTGTTTCCAGAGCGTATCCGAGGAACTATATCCATACGGGAATTTCTTCCATAGACGCGCTTATGACTCTTATCAGAGGGCAGAAGCTTCCTATATTTTCCGGATCGGGACTTTCTCACAATAAACTTGCAGTTCAGATAGTCCGTCAAGCGAAGATCGCCGAGAACAGCGGACAGGATTTCGCCGTTGTATTTGCGGCGATGGGCGTTAAGAATGACGTTGCGGACTATTTCCGCAGAAGTTTTGAGGAAAGCGGAGTTTTGCAGAAAGTTGTTATGTTCCTGAACCTTTCAAACGACCCGATCATTGAGCGTATACTTACTCCACGGTGTGCGCTTACGGCGGCGGAATATCTTGCATTTGAGAAGAATATGCACATTCTGGTAATTCTTACAGATATGACTTCCTATGCGGAGGCTGTTCGTGAATTTTCCTCGTCAAAGGGAGAAATTCCCGGACGTAAGGGATTCCCCGGATATTTGTATTCGGACTTGGCTTCGCTTTATGAGCGCGCGGGAATTATAAAAGGCTCGGAGGGTTCGGTAACCCAGATACCCATTCTTACAATGCCTAATGACGATATTACCCACCCTGTTCCGGACCTTACGGGATATATCACGGAGGGACAGATAGTTCTTGACAGGGGACTTGACCAGACTGGAGTTTATCCGCCTATCTCGGTGCTGCCGTCACTTTCGCGTCTGATGAAGGACGGAATAGGCGAGGGCTATACACGTTCCGACCATGCGGACGTTTCCAATCAGCTTTTTGCCTGCTATGCGAAAGTTATGGACGCGCGGGCTTTAGCTTCGGTAATAGGAGAGGACGAACTTTCCGACCTTGACAAGTCATACATGAATTTCGGCAAGATGTTTGAGAAATACTTTATTACTCAGCGTCCGGACGAGAACCGTTCCATAGATGAAACTCTCGATCTGGGCTGGAAACTTCTTTCTCTGCTGCCGAAGTCTGCACTTGACCGTGTAAACGAAAAGCTTCTTGAAGAAAAATACGATCCTCACGCGGCTGAAATGTTTGAATAATCACGAAAGGAGACGTCTTATATGGCTGAACAGGTATTTCCTACCAAAGGAAATCTGCTCAACGCGCAGAAATCGCTTTCTCTGGCGAAAGTGGGATATGAGCTTCTTGACAAAAAGCGGAACATTCTTGTAAGAGAACTGATGTCGCTTGTAGACAAGGCGAAGTCCATGCGCGGAACTATTGAGGAGACCTATATAAAGGCGTATTCCGCGCTGCAATTGGCGAATATTTCAAGAGGAGTCATTGAAAATATAGCATATGCCGTTCCCGAGGAGAATTCCCTTTCTGTTTCGTACAGGAGCGTAATGGGCTGTGAACTTCCGAAAATTTCAATTGACGAAAGGAAACCCGTACTCAATTACGGACTGCAATACACCGATTCAAACGTTGACCTTGCATATATCTGTTTTGAAAAGGCAAAATATATGTCGGTGACACTTGCAGAAGTGGAAAACAGCATTTACCGCCTGACAAATTCCATACGAAAAACCCAGACAAGGGCAAATGCTTTACAGAATATCGTTATCCCGCGTTATGAGGGGATAGTAAAATTCATCACTAACAGCCTTGAAGAAAAGGAACGTGAGGAATTTTCAAGAATGAAAGTAATAAAAGCCCAGAAGCTTAACAAGAAAAAGTACATTATAAAAGACAAAGCAAGAATATGATATGTAAAGGGTGTGGGCTTCACACCCTTTCACTTTATGATAAGCGGATATTGTCAACTTCTTTTCGTGCTGTTTCGGCATTCTCCTCGTCTGCGTTGACTACGCTGCCGTCAGGGAGGGTAATATTGTCGGTTATGATGTTGGTATAATATTTTCCGTTTATCTGCTGCGGATTATTAACGTCTATCTGCGCGTAATTTCCGTGTTTTATAAGATTTTTATACATATGCTCCCGCCTTTCCGCTAAAGATAGCTTTTAAGATTATCTATATAATGCTGTTCCTTGGAAAGCATTTCCTTTGCCTCTCGGACAAGTTCGGGTTCGGCGGTAACGGAACGGTTCAGCGCCTTGTTTATTTTTATAACGCCCATATTAGTTCCCTGAATCAGCATTTCTGCTATGTGCTGTGTGGAATTATCCCGCGCACAATTCAGGGTAATGCCCATTGATGTCATGGCTTTTGCCATTTTTGAAACAGGCTTGGGAGTCATATTCCGTGACTTCATCTGACTTGAAAGCGCATTCGTCTGATCGCTGTAGTTGGAAAGCTGTGTTCTCAGCTCGCCCCGAAGCTTGTTGTCATGGACTTTCGGGAAAATATGCTTTATGGAATCGGTTCCCATTTCGGCATTCTGATAAAGAGCGTTGTAAAGTTTGCTCTGGTCTGCCATTACTATCATTCCTTTCTGAAAATTCGGACAGTGTCCTGATATTATTATTTCGGTGCAGAGATGATTTATTTAAGGGATTTATACTGAAAATAAACAGGATATAACTTAATTTAATGCACACCGCCACATGGTGAAATAGATGGCGTATAAGTTTTGAAGAAAGATATTGAAATTTCCGCAAAAATAAGTTATAATATGATAAGACTACCTGAAAGGAAATGAACGGAATGTCCGAAAGATTTATTTCAAACAAAAAGGAAAATTTTGTAACAAGATGTCTGAAAGGCATAGGTTATTGGTTCCTCGGGAACTTTATGTGCTTTTTCATATGCTCGTCCACGGCGCTTTTTATGAGAAGATTCATGTTTATAAGGCTTTTCATAGCGTTCTGCACATTGGTCGTAACGTTAGGACTTTACTTCAACTGGGCGCATTACGCCGCGAAACGCGACAAAAATGTTGTTAAATTCCACGGAATGGAGTACGACAGATATATGCCGTTAAAAATGGCAATTGCCGCTCCCATATTCAGCTATATAATGCTGATAGTTCTGTATCTAAGCAAATCGGGGGTGCTTCCCGACCTGTTTAATTACTATCTGCTGCTGAATATGTGGCTTCGTCCTTTTGTAACGCTGTTTACGGGAGAATTTGTCATTGACGCCATATCATGGCTCGGAGTCATAGGAATAACGTTCATGGTGCTTTTGCAGCCGCTGACAATTGCGGTAACTTATATTCTGACTTACAACGATATAGATGTTACAAAGATAATTTTCTATAAAAAACAGTAATACAAGCCCTGAATTTTTCATAGTATACAGTAAAACAAGCTGTTTGGAGGTATTCTATGAAAAAGATAAGATGGAACGCCGCATTTGTTGTGCTGACGTTTATTGCGTGTATCGGAGTTATCTGCTATGCCGCCGCCCAGATAGACAATGTGGTAACTGTAGAAAGCAGCACTGTGGAACAGGACGCTCCTGTTATCATCCTTGATGCTGGGCACGGAGGTATTGACGGCGGGTGTTCTACTGCGGACGGAAAAACGGAAAAGGGCATTAACCTGAATATCCTGCTTTCTGTAAGGGATATGAGCAGACTTTTCGGATATGATGTGGAAGTTACCCGTGACAGGGATATGTCCATTCACGACAAGGGCGTTACCGGTATACGCAATCAGAAAATTTCCGATATGGAGAACAGGCTGGATATTTTTAATAAATATCCTGATGCGGTGTGTGTGTCTATTCACCAGAACACATTCAGCGACCCTGTTTATCACGGAGCGCAGATGTTTTACAGTGACACCAACCCCGAAAGTGAGGATTTAGCTTACATAATGCAGCAGAAATTTGTTGCAAACCTTCAGCCCGACAATCAGCGGGAAATAAAACTTTGCGGCGATGAACTGTACCTTTGCTATTACTGCAATAATCCGACGGTCATGATAGAGTGCGGTTTCCTTTCCAATCCCGAAGAAGCCGCTAAGCTTACCGACAGGAATTATCAGCAAAAAGTGGCGTTCACGATATTTTCGGGAATAAACGAATTTACCGAAACTACCGAAGCATAAAAAACAAGGAGAAGAAAATGGCAGGAAAGTTAAAAACGGTCTACATATGCAGTCAATGTGGTTATGAAAGCCCCAAATGGAACGGAAAATGCCCTTCCTGCGGGGAATGGAACACTTTTGAGGAGGACGTTGTGGACGTTTCCCCCGCAAAAGCCTCGGCAGGAAAGGCGGTATCTTCCATAAAAACAATTGACCTTTCCTCGGAAGTCAGGACGCTTTCGGGAATAGATGTGGACGAGGACGTCCGCTATTCTACGGGAATAAACGAACTTAACAGAGTTCTCGGCGGCGGACTTGTAAAAGGTTCTCTTGTGCTTCTGGGCGGTGAACCGGGCATAGGAAAATCCACCATTCTTTTGCAGATATGCAAATTCCTCGGCGAGGAACACACCATACTGTACATTTCGGGAGAGGAAAGTATTCGTCAGATAAAGATACGCGCACAAAGGCTTGGCGTTGATACGGAGAATCTTTCGCTGCTTTCCACAAATGACGCACACGCGGCGGCAAATACTATTTCGGTCCACAAACCCGATATTGCCATTATCGACTCTATCCAGACAATGAACATCAGCGAGATAAATTCAAGCGCGGGAAGCATAACCCAAGTCAGGGAATGTACCAACCTTTTCATGCGGACGGCAAAATCGGAAGAAATACCTATATTTATAGTAGGTCATGTCAACAAGGACGGTGCTATCGCAGGTCCGAAAGTCATGGAACACATTGTTGATACCGTTCTGTATTTCGAGGGGGAACGTCACCTTAGCTACAGGATACTTCGTGCGGTAAAGAACCGTTACGGTTCTACCAACGAGATAGGCGTTTTCGAGATGTGCGACAACGGTCTGGAAGAAGTGGAAAACCCGTCGCTTATGCTTCTCAGCGGACGTCCCGTGGGAATTTCGGGGACTTGCGTTGCGTGTATAATGGAGGGCAGCCGCCCCATTCTTGCGGAAGTTCAGGCACTTGTAACGAAAAGTACATTTTCCGCGCCGAAACGTACTTCCACGGGATTTGACTACAACCGTCTTGCAATAATAATTGCCGTTCTTGAAAAACGCATGGGAATGTTTTTCGGAACGCTGGACGTTTATCTGAACATTGTAGGCGGATTCCGTCTTGATGAGCCTGCGGGCGACCTGCCCGTTGCCCTTGCTGTTTACAGCGGATATTTCGACATTCCCATAGGTGAAAAGCTTATAGCTTTCGGAGAAATAGGCTTGGGCGGCGAAGTACGGAACACTTCCAACATTCCCCAGAGAATTCAGGAGGCGCAGCGGCTGGGATTTACCGAGTGCATCATTCCCAAACAGGCTTTGCGGAACATTGACCCAAGCAAATATAATATGCACATTTACGGAGTTTCAAACCTCAGACAAGCATTTGCCGTTGTGAAAAAGGAAAGCAGCAAAACGGAATGAAAAACGGTTTCTCTTAAACCTGCGGCGGCTTTTGACTTTGAATAAAACACAAGCAGCACTGTAATGCCGAAATGCTTTACAGTGCTGCTGATTCTTTTTAGCTGCGTTTGCCTTTGGATTGTTTCTTTTTATTGTTCTGGATATTTGCAAGCGGCGACGCGTCCATGGCTTCTTTTACGGATTCGTTGGAAATATGGGTGTATATTTCCGTGGTTGAAATGCTCTTATGCCCCAGTATCTCTTTCAGAATAAGGGTATCAACATTTCCGTGCTGATACATAAGCGTTGCGGCGGTGTGCCGTAGCTTGTGGGTGGAATATCCCTGATTGTCAAGGTGGCTGTCGCGAAGCGCGTTATCGACTATCTGCTGAACGCGCCTGTTGGTAATGCGTGTTCCGCGTTTGCTGAGAAACAGCGCGTTCGGTTCGGCGGGGGAATTTGGGCGTTCGCCAAGATACTGCACAAGTGCCGATGCGCAGGCATCGTTTATGTGGATTATGCGTTCTTTGTTGCCCTTTCCCAGAAGCCGCAGCGTGCGTTCATCAAGGTCAACGTCCTGCAAATTTATTCCCACAAGTTCGCTGAGACGCATACCGCAGTTTATAAACAGGGTTATTATGCAATAATCCCTGTAATAGTACGGGTCCTCCTCATTCATATTCTGGAGAAGCTTTATACTGTCGTCAAGAGTGAGGAATTTCGGGAGATGTTCGTGCATTTTCGGATAGTCAACGTCTTTGGTAGGGTCATCGGGAATAAGGTTCAGGTCTCTGTAAAGGCATTTGTAAAAGACTTTCAGAGAAGCAAGCTTTCTGTGGCGGGTCTTGGCGGTGTTGTTTCTTTCCGTTGCCACATAGCTGAGGTAATTCAGTATATCAAGCTTTGTCAGATTACTTATATCTTCAAGTGAAACGTCGTTTATCGGTATTTTATTTATCGGTATATCGGGAGTAATACCGTTACGGGTCAGCTTGATATATCGTAAAAACAATCTCAGGTCTATGTAATAAGATTCGAGGGTCCTTTCCGATTTTATCTTTACCACTCGCTGATAGGTGAAAAATTCGTTGAGGAACGGGGGACATTCTTTAGGTTTAATTTTGCCTGATGCCATAAAATTCACTCCATTTTTCCGCATGGTGCGGTAAATTCTGTATACTTTAATTTTAATACCTAACTTTTTTTTTGTCAAGGTATAGATTTATAAAAAATTATGTGTTATAATAATAAAGGCATCGCATATGCGTGCATTTTTAAACATCTTGTTACAGGAGTTGGTAAAATTGGCAATAACTTACAAGCGAGAAAAGATAGGCGAGGGAATACATTTTACTGCGCTGATAAACAAAAGGCAGAAGCTGAATAATATTTTCATTAACCTATTAACGCCGCTTTCGATTGAAACCGTTTCGGAAAATGCCATTATTCCGCGGATACTCAGCGGAACAAGCAAAGACTATCCGTCGGTGACGCTTCTTAATAAAAAGCTATACTCCCTTTACGGGGCGAGCCTTAGAGGTTCGGTGACAAAAATGGGCGACAGTCAGGTGCTTGTACTTTGTGCGGGGTGTATCAATAACCGATACACATTTGACGGTGAAAAAATTACCGAAGAACTTATTGAACTGCTTACAGGCTGTCTTATTTCGCCGAATGTTTCGGGGAACGGGTTTGAAGAAAAGGATTTTGAACTGAAAAAGCAGGAGCTTCTTGACGATATCGACGCGGAAATAAACGAAAAACGCGCGTATGCGTTCAAAAGGGCAAATCAGAATGTTTACAGAAACGAACCAGCTGCGATTTCGGTCAACGGAAACAAGGAAACCGCGGGCAGGATAACGGCTGTTTCCGCTTATGAACAGTATAAGAGACTTCTTGCAACAGCTCAGATTGAAATTTGCTATGTAGGCGAGGAATATTCCGAAAGCTGTCGGGACATTCTGGCGGATGCTTTTTCAAAGATAAAAAGGAACTATGCGGGAGATAATCATTCCCAAAAATCTCCATTAAAAGACGAGATTTGCAGAGTCAGCGAGAATCTCGATGTTGCTCAAAGCAAAATGGTAATGGCTTTCAAGACGAATTATGAAGATATTGTTGCGATGAAACTTATGAACGCAGTTTTCGGAGCAACGCCTATTTCCAAACTGTTTATGAACGTCCGTGAAAAGCTAAGTCTGTGTTACTACTGTTCTTCGGGGATAAATGCCGCAAAGGGCGTTGTTTATGTTGACAGCGGAGTTGAACGTTCCAATGTTGAAAAAGCTGAAGCGGAGATAATGAATCAATTGAATGCCATCAAAAACGGCGATTTCACAAATGAGGAAATGGAAAATGCACGGCGCTCAATTGTGAATAAATGGAAAGGTATTGAGGATAATGCTTCGTCAATTGCAAGCTGGTATCTGGAACGGATTTATAACGGCAATCTCAATTCGCCTGCGGAACAGATAGAAAAGCTTATGAAAGTTACCCGTGACGGCATAATTTCCGCGGCAAATTCCTTAAAACCCGATACGGTCTATGTTCTTGCGGGAAAGGAGGAGAATAAGTAATGGAAAAGAAAATTGTTAAAAACGAGCGTACAGGCGAACAGTACACATATGTGAAACACCCCACGGGTCTTGATATTTTTATCTGGAAAATGGAGGACTACAGTTCCACATATGCCCTTTTCGGAACTAAATACGGTTCGATAAACACTAAATTCAAGACAAAGGACGACCCCGACTTCATAACCGTTCCGAACGGTATCGCACACTATCTGGAACACAAGCTTTTTGAGAACGAGGACTGCGATGTGTTCAGCCTTTACGCCAAGACGGGCGCTTCAGCAAATGCTTATACTTCCTTTGACAAGACCTGTTATCTTTTCAGCTGTACGGACAATGTTTACGATTCGCTGGAAATTCTTCTCAGCTTTGTGCAGGACCCTTATTTTACCGAGGAGACCGTGCGCAAGGAACAGGGGATAATCGGTCAGGAAATCCGTATGTATGACGATGATGCAAATTGGCGGGTATTTTTCAATATGCTTCAGGGAATATACCACAACCACCCTGTGAAGATAGATATTGCGGGAACGGTTGAGAGTATCGCCAAGATAAATGCTGACCTGCTTTACAAATGCTATTATACGTTCTACAATCTTAATAATATGGTTCTCAGTATTGCGGGAAATGTTGACGAGGACAAAGTTCTTGAACTTTGCGATAAACTTCTGAAAAACAACGACAATCCCGAACTTGAAACGGCATTTGAGCCTGAACCAGACACTGTTTGTAAGAAAGAAGTCGTTCAGAAATTAGAAGTTTCAATGCCTATATTCAATATCGGTTTCAAGGCAAAGCCAGACAAAGACGGCATGGAAATGTTCAGGGCGGAACGGGAAACAAATTTTGTACTTTCGCTTATTGCAAGCGATACTTCGGATTTTTACAAGCAGCTTTACGATGAGGGGCTGATAAATTCATCATTCTCGTCGGAAGTCTTTAACGGTGACGGATATTTCTGCTCCATCTTCGGCGGCGAATCAAGAGATCCACGACTTGTAAGGGACAGGATAGTCGCCGAAATAGAACGCTGCAAAAAAGAGGGGCTTGACCGCGAACGTTTTGAACTTATTAAAAAAGCGTATTACGGTTCCCTTATACGCGACCTTAATGACGCGGACGCTATTGCAACGGGAATGTTAAATTTTAAAATGATGGGGGATATTTCCATTTTTGATGCAATAGAAGCCGTTGCGGATATCACGTTTGAAGATGTTCAGAAACGTCTTGAAAAGCAGTTTAACACTGAAAATGTCACACTTTCAATAATAGAACCTCTTGACAGCAAGGAGGGACAGGTTTGAGCAGCGCAGAATGGAATACGTTGTCTTTCCCGAAGCTGAATATTGAATTTCCCGTTTACAGTGATGCTTTTACGATTTTCGGAGTGACGATAAAGTGGTACGGGATAATGATAATGATAGGTCTGCTTCTGGCGGTAATATACTGTTTCAGAAGAATGAAAAGCTTCGGAATTGACGACGACAGGGCAAATGATGTGGTTTTTTTCGGGTTTATAGGCGCGGTCATAGGAGCAAGACTTTACTATGTTTTCATGATGTGGGACAATTACAGGAATGATATATCCGAAATTTTCGCCATACGGGACGGAGGTCTTGCAATTTACGGAGGAATAATCGGAGCGCTTATTTTCGGGGCAATTACCGCAAAAATACGCAAGGTGCGGCTTCTTCCGCTGCTTGACCTTGCGGGGCTCGGATTTCTGATTGGGCAGACTTTCGGCAGATGGGGAAACTTCTTCAACCATGAATGTTTCGGGCGGAATACCGAACTTCCTTGGGGAATGACAAGTCCGAGAATACAAGCGGCTCTCAAAGCGGATTTTGAAAATATCTATGAACTTACGGGAGTTACGGTGGATCCGTCACTTCCCGTACACCCATGCTTTCTGTATGAATCGCTTTGGTGCTTGCTGGGATTTATCCTGCTTCACCTGTATTCAAAGCGCCGCAAGTTTGACGGCGAACTTTTCCTTATGTACATCGGCTGGTACGGTTTCGGAAGAATGTTCATAGAGGGACTCCGTACAGACAGCCTTATGGTAGGTCACCTGAGAATTTCCCAGTTAGTTGCGGGAATATGCGTAGTAATTTCCATAGTGTTTATTATCGCAATGAGACATAAGATAAAAATGGACGGAGAGTATGTATTTTACAAAGATACGGAGGAGTCAAAGCGCTTGATCTCCGAAACGGAGGAGAAATACAAAGCCGCCGAGGAAAAGAAAGCCGAAAAAAGGGCTTTGAAACACAACAAAGACGCGGAACTTCGACCGGAGGACAGGCTTACGGACGATGAAGGACCCGATACCGAAAAGGAGGATATAAAAGATGGCTCAGATAATTGACGGAAAAGCAGTATCCGCAAGAGTAAAGGCGGACGTTCGGAAAGAAGCCGATGAACTGAAAAAACAGGGGATCGAGATCGGTCTTGCGGTAGTTATTGTGGGAAACGATCCCGCATCAAGAGTTTATGTCAACAATAAGAAAAAAGCCTGCGAGGAAGTAGGTTTCACGTCCTATGAGTACACACTTCCCGAGGAAACAACCGAAAAGGAACTTTTAGAACTTGTTGGCAAGCTTAATAACGATGATAAAGTCAACGGAATACTTGTACAGCTTCCGCTGCCGAAGCAGATAAATGAAAATTCCATAATCAATGCCATTCGTCCCGACAAGGACGTGGACGCTTTTCACCCTGCAAATGTGGGACATATAATGATAGGGGATTTCAGTTTTCTTCCCTGCACGCCTGCGGGAGTCATGGAACTTATAGCCGAAACGGGCGTTGACGTCTGTGGAAAGAACTGCGTTGTTATCGGAAGAAGCAATATTGTGGGCAAACCTATGGCTATGCTTCTGCTTCACAAGCACGGAACGGTGACGATATGCCATTCCAGAACGAAAAATCTTGCCGAAATTTGTGCGAGAGCGGATATATTAGTCGCCGCTGTAGGAAAGGCAAAATTTGTCACTCCCGATATGGTAAAAGAGGGCGCAGTAGTCATTGATGTGGGTATGAACCGTAGCGAAAACGGCAAACTTTGCGGAGATGTGGATTATGACGCTTGCTTTGACAAAGCAGGTTACATAACCCCAGTTCCGGGCGGCGTCGGTCCTATGACAATTGCAATGCTTATGAAAAATACCCTTACCGCCGCTAAAATAAAGAACAATATAAAGTAATTTTGCATACACCTCACGGAATTGTCAATACTATTCCGTGAGGTGTTTGTTTTGGACCGTCTGAAAATTGTTTTTGCAGTGTTTATACTGGTTTCGGCAGCTTTGTCCGCAAGGCTCCTTCTGCTTATAAAAGACGACGAAATTGCCGCTGTTTCGGCAGGAAAAGGATATTATACCGTAAGATCTTCCTGCGAATACGGCGGTATCTATGACTGCAATATGAACCCCCTTGTAAATTACGGTGATAAATATGAAGCGGTAGTGATCCCAAACAGTGACAGCGCGGTAAAGATAATTCCCTATATCATGGACAGGGAAACATATTACCGAGGCGTCATGGGAAATCTTCCGTTTTTGTGCAGAGTTTCCCCCGAATCGGAAATACTGAAAGACAGTGTTATAATTTTCCGCTCAAAACTCAGGACGGACAGCAGTCAGCTTGCGCCGCATATTATTGGGTATACTTCCGAAAATACGGGCGTATATGGACTTGAAAAAGCTTTTGACAGCCTGCTGCGTTCGGAAAGTTCCTACAGCGCGGCTTCTGTAGGAGTGGACGCGCTGGGAAATGTTCTGGGCGGGATAGAATCGGAAATTTCATATGCAGAACCTGTTAAAAGCGGTGTGGTTACTACACTTGACAAGAATATTCAGCAGATATGTGAAAATGCCGCCGGAAAATTTTCTCTGAAGCGCGGCGCTATAGTAGTTATGGACGTGAAAACGGGAGAGATAAAGTCGGTCGTAAGCTGTCCCGATTTTGACACAACGGATATATCCGCTTCGCTGAATGATCCCGATTCACCGTTTATAAACAGGGCGTTTTCGGCGTACAGTGTTGGGTCGATCTTTAAACTTGTTACCGCATCGGCGGCTCTGGAACAGGGTATAAGCCCCGAATACAGCTATATCTGTACAGGTTCGGCTGACGTAAGCGGACAAGTTTTCAACTGTCATAAATGGGGCGGTCACGGCGAAATAGATATGTGCAGCGCCATGGTTGAATCCTGCAACACCTATTTTATTGCTTTAAGCGAGTATCTGGACAAAGAAAAATACATTGAGACCGCTTCCGCACTTGGTTTCGGGAAATCGACCGCACTTTGCGACGGAATGGTTTCCGCTTCGGGGAATCTGCAAACCATGTCGGATATAGAAATTCCCGCCGAAAGGGCAAATATGTCTTTCGGACAGGGAATGCTGACAGCCACACCTTTGCAGATATGCAGAATGACTTCCGCAATTGCCAATGACGGCGTTATCTGCGAACCGTCACTGGTGAAAGGAACAATAGACAGTGAGGGAAATATTGAGTATCTTCCAGTTACAGCGGGGAAAAGAGTGATTTCCTGCACCACGGCTCGGAAACTGAAAGTTTTCATGCAAAAGACGGTAAAAGCGGAAAATTCCATGTCCAAGCCCGACAGGACTTCCGCGGGAGGAAAGACTTCCACCGCCCAGACGGGAAATTTTGACATCAGCGGCAGCGAGATAATGAACTGTTGGTTCACGGGGTATTTTCCCGTTTACTCACCAAAATATGCCGTTACCATACTTTCTGAGGGCGGGAAATCGGGCAACATGGCGGCAGGACCTATTTTCAAGGAAATTGCAGATAACATTTATATGTACGAAAAAAGCCTTACAGTCAAGTGACCGCAAGGCTTTTTTCTGAGGATTGATTTATGTTTAAAGGAGAGTTTTACTCGTCATCAAAATTTCCCGGAATATGGAGCTGTTTTACAGGAATACGTTTAAGAGGGGAATAGACATACTTAGGGCAGTTGGAATCACCGTTTACAAGTCCTCTTTTTTCGCAAAGAACCTTGCCGCCGTCTTTAGCTCTTGTTCCGAAAGTGCAGTATTGGCACTGGGGAGGTATGTCATTGCCGAAATATTTCTTTTTTGCCATAGAATAACATTCCTTTCTTGGGTAAATTATTATCAGCTTCTATTATATCATAAATTTTTTCTTTTTTCTATAGAAAAATTCAACAACAATAAAATTGTCATAATTAACAAAAATACTGATGGAATTGGTGAATTTTGACGATAGCTATAAACTGCTTGTGAAGAAGCAAGCACAGAATCAAAATTCATTACTACAATAAAAATTTTACATAAAAAATATGAAATAATTGAGGCTATTAATCGGGTAAAATAAAAACATTTAGTAGACAATACACCTGTTACAAATCCTTTAGTCTGAATGGTGACACATATGCCGCCGAAAGACAGTAACGCCGCTGTAAGGGGCATAAGTCTGATATTTCCCGCTGTAAGCAAGCTTATATTACTAATTTCGATAAAGGCACGCACCGCTGCAATACTGTCGGAAAAGTTCAGATATGTAAATTCTGACAGGATATTTGCAATATATTTTATAATATTCAGTTTGTCTAATATACATATTATGGAAGAAAAGAAAACAATTACCGCACAAATCGACAACATTCCCTTTGCGCCGCTGTAGATCGAATCTATAAGACATTCCATGGAAATATTCAGATTTGGTTTGCTTGCGGCTCTTGGCGGAATCTCCCTGTTCAGACCTTTTATAAAACCAAGTATAACATTTGCAAGGAATACCGATGCGAATATCATAAGTCCTGCTTTTACACTTCCGAAAAGTCTCACGCCCGCGATACTGCATATGAATGCAGGACCTGCAAGATAACAGTAGGAAAGCATACTTTCCGCTGTTTTTTTGTCTATTCTGCCGCTTTTATAAAGTTCCGCAAGGAGTTTTGCACCGACAGGATAGCCGCCTATACTTCCTATCAGGAACACCGAAAAGTATTCTTCGGGAATACGGAAAACATATCTTGATATTATCCCGAACGGTTTGCTGAGGACAGAATATATCCCGCTTGAAACTATAAATCCAGAGATAACCATAAACGCATAAAGCGACGGGATTATGACTTCAAGGCATACTTTCACGGAATCTGCCGCTGCCGTTCCCACATCTTTTAAAAAAACAACAAGAAAAAACGCGTAAAGAACCGCAAGCGCGCCCGCTGTAAATTTTTTCATATGTAAACAGACTTCCTTTCCGAAATATTGCCGTTAAACTTGTCTTATAAAAGTATATGAAAAAATTTCCGGTAATATAATTTTAGTAATGAAACTAAAGGAGAGAAAAGCATATGGGCGAAAGACTAAAGGACAGATACAATGATATTGTTTCAAAATATGTCAGAAAGAAGCTTTACCTGAATACATACATGAACATTACCGACAACACCCATTTAGAGATAGAAAATTGCAAAAGAATACTTGAATACAACGATATTCTTGTGAAACTGCGGACTTCCACGCTGACTGTAAGCATATGGGGACAAGACCTGAAAATTTCCGACTACAACACCGACGGAATAGTGGTGGACGGGAAGTTTTCCTCGGTGGAATTTGAAAAAATCATGAAGGGAGAAAGTTCCGATGTTTGACAATATAAGAGGAGTTATCACATTTGAAGCCGTTTCCGCTGAACCGGAGATTTTCCTGAATATCCTGAAACAAAGCACGGTCTCCGTTTCAGGAATAAGTTACAAAAAGGGAAAGATATACGGCAGGGTATACGGCGGAGATTTCCCCGCCGTATGTGAAATTGCCGAGGAAAACGCCGTTTCTATCGGCATTTCAGAAAAGCGGGGAAGTATTTTCAGGATAAAGAAATACCGCCTGCGGTTCGGGATAGCAATAGGTGTTTTTCTGTCCCTGCTGATGATATTTTACCTTTCAAATATAGTAATGTCAATCGAAATATACGGCAACGAAACACTTACAGACAAGCAGGTCATATCAATATTAAGTGATGCGGGAATAAAGATAGGCGCATTTATTCCGAACATAGATCTGCGTGATGCAGAAAGGCGTATAGTTTCTTTTACAGACGAGATAAAATGGATAGGGATACGCTCTTCCGGCTGTAAAATTCAGGCGGAAATAAGCGAAATGACCGACCCGCCCGAAATGATCTCAACGCACACGCCCTGCAATATAGTTTCCGCAAAGGATGCGCAGATAGTTGACATCAAGAAGATATACAATGGTATGCTTATACCAATGCTTTATGACGGTGTTAAAAAAGGGGACTTGCTTGTCAGCGGAACGGTGGAGGACGGTCACGGCGGAGTTTATCTTGTTCATTCAATGGGTGAAGTCATAGGCAGATACACCGAAAAAGTCACATTTTCACAGCCTTACAATGATGAAATATTTGATTATTCCGAAAGAGTAAAGCGGAAATACTTTACATTTTTCGGGCTGAAAATACCGCTTTACATAGGCAGGAACGATTTCGGACAGTATGAATATGACGAAACGGCGACCAATTTTCGTATATGCAATATAGAACTTCCCGTTGGCACGCTTATTTCGGAATATCGCCCCTACAGTATTGAGAAAATTTCCTACACCCATGAAAAGGCAAAGCAGATACTTGAAAGCAAGATAAAGCTTTACGAGAAAAACTTTCTTTCGGACGGCAATGTGACAGTCGTGGATAAGGAAGTGTTTTTCAGCGAAACAGACAGCGGCTCGGACGTAACCGTAAAGTATACTTTAGAGGGAAATATTGGAATTCAGCAGGAAATTATGGCAAAATGAAAATTACCCCTTTTCAGAATGAAAAATTTGTGGTATAATATCTATATATGGGTTTAAATGCACAATATATCCCATAAATGTAAAATTAAACCATATTAAGAGGTATACAAATGGCAGAAGCTGTAATTAGTCTGGAAAATATCGAACACGCACTATCACTTTTCGGAAGTTATGATGAAAATATCAATCTGCTGCAAAGGCAATACGGAGTCGCTATCCTGAACCGCGGCAGCGATATACGCATAAGCGGCGAAAGCGAAGCCGTTGCAAAAGCCAAGTCGGCGGTGGAAACTTTGCTTACCCTTGTTAAAAAAGGTGAAACCATAAATGAACAAAATATCCGCTATGTAAGTTCAATGGTGGACGAAAATTCCATGCAGCAGATAACAAGTCTTGCTGACGGCGGAATTTGCGTAACAACGGGAGGCAAAGTCGTTAAAGCCAAGACTCTCGGTCAGAAAAAGTATGTGGAAGCTATTTCCAAGAATACTATTGTCATGGGAGTCGGTCCTGCGGGAACCGGAAAGACTTACCTTGCGGTGGCAATGGCGGTAAAGGCGTTCAAAGCCCATGAAGTAACCAAGATCATTCTTACACGTCCTGCGGTGGAAGCGGGAGAAAAACTTGGTTTCCTGCCCGGAGATCTGCAGAACAAAGTCGATCCGTATCTTCGCCCGCTGTATGACGCGCTTTTCGATATGTTCGGTGCGGAAACTTTTGCAAAGCACATGGAACGGGGAAGCATCGAAGTTGCGCCGCTTGCTTACATGAGAGGACGCACTCTGGACGATTCTTTCATAATTCTTGATGAAGCGCAGAATACCACAAGGGAACAGATAAAAATGTTCCTCACCCGTCTGGGATTCAACAGCAAAATGGTGATTACGGGAGATATAACCCAGATAGATCTTCCCGACAGCAAGAAATCGGGACTTATAGACGCCATGAACATTCTTAAAAATGTCGAGGATATCTGCATAACAAGATTTACAGAAAAGGACGTTGTACGCCACAAGCTTGTACAGGATATTATAAAAGCTTATGAAAACGCATACAGAGAAAGAAGGACGTGATAAAAATGCCCAAGTTAAAAGTTATGATAGGGAATAATCAGAAAAAAATAAAGCTGCCAAAGGGAATAAGACCGCTTGTAAGAAAATGCTGTCAGGCAGTGCTTTCGGAGGAAAATTTTACAGACCCTGCCGAAGTAAGCGTTCTGTTCGTTGATAACGATGAGATACAAAAGCTGAATAAGCTTTACAGAAGCAAGGATATGCCCACGGACGTGCTGTCGTTTCCCCTTGGAGAAAACGGCGTTTACGATCTAAACAACGAAACAGGAGCGCGTTTGCTGGGAGATGTTGTAATTTCAATGGAAACCGCTTTGAAACAGGCAAAGATATACGACCATTCCCTTGAACGTGAAGTGGGATTTCTGACGGTACATTCAATGCTTCATCTGCTTGGCTACGACCATGAAACTACCCCTCTTGAAGCCGCAAAAATGCACGAAAAGGAAGAACTTATCCTTGAAAATCTCGGAATTACCAGAGAACAGGAATTTACAGATATACAATGAAAGCATTTCTTAAATCGTTTGTTTATGCGGCAGAGGGAATTTGGGAAACGATACGTTCCCAGCGGAATTTCAGGTTTCACATCATAGCGGCGGTATATGTGACGGCGTTCTCGTTCTTTTATGAATTGTCAAGAACGGACTATATCCTGCTTGTGCTTACATTTTCTTCGGTAATGGCAAGCGAAATGATAAATACCGCTGTCGAAAAAGCCGTTGACCTTTCCGTCAAGGAATACAATAAGACTGCAAAATTTGCCAAGGACGCGGCTGCGGGGGCTGTTCTTGTAACGGCGGTGTTTGCCGTAATTGCGGGGCTGCTGTTTTTCCTTGACTTTGATGTTATAAAAAACATTATAGAATATTACAGCACGCACCTCCTGTCGCTTCTGGGATTTATAACATCAATTCCCGCGGCGGTATGGTTTATTTTCGGAACAGGCAAAAAAGAAAGGAATAACAATGGAAACAAGAAATGAATTTGTCACTATAGTCGGAAAGGCAAATGCGGGGAAATCATCTCTCCTCAATGCCCTGACAGGCGAAAAGATCGCTGCGGTCAGCAGCAAGCCCCAGACTACAAGAACGCGGATATCCGGCATAGTTACGGAAGAAAACACCCAGTATGTTTTTATGGACACGCCGGGCGTTCACAGATCTAAAAACAAGCTTGGGGAACACATGAACAAGACGGTCAAGGACTCGATAGCGGACGTTGATCTGATACTTATGGTTTCGGATGTGACTGCAAAATTTGACGAAAATGAGCGGAACATTATAAACGGTTTCCGGAAAAACGACAAGGTAATTCTTATCCTTAACAAGATAGACATTCTCAAAGACAAGGAAAAGCTTGCGCCGATCATTCTGGAATACAGCAGACTTTACGATTTTGAAACTATAATTCCCATAAGCGTGACTCAGAATGACGGAATTGACATAGTATGGGACGAGGTGAAAAAACATTCTTCGGAAGGTCCTCACTATTTTTCGGACAGTTCCTTTACCGACCAGCCGGAACAGGTAATAGCTTCCGAAATGATACGGGAAAAGATTCTCGAACTTATGAGCGATGAAGTTCCTCACGGGATCGCGGTAATGATCGAGCAGATGGAAGAACGCACCAACAGAAACGGTGAGGATATTCTTGATATTTCTGCGACCATATACTGTGAAAGGGATTCTCACAAGGGAATGGTTATCGGCAAAAACGGTTCCATGCTTAAAAAGATAGGTCAGCTTGCCCGCGAAGAACTGGAACGGTTCTTTGAAATAAAGGTAAATCTTCAATGCTGGGTGAAAGTCCGTGAGGACTGGCGGAATAAGGAAAAACTTATATGCAATTTTGGATTATCAAATAATTCCACTAATATGTGACAAGCGTCATGGCAATAATTATAGTAAAGACTTTTGATAGATCATGGAGGCTTTACTATGATAGATAACTATGATGAAAACAAATGGAATAAATTTGAACTCAGCGGACGTATAACGGATTACCTTGATTACAAGGGGATAAATACTAAATTTTTTTCAAATATAAAAGGAGAGGTCTCCGATGCTGATAACAGCAATGGGAGTAGTAATATCGGAACGCAATTACGGTGAAAACGACAAATTCATAGATATTCTTACAGCGGAATACGGTATTGTGGAAATATGCGTAAAAGGCGCAAGAAAAATTCACGGAAAAAGCAATTCGGCTACACAGCTGTTTGCTTATTCAAAATTCTGCTTCAACAGCCGCGGCGACAGGTACTATCTCAATAGCAGCGAAGTATCAAGAGTTTTTTATGGATTGAGAATGGATATTAAAAAACTTGCTTTGGCAGAATATTTTGCTGAAATTATAGGGCATTGTACTACAACAGGTCAGACTGCAAAGGATATTATGCGGCTTTTTCTTAACACGCTGCATTTCCTGTCGGAGGATCTAAGAAGCTGTGAATTCCTTAAAAGCGTTTTTGAACTGCGGTTTATGTCAGAGATCGGGCTGCTTCCGCAGCTCATCGGCTGCCGTGAATGTTACAAGTATCAGGCGGAAGAAATGTATTTCCTTGTAGACCGCGCCTGTCTGCTCTGCGGAGAACATCTTGCTTTTAAGGAACTTGAAGAAAACTATTATCACATAAGAATAACAAATTCTGTCCTTGAAGCTATGCGGTTCATATGTCTTTCCGAACAGGAACGGCTCTTTAATTTCAGGCTTGGCGACAAGTCAATGGAACTTCTGAATGAAATAACGGAAAAATATGTTCTTGCGCGTATAGACGCGAATTTCAAATCTCTTGATTTCTACAAAAAAGTCTGCGAACCGTTTTGAGGACAAGCAACACAATTGAAAGGACAATTTTACATTATGAATAAATATTACAATTCTCTTGAATTACATAAAATTCTTGAAATGCTGGCAGATGAAACTTCAAACGCCCGTACCCGTGAAACGGCTCTTGCCCTTGAACCTATCACGGAACTTGAAAATGTCAGGCTTGAAGTCAGAAAAACAGCTCAGGCGTTCGATCTGTCGGTGAAATACGGAACTCCCGCATTTACGGGATTTAAAGACGTGCGCGGTTCTCTGAACAGGGCAAAGTCGGGGGCAAGTCTGACCCTGCGTGAACTTCTTGATATTGCTCAGATGCTTTATCAGATACGGATACTTTCCGACTGGAACAAATCAAGAGGTGAGGAGGAAACTCTACTTGATGAACTTTTCGCGTCTCTTTCGCCCGATAAATATCTTGAGGACAGAATAAAGGAGTCTATACTTTCAGAGGACGAAATAGCTGATACCGCAAGTTCAAACCTTGCAAATATCCGCCGCAAAATTGCTCAGGCGGGGATAAAAATCCGCGAAAGCCTTGATAACCTTATTAAAAATACCGAAGTTCAGAAATCTTTGCAGGAAAATATTGTTACAATGCGGAACGGCAGGTATGTTATTCCCGTAAAAGCTGAACACAAAGGAAACATTCAGGGGCTTGTCCATGCGGCTTCTTCAAGCGGAGCTACTTATTTTGTAGAGCCTATTTCCGTTGTTGAAGCAAACAACGAGATACGCGTTCTTCAAGGCGAGGAACAGGAAGAAATAGAACGCATTATTGCTGAATTCAGTTCTGAATGTGCCGCAAGAGCAGATTCTATAGCTGAAAGTTATCTTATCTGTACGGAACTGAACCTTTATTTTGCAAAATCAAATCTTGCGGCTAAAATGAGGGCGAGCGAGCCGGATATTTCCGACGACGGACGTATTGAACTGAAAAAAGCAAGACACCCGCTGATTGACAAAAACAAGGTCGTTCCGGTGGATATAAAGCTTGGATATGACTATCAGGCGCTTATTGTTACCGGTCCGAACACAGGCGGTAAAACAGTTCTTCTTAAAACGGTGGGGCTTCTTACGGCAATGACAATGTGCGGTATGCTTATTCCTGCGGGTGACGGCAGTCATATTTCAGTTTTCAAGAATATCCTTGTGGATATAGGAGACAGGCAGAGCATTGAGGACAGCCTTTCAACGTTTTCGTCGCATATGAGCAGTGTTGTGGAAATTCTCAAAGATGCGGACAGGGATTCTCTTGTGCTTTTTGATGAACTTGGTTCGGGAACCGATCCTGTTGAGGGCGCGGCACTGGCTGTTTCTATAATTGACGAGTTAAAGTACAGAGGAAGCAGGCTTCTTGTTACTACTCACTATCAGGAACTTAAACTTTATGCCATTGAACGTGAGGGCATAGAAAATGCTTCCTGCGAATTTGACATGACGCTTATGCAGCCTACCTACAGGCTTATAATAGGTTCTCCGGGGAAATCAAACGCTTTCTCAATATCCGCAAAGCTGGGTATGCCCAAGAATATCATTGACAGGGCAAATGAACTTGTTTCTACCGAAAACCAGCGATTTGAGGAAGTAATTTCCAAATTAGAAGAAACACGTCTTGAACTTGAAAAAAAGAGCGAAGAAGCGGAAAATTTACGCCGCGAAAATGAAAAGAAACTTTCCGAGCTTGAAAGCGAAATAGACGCTCTCAACAAACGCAAAGAGGACGAGATAGCAAAGGCGCGTACACAGGCTATGAGAATTGTCGAAAGCTGCCGTATGCAGGCTGATGCGCTTATGGACGAGCTTAACGAAATAAAGAAGCAGAAAGACAAGGAGAATTTCTCACAGCTTGCGGCAAATGCCCGTTCCAAAAACAAAGCCGCGTTAAACAAGATGTTCGATACTGCAAATCCCATAATTGCCGCGGAACACAAGGAATATGTCCCGCCCCGCCCTTTCAGGAGAGGGGACAGTGTTGCCATTGTTGACATAAACAAAAAGGGCATACTTGCAAGCGATCCCGACTCCTCGGGAATGGTCTTTGTTCAGTCGGGGATCATGAAAACCAAAATAAGCGTAAAGAAACTGCGGCTTATAGAACCCGAAAAGGTCACATATCAGAATAAAAAAGTTTCCACAAAGGGCGTCCGCGGGAAAATGGAACGTTCTTCCTCAATGGAACTTGACATTCGCGGACAGACAGTAGATGAGGGAATAATGGAACTGGATATGTTCATTGACAATGCGGTGCTTTCGGGAATAGGAATAATCACGGTAATTCACGGTAAGGGAACAGGCGCTCTCAGGCAGGGTATTCAGCGCCACCTTAAATCACATCCGTCCGTTAAAAGCTTTCGCGCGGGGCAGTTCGGCGAGGGTGAGGACGGAGTTACCATTGTTGAACTGAAATAAAACAGGTGATGGATATGGAATTTTCGGCTGCGATTTTTGACCTTGACGGAACGCTTATCGAATCTAATTCGGTGTGGGCGAAGATAGACAAGAGAATTCTCAACAAAAGAGGCATACCATGTTCGGACGATTTTGCCGCAAAGCTTTCCTCGCTGACATACGAGGAAGCCGCCGAGGAAATGCACAGACTTGGCGTAAAAGAGGACACGGAAAGCCTTATAAAGGAATTCAATGCGCTTGCGGTTCAGGAATACAGGTATAATATATTCCTTAAAGACAATGCGAAAGAGTATCTTGAATACCTGAAAGGCAGGGGAGTAAAACTTGCCCTTGCAACGGCGTCCCCGAAAGAACTTTATGAACCAGTTCTGCGGCACAATGGCGTATACGGATATTTTGACGCGTTCTGCACAACTGCCGAGGCAGGCAAAAGCAAGGACTATCCCGATGTGTATCTGCTGGCGGCTTCGGAACTGGGTGTTTCTCCTGCGGAGTGTGCCGTATTTGAGGACGTTCTCAACGGGATCGTAAGCGCAAAAAACGCCGGTATGACTGTTATCGGGGTGTATGATAAGTATTCTTCCAATGATATTGTTACGATAAGATTACGTTCTGATAAATTTATTATGAATTTTTCCGAAATGATTTAATATTTTTTAAAATATATTGAAAAAAGAAAATAAATTTGGTATAATGGTTATGTACTAATGCAAGGAGGTATTTGCAGATGGATTCTTATATCGTTCGTCAGGCAATCGTTAATGAAAAGCATGAAACTACTGGTTACGAAATATTATATACCGATAACAGCTTAAAAGCAGGAAGTACAGACGATGCTTCCGCCGCTAACGCTATTGAAAATTTCCTGTCATCTATGGACAGCAGTAAGTTCCTTGACGGAAAGACTGCTTTTCTGACATTTACTTCAAATCTTCTGGAAAAAAATATCCCGAAAATGTTTTCTACAAACAAGCTTGTCATTCAGATAGAGGATTCGCTGATAACAAATCCGTTTTCGCAGAATCTTATTGAAAAATACAAGCAGAGCGGATATAAGATCGCAGTGGTAGATTTTGAGTTTGCGCCAAGATTCTTCGGAATACTTGATATTGTGGACTATATAAAAGTAAACTTTTCGCCGATGAATGATAATCCGTCAATAGAAAATATCATTAACATAGGAAAATCTTTCGGCAAACAGATAGTTGCTTACAATATTGAAACTCAGGAAGCTTACAATAAGGCTAAATCTCTCGGCTGTACATATTTTCAGGGTTCTTTCGTATCGGAAAAGATGCCTTCCGAGATCAAAAAGGTCAACTACCTGCAAAGCAATTTCTTCCTGCTGATGGTAGCCGTTACCAAGGACGAACCTGATATTGACGAGATAGAAAATATAATTTCAAGAGATGTTTCGCTTACATTCTCACTTCTTAAACTGGTAAACTCTGCATATTTTGCACTTAGGAACAGGGCTCATTCGGTAAAACAGGCATTGGTAATACTCGGACTCGGACAGTTGAAACAGTGGATATACCTGTTAAGTTTCAAACAGGACGACGGTTCTATGCCCGATGAACTGATAAAAATATCTTTCCTGAGAGCAACGTTTGCAAGCGAACTTCTGGAATCTGCGGAAAATATGCCTATATCACGTTCGGAAGCGTATCTTATGGGAATGTTCTCCACACTTGGAAAACTTATGCAGATGCCTTTGGCGGAAGTTCTGGAACAGCTCCCTATAAGTGATGAAATAAAGAATGCACTTCTTTCATACGAGGGACGGGCAGGAATTTTGTATAAGCTTATACTTTCCTATGAAAGAGCGGACTGGAACGAAATGTCGCAGTGCGCCGCACAGCTTGGAATTCCCCAGTCCATGATAGCGCAGAAGTATTTTGAATGTGTAGAAAGCGTTAACAGTACATGGGCAGGACTAACTAATCCCAGCCATTCGGAAGAAGAAGAGAGCGTTTGATTTCATAAATTTGCAGGATCGGGTGTAAAATTTCAAAAAAATGCTTGACAGCATGGAATAATTGTGATATAATAAATAATGCCGCGTGTTGCAGGCTTGTTAAGTGCGCTTTGCGCCGCCTGACTACAGCGAGTTTATAGAAAAGGCAGGTGCCGGAAATGTACGCAATAATTGAAACAGGCGGAAAGCAGTATCAGGTAAAAGAAGGCGATGAGATATTTATCGAAAAGCTGGACGTTAACGCTGATGATACTGTTACTTTCGACAAGGTAATTGCTGTCGGAAAGGACAGCGGTCTTGATGTGGGTGCTCCTTATGTGGGCGGTGCAGCTGTTGAGGCTAAGGTCATCAAGAATGGAAAATCCAAGAAGATAACTGTTTTCACCTACAAGCCCAAGGAGGGTTCTACACACAGAAAACAGGGTCACAGACAGCCTTACACAAAAGTTCGCATTGATGCTATTAAGGCGTAAAAACAAAATTATTTTCCGTACTGGAGGTGTATTTTAAATGGCACATAAAAAAGGTATGGGCTCCACCAAGAACGGAAGAGATTCCGAATCGAAACGTCTTGGTGTAAAGAGAGCTGACGGACAGCACGTTCTTGCAGGTAATATTATCGTAAGACAGAGAGGCACTCATATCCATGCCGGAACAGGCGTTGGAAAGGGTTCTGATGATACACTTTTTGCAATGGTCGACGGCAAGGTAAAATTCGAGAGAGTTGGTCGTGACCGCAAGAAAGTAAGCGTTTATACCGATTGATTTCAGATCCTGCTGCATTTTTATGCAGCAGGATTTTTGTTAAAGGAGTGTTTTAAATGAACCTTTATACGCAAAAGTACAATGAAGAAGAAATGATGCAGATACTTGGTCAGCTTCTGACTGCGGGAGAAAGTATAAGGACTGCGTTTTATTGCGTTTATAAACAAACCGGATTTTTTGCTTCAAACCGCAATATTATTGCGGGATATATCGCTTTGACCGATAATGACCGCCTTATAGGCATGAAGTTCGGTACATTCGGCTCGGAAGCTGTTTCTCAATATATGGAATATGCAAAGAAAATAACAATAAAAAATTATCCCTTCGGGCAGAAAGTCGTTGATATGATCTTTGACGACGGCAAAAAGCAAGAATTAAAAATTCAGTTAGCTCCCAAAATGGTGGGCTCGAAATTTCCCGATCAGCAGAAAAATTTTGATATTTTTATGGACGAACTGAATGCCAAGATAAATCTGCTGGAACAGTGAGGGTTTATTATGGGTAAACTTAAAATTGCGCTCCTGCAAATATCTCCCTGCGGTTCGATTGAAAAGAACCTGAGCAAAGGAATAGAATACTGCCGAAAAGCCAAGGAAACAGGCGCGGATATTGCATTATTCCCCGAAATGTGGAGCATCGGCTATGATATTTACGAACGTTCTGCCGATGTGTGGACAAAAGAAGCCATCTCAGCTGACAGCGATTTTGTAACATCTTTTGGAAAACTTGCGAAAGAACTTAACGTGGCAATAGGCATTACATTTCTGGAAAAATTTGAAAATGCTACGAGGAATTCTCTTGTGTTGTTTGACAGGTTCGGAGAGAAAAAATTTGTTTACGCAAAAGTCCATACCTGCGATTTTTCGGCAGAAAAAGCTCTTACTTCCGGAGAGGAGTTTTTTGTCTGCGAACTTGATACTATTTCCTGCGGTGTAGTGAAAGTCGGGGCTATGATTTGCTTTGACAGGGAATTTCCGGAAAGCGCGCGTATTCTTATGCTGAAAGGCGCGGAGGTAGTTCTTGCACCCAATGCTTGTCCAATGGAAATAAACCGGCTGTCGGCGCTCCGTGCAAGAGCATATGAGAATATGCTTGCAATTGCAACCTGCAACTACCCTGACAGCGTTTCCGACTGCAACGGGCATTCCACCGTATTTGACGGCGTAGCGTGGCTGAAAGATGAGGTCGGCACGCGGGATATGTGTATTCTTGAAGCGTCCTGTGATGAGGGGATCTATACGGCTGAAACTGACATTGATATGCTTCGGGAATACCGTTCGGGGGAAGTGATGGGCAATGCTTTCAGACGTCCTGAAAAATATCATATTCTTACCGATAAAACAGTAAATGAACCGTTTATAAGAAAAGAAAATCGTAATTTTGGAGGATAAAATGAATATCAGGAAAATGAAAATTTCAGATTACGAGCAAGTATATTCACTGTGGCTTTCCTGCAAAGGTATGGGATTGAATGATCTTGACGATTCTGAAGAAGGTATAGAAAAATTTCTGAACAGAAATCCGGATACCTGTTTTGTTTCGGAAGAGAACGGGAAAATTGTCGGAACCATAATTGCCGGTAATGACGGCAGGAGAGGATATATTTACCATACGGCTGTATTACCTGATTTCCGCGGCAGGGGCATTGGGTCAAAACTTGTTGAAAGTGCTATGGAAGCGTTAAAGTCTCTTGGGATAAACAAGGCGGCTTTAGTCGTTTTCTCAAAAAATACGGACGGAAATGCTTTCTGGGAAAAGCTTGGATTTACCGAGAGAAACGATCTTATATACTGGGATCGTATCATCACAGAAATGGTGCGTATTGATACATGACAAAGGAAAATTGAATTTTTTCTTTGTCTAAAATTCATTATTGCCGCTGCAAAGTTGTATAAATTTTTCAAAACCTCTTGAAATATCCATAATTACATGGTATAATTATTATGGATATGTATTTGACATTCCTGTCTGTTTACAATTGCATTACAGCAAAATTGCATATTTCACAGGAGGTGGAACATGAATTTCAATATTGCGGAATTTTACGCTTCTTACGGTAAATTTGATCAGATACCCGAACCCGAAAAGCCGGAAATTGCTTTTTCGGGACGGTCAAATGTGGGAAAATCTTCCCTTATAAACAAGCTTTTTAACAGGAAAAATCTTGCAAGGGTTTCCGCTGTTCCCGGAAAAACGGCAACTATAAACTTTTACGACATAGGCGATGTGTTTATGACCGATCTTCCCGGATATGGTTATGCAAAAGTTTCCAAAAACGAAAAACTCCGTTGGGCAGAACTCATAGAGGGGTATCTCCATTCGGACAGGGATATTGCGCTGATAGTCCAGCTTATTGATATACGTCACCCGCCCTCGGCTGACGATATTCAGATGATAAATTTCCTTATCGACAGCGAATTGCCGTTTATTATTGTTTTCACAAAAGCGGACAAGCTTTCAAGACGGGAAAGGGAACGGCGCAGGATTGGTTTTGCGTCGGAAATACCATGTTTTGAAAGTATTAAGACCGTGGAATTTTCTGCGGTGACAGGTGAGGGAACGGAAGATATACGCGTGCTTATTTCGGAAGCGGTTTCCGAAGAAGAATGAAAGGGGATATTAAAATGTTTGTTTCAAAAAATTTATCCGTCAATGAAAAAGGAGATCTGACCATCGGCGGGCTTGATACTGTGGAACTTGCCGGTAAATACGGCACTCCGCTTTACATTATGGACGAGGATCTTATTCGTGAACACTGCCGCAGTTTCAAGCAGTCAATAGATAAATATTACGGCGGCAAAGGGCTTGTCTGCTATGCAAGCAAAGCATTTTGCTGCAAGGAAATGTGCAGGGTGATGATGGACGAGGGTATCGGTCTGGACGTGGTTTCCGAGGGCGAATTGTATACCGCGCTTTCGGTAGGTTTTCCCATGGATAAAATTTGTTTCCACGGCAACAACAAGACCGATGAAGAACTTCTTCTTGCTGTTGAAAACAACGTTGGCAGAATAATTGTTGACAATATCTTCGAGCTTGAACGTCTTAACGATATTTCTAAGAAAAAAGGCATAAAGGCAAATATCATGTTCCGCATTAAGCCCGGAGTTGACGCGCATACACACGATTTTGTAAAAACAGGTCAGATAGACAGCAAATTCGGTTTCGCGCTTGAAACGGGAGAAGCATTTGAAGCGGTGAAAAAAGCTGTTTCACTCGAAAATGTAAATCTTGTAGGACTTCACTGCCATATCGGAAGCCAGATATTTGACATTGACCCGTTTGTACTTGCTTCGGAAATCATGATAAATTTCATCTCCGACATTAAAACAAAACTCGGACACAAAATAAAAGAACTTGACCTTGGCGGCGGTTTCGGAATCAAGTACACCGAGGACGATACTCCCGTTCCATACGACAGATATATGGAAAAGGTTTCCGTAAAGGTAAAAGAACTCTGCGCCGAAAAGGACATAGAACTTCCGTTCATACTTATCGAGCCGGGACGTTCAATTGCTGCGCCTGCGGGAATTACGCTTTACACGGTCGGCGGTGTAAAACATATTCCGAACATTCGCACTTATGTTTCCGTTGACGGCGGAATGTGCGACAATCCCAGATATGCGCTTTACAAGTCAAAATATGATGCTGTCGTTGCAAATAAGGCTTCAAAGCCCAAGGACACAGTCGTTACAATTGCGGGAAAATGCTGTGAGAGCGGCGATCTGATAGGTGAGTGTATGCCGCTTCAGGAAGCCGTTCCCGGAGATATTATTGCCGTCCTTGCCACAGGTGCGTATAACTACTCCATGTCCTCAAATTATAACAGACTTTGCAAGCCGGCAGTGGTTTTCGTAAAAAACGGCGAGTCCCGTGTTGCGGTAAAGAGAGAAACTCTTGAAGATATTATCAGAAATGATGAATAAAATTTCAAAAAAACTATTTACTTTTTCACTATAATGTGTTAAAATGATAACAGCATACTTTGATAGTGGTTTGCGTTATCAAAATCATGAAGTGAAAGGAACGGGAAATTTCCATGAACAACAAACTTAATGATGAACATATGAACGAACTTTACGAGGCTATACTCTCCCTTAAAAACAAGGAGGAGTGCGAAGCATTTTTCGGCGATCTGTGTACTGTGATAGAACTCCAGTCTATGTCACAGAGAATGCAGGTCGCAAAAATGCTTACAAATAAAAAAGTCTACAAGGATATTGTTGCCGAAACAGGCGCAAGCACCGCAACCATCAGCCGTGTGAACCGCACTCTCAACTATCAGGGAAGCGGCGGCTACGATCTTGTTTTCAAACGCCTTAATAAAAAGGGACACAAAAAACAATGAGCGGTTACAGAAGCTTTGCTTACTTTTACGATCAATTGACAGAAAATATTTCCTACAAAAAACGTGCGGAGTATTTTGATTCACTTATAAAACTTCACGGCGGCAGAAAGAATATCCTGCTTGATCTTGCCTGCGGAACAGGAAGTCTTTCGGAGGAATTCAGCAGAATGGGTTATGATGTTATCGGAATTGACAGTTCGGAAGATATGCTGAATTCCGCCATTGAAAAGAAAATCGGAAGCGGTCTGAACATTCAGTATCTTTGTCAGGATATGACAGAACTTGATATGTTCGGAACTATTGATGTTACCATCTGCGCTCTGGACGGGATAAATCATCTGCCTGATATTTCTGCTGTCAAACGTACATTTGAAAGAGTCTCTCTTTTCTGCGAACCCGAGGGACTCTTTATCTTTGATATAAACACTCCGCATAAGCACAGGGATATTCTTGGGAACAACACTTTCGTTTATGATATGGAGAATGTATTCTGTGCTTGGCAGAATACTTATAACGGCGGCGATGACAACCGTGTGGATATGTCACTTACATTTTTTGAACGTATGGAAAGCGGTTTATACGAACGCTATGAGGACGGATTTTCCGAGATAGCTTTTGATGAAAATATCATTGATGAACTTCTTATAAAAAGCGGTCTGGAAATTGCCGCAAAATACGACTATGACAGCTTTGACCCGCCAAGGGCGGACAGCGAAAAGCTTGTCTATGTAACAAGAAAGGTCTGATAAAATGGCTAAGATAGTAAGGACTATTTCTGCGGACGCTTCGGTAACGGCTACAGCTATTGACGCTCTGGATATAGTTTCAAGAATAGAACAGATACATCAGCCCTCTGCTGTTGTTACTGCCGCTCTTGGACGGCTTTCAATTGCCGCTTCGCTTATCGGAATAGGTTTAAAAGGGGCGAACGATTCGGTAACTATCCGCCTGAACGGCGACGGCGCAACGGGAGCGCTTATAGCCGTTGCTGACAGCAGGGGAAATGTAAAATCCTATGTTTCCAACCCGATCGTTGAGATACCCCTTAACAGGTTCGGGAAACTTGATGTTGCGGGTGCTGTGGGACGTAACGGAACGCTTTCCGTTGTGAAAGATCTTGGACTTAAAGAACCTTATGTGGGACAAGTTCCAATAGTTTCTGGGGAAATTGCAGAAGATATTGCAAGCTATTTTGCGGTAAGCGAACAGATTCCCACCGTCTGCGGGCTTGGGGTTCTGGTAAATCCCGACCTTACGGTAAAAGCGGCAGGCGGTTACCTTATACAGCTTTTGCCATTTGCGGACGAAAAATGTATTGATATTCTTGAAGCAAATGTCAACAAACTTCCTCCCGTTACAAAAATGCTGGATTCGGGAATGACTTCCGAAGATATTGCTATGAAAGTTCTTGACGGTCTTGAACCGAATATTCTGGATTCTTTCGGCTGTGAATACAGGTGCGAATGCAGCAAGGAACGTGTCGAGCGCGCGCTTATAAGTCTTGGCAGGGAAGAACTTACAAAAATGTCGGAAGAAGAGGATAATATAGAAGTCTGCTGTCATTTCTGCGACAAAAAGTATATTTTTTCCAAAGAGGAAATAAAAGGGCTTATAAAATAAATGGGGGAACAATAATGAAAAAAATCTTTCCGGTTATTATTGCGGTGTTCCTGTTGACATTATCTGCTTGCAATTCCTCGGAATCGTCCGTTCAGGAAAGTACTGCACCCGAAAATGGAGAAATTACAAAAGGCGCGGTGGTTCTTGACGAAGAAGAAAATGACAGCGAAAAGGCTATAGTTTCCGCTGACGATAGTGTAATTTACGACAAGGATGGCATAAGAATTACCGCATCGGAAGTGAAACTTTCCAAAGAATATGCTGAAATGGATATTACCTTTGAAAATAACACTGATGATGAAGTACATTTTTCGGGAATTAAATACTTTGCCGTAAACGGCTATTCGGTGCCTTTCACCTTGTTTTCATCGGTGGAAGCAGGAGATTCAGACACAGAAACCATTTCTTTCGGAAAATTTGTTTTTGACAAGTTCGGCTTTACGGATATTGCAGATGTGGAGTTTATAATTACCGCCCATGACAGTTCTTACAACATGATCTTTGAAGAACTTTTCCGCATAGAAACAGACAAGCATGACAGCTATGACTATGATACAGATACCTATCTGGAGCAGCTCAGAGCTGGGCTCTCCCCGAAATACAGTTATGAAATACTTGATTTTTCCGAAGATAAAATTTATGATGAAGGCGGCGTCAGCATAATTTCCGAAACACTTTTCAGGACGGAAAACGGAAATTCGCTCTGGCTCGAAGCGGTAAATAATTCGGAAGATACAGTCTATGTGGTCATACCGGATATTTTCATAAACGGTGTTTACATATCTGAAAGTAAGGATGTATATCTTCCGGCGGGCAGAAAGGAAATAATAGAGATAGATACCGAAGACATATTACCGTATGATACATTTGAATTACTTGGATATGACGGCTTGGAAAATATCGGTCTGAGCTTTGCTGTGTATGATGAAGATCATAGCTTGATTTCCGAAGAAAAAGCCATAACGCTTGACTATTCAGATAAGAAAACGTCTGTTGATACTTCCGGTGATGAAGTTTACAACAAGGACGGAGTGAGAATAATTTCCAAGGGTATTGCAAAGGCTCCCGAAGATGAAGATGCGGTCTTGCTGTTCCTTGTGGAAAACAAAAGCAGTGAGGAGATCTACATAGGCTATGATTACGACGGCACTATAATGCTGAA